>NZ_CP027666.1:2089430-2391360 GCF_003008535.1 Ottowia oryzae
ACCACGCCACCTGCATGCTCATGGCCGAGATGCTGGCCGCGCACGATCATGAGCGCTTCGAGGTCTACGGCTTTTCCTTCGGGCCGACTGAGCGCGACGCGATGACCGATCGCATCGCGCCCTGCTTCGATCAATTCCTGTACGTGAAGGATTGGAGCATCGACCGCATTGCTGCGCAGGCGCGGCAACTGCAGCTGGACATCGCCATCGACCTGAAGGGCTACACGCAACACGGCCGCCAGCAGTTGTTTGCAGAGGGCTGCGCGCCCGTGCAGGTCAGTTACCTGGGCTACCCCGGCACACTGGGCAGCGCCTGCATGGACTACATCATTGCCGACCCCACGGTGATTCCGCCCGAGCACGAGGCGCACTTCTCCGAAAAAGTGGTGCGCATGCCGCACAGCTACCAGTGCAACGACAGCCAGCGCCGCATCGCCGAAGATGTTTTTACGCGCGGTGAGCTTGGGCTGCCCGAATCGGCTTTCGTCTACGTGTGCTTCAACAACACCTACAAAATCCTTCCCGAGGTTTTTGCCCGCTGGATGCGCATCCTGCAGGCCGTCCCAGGCAGCGTGTTGTGGCTGTACCAGGGCACGCCCGAGGGCGCGGACAAGCTGCGCGGGCACGCGGCCGCAGCAGGGGTGGACCCGCAGCGGCTGGTCTTTGCACCGAACTTGCCGGCGGACCAACATTTGTCGCGCCTGCGCCATGCCGACCTGTTCCTCGACACGCTGCCTTGCAACGCCCACACCACCGCCAGCGATGCGTTGTGGGCGGGCGTGCCTCTGCTGACCTGCTTGGGCAACGCGTTCCAGGGCCGTGTGGCGGCCAGCCTGCTGCGGGCGCTGTCGCTGGATGAATTGGTCACCACCCATCTGGACGACTACGAAGCCACCGCGATCGACCTGGCCCGTTCGCCCGAGCGTCTGGCAGCGCTGCGCGCCAGGCTTGCCGCCCAGCGGCAGACCTCGTCGCTGTTCGACGGCAAGCGTTTTGCCCGAAATCTGGAATCCGCGTTCATCACCATGGCCGACCGGCACTACGCCGGTTTGCCGCCCGTCGCATTCGACGTGCAGGACGCAGGCACAGCGAACCCTGGGGGCGTCGTTGCAACGAGTTGACGATGGCGAGACCCGCTGGCGCTGAGGCCCACGATGCCTTCATCGGGCACGGGTGTGCGGCGGGTGTATTTGTGGGTCAAATCGACCGCTACCGCAGGTGCATCCAGCGCTGAGTGCTATGAAAATTGAACCCTTCAAGGCCGCCGATCAGGCGCCAGCGCTGGCCGACGCGGCAGGTCAGTTTGGCGGCCACCTGCTTGAAACCACCCACGGCGGGCCGGATGCACTGGGCGTGCCTGCACACGACTTTTCCACCAACGCCAACGCCTGCGGGCCGTGCCCTGATGCGCTGGCGGCTGTGCAGCAAGCCGATTTCGCGCGCTACCCTGATCCGAGCTACGCCGCGCTGCGCAGGCAGCTTGCGGGCTTTCACGGCGTGGCGCCCGAGCGCGTCGTGATCGCGGCCAGCGCCAGCGAATTCATCCACCGCATCAGCGCGCTGGCGCACCGCGCGGGCCTGCGGTGCGCGACCATGCCGCCGCACGCCTATGGCGACTACGCGCGCGCCGCGTCGGTGTGGGGTTTGACGTGCGAGGGCGCGGGCCGGAGTACCGGCGCACCCGCATTGCTCTGGGCGTGCGAGCCATCCAGCCCCCTGGGCGTCGCAGACGATGCTTTGGCGCATTGGTCGGGCGACAGCGCCAAGCCCGGCGACGTGCGCGTGCTGGACTGCGCCTACGCCCCGCTGCGTCTCGTGGGCCAGTCGCCGACGGTTCCTCTCGATGTATGGCAGCTATGGACGCCCAACAAGGCGCTGGGCCTCACCGGCGTGCGCGCCGCCTACGCTGTTGCGCCCGACGGTGCCCAGGCCGCCGCTGCTGAGGCGCGGGCACCTTCCTGGCCGCTGGGCGCAGATGGTGTGGCCATGCTCAATGCCTGGGTGGAAGAGGGCGCCCAAGCCTGGCTGGCCAATTCCCTGGCGACGCTGCGCGCCTGGAAGTCCGAGCAGGTGGCGCTGTGCACCGGGCTGGGCTGGCATCTCGTACCTCGCAGCGTAGCCAATTTCTTTGTCGCGCGGCTGCCGCTGCCTGAAAGCCATACGGCTCCAGTACTTGAGCGCCTGAGGGCGCAGGGGGTCAAGCTGCGCGACTGCGCTTCCTTCGGACTACCGGGCCATGTGCGCCTGGGCGTGCTGCCGCCCGCATCGCAGCAGGCGCTGCGGGCGGCCTGGCTGGCCGCCACTTCGGCGCGGCCCGGCTAACATGCCGCATGAATTCTGCATCGCCACCCCTGCGCACCGTGCGTGTGCGGCGCTACGTCACCCCGCTGCGTGAAGGCGGCTCGCTGCCGGCCGTGGTCGAGGCCGACGACCAGGGCCTGTACGTCCTGAAGTTTCGCGGCGCGGGCCAGGGCGTGCGGGCCCTCATGGCCGAGATCATCTCTGGCGGCATCGCCCGCGCCGTCGGGCTGCCGGTGCCTGAAGTGGTGCTGGCCGGTCTGGATCCGGCGCTGGCACAGACCGAGCCCGACCCTGAAATCCAGGACCTGATCCGCGCCAGCGCGGGCATCAACGTGGGGCTGGATTACCTGCCCGCCGCCGTCAACTTCGACCCCTCGGCGGATCAGGTGACGGACGACTTCGCCTCGCGCCTGGTGTGGTTCGACACGCTGGTCAGCAACGTGGACCGCACCGCGCGCAACACCAACCTGCTGATGTGGCACCGCCAGCCGTGGTTGATCGACCATGGCGCCAGCCTGACCTTTCACCACGCCTGGAACGGCACCGTGGCCGACCCCGGCAAACCCTTCGCGCCCATCGCCGAACATGTGCTGTTGCCGCGCGCCAGCCAGCTCGCCGAGGCCGACGCCGCCTTGGCGCCGCGCCTGTCCGGCGAGGTGCTGCAAGGCATTCTGAACGGCGTTCCGGACGAGTTTCTGAACCTGGCCGCCGCGGATCGGCAGGATGCCGCACTGGCCGATCCGGCAGCGCACCGCACCGCCTACCTGCGCTATTTCCAGGCGCGCCTGGCCGACCGTGCGCGTTGGTTGAAAGGGGCGATCGATGCACGCGGCTGACGTTTACGACTACGCCATCGTGCGCGTGGTGCCGCGCGCCGAGCGCGAGGAATTCATCAACGTCGGCGTCATCCTCTCGTGCCAGCGCGCCGGCTTTCTGGAAGCGGCCATTGAGCTGGACGAGGCGCGGCTGCTGGCGCTGGACGCGCACGCCGATCTGGACACCGTGCGCCGCCATCTGCGCGCCATCGTCGCGATCTGCGCAGGGCTGCCCGAGGGCGGCCCCATCGCCCAATTGCCCTACCGCGCGCGCTTTCACTGGCTGACCGCGCGGCGCAGCAGCATCATCCAGACTTCACCCGTTCACACGGGGCTGTGCACCGGCGCAGAAGCGGGCACCGCGCTGCAAACCATCATGACGCGCATGGTGCGGCGCCCGGCCGCGCCCCGGCCGCCGACGGTTTGAGGCCACAGGCCCTCTCATGCCGCATGGCTGGTTTCTTTGCGCACGGTGCGGTGCGGCCATCCGTATGGGCTGACCACAAGGCGCTACCGATTTGCTATTGATTGTGTAGCTGCCTGCGCAGTTGGGGCAAGCGCTGGCGGTCGATTCGACTCGAAAGCCATGGTCCTGAACCGCTGCCAGCGTTTCGATCTTCTGCTGTTGCAGGCCAACGAACCCGGCCCGCACAGCTTGCCAACCAGGGTCGCAGCGCGTCAGTGTGAGGCGCGGCGGTGCAGGCCAAACACGCCCAGCAGGCCCGAAAGCGCCAGCAGCGCCCAGCCGCCCAGCGCAGGCACCGCCACGACGTCGTCGTCGGTGATTGTGACAGTGGCCGTACCGTTGGTTGTGCTGGGGATGTAGCCGTTGCCAGCTGCCACTGTGAGGGTGGCGGTCACGCTGCCATCGCCCACGTCGGTGTTGGCCACAGCGGTCACGGTGCAGGGCGTGGTCGAACTGGTGGCACCGGCGGCAATGACCACCGGGCTGGCGCAGCTGACGGTGTAGCGTGAGCCAGATGCTGGCAGCGTCAGGTTGACCGACAGGCCGCCGGCCGGGGCAGCGGTGGAACTGGTCACCGTGCACGCCGATACTTGCCCAGCGGAATCGGTCAGCGATGCGGCGGAGCAGGCGATCGAGACGGTGGGCGTGATGTCGATCAGCCGCACGTTGTCAATGAAAGCGCCCACCGGGCCGCCCGGCGCGGTGGCGGCAAAGCGAACGGCGGTGGACGCCGCCGAGGCCACGAACTGCATCGTTTGCGCGTTCCACCAGTTGGCGGGCAAGGCGTCCGCGGTGCCGATGCCCGTGGGTACGCTGGACCCCGTCGGCGCGCCGTTGATCAGCACGTTGTAGGTCGTGGTGACGTTGCTGGCCATGCCGTAGTGGCGCGAGTCGTACCAGTCCAGCTGATAACGGTGACCGGGCACCAGCGTGACGGTCTGCTCGATCCAACCTGGGTTGCTGCCATTCAGGTCAATCACCTGGTTGCCATCCTGCGCGCGGGTGCTGGCAGCAGGCCAGCCGTGCAGGCTCACATCGTTGGCTGTCCAGGCCGTCAGCGCCACGGCGTTGGTCCATGGACTTCCGATAGGCCCAGGATCGGCACCCTGCCAGCCGGTTGGGACAGGCGATTCAAAGCTGCCGTTGACGATCAGGTTGGTTTGCGCATGGGCCGAGCCCAGGCAAGCCGCCAAGCCCAGCGTGACCACGCTGGCGATACGGTAAGACACGGACATGCTCCAACTCCCTTGCTTCTTGGATGGTGTTTTTTGCGACGGACGTCCAAGACCGGATGGGCGGCCGCCATGGCGCGGTGCGACAGCGACCCGTTGGCCGGCACAGCGCGCGGGCCATTGTAGGAAATTGGCGATTACCGGTTTGCATACCCATGCTGGTAGGGCTGGAGTTTGAGCGGCCGTGGATCGAGCAGGAGCGCCTGCCGTGGCGCCGTGTCAGCAAGGTCGTGGCGGGCGGCGGTGGCGGGCGCGGGACGTGGACGCGTGGCTGCCGCGTGCGGCTGTGGCTGGTGGGTGGCGGCTCGGAGGTCAGCGCGTTCGACCCCCGCATGCCGCGCGCGCAGTGCGAGGCGATCCGCGATCGGCTCGAAGCAGCGCGGCGCGCGGCCACCGGCGCGTGATGACTGACTTTGCGCGCTCTCACTCAGGTGGCGGCCATTCGCTGTGGACAATCACCCGCCATGAACTTCACGCCTTGCCCGCTGCCTCTGCGACATGCTGTCACCGGCCAAAGATGCTGCGGGGTGCGCCATGCTTGACGCTGTGTCGCCCGCCAAGCCGCTCGCGCGCTGCGTGATGGTGCTGGGCACCAGCAGCGGCGCCGGTAAAAGCTGGATCACCACCGCGCTGTGCCGCCACTACGCCAACCAGGGCTTGAAAGTGGCGCCCTTCAAGGCGCAGAACATGAGCAACAACGCGAGAGTCGTGGCCCCCGCGCTGCCTGCTGCGCAGGGTGCGCTGCCCCTCGACGGGGCTGCTTCGCCTTCGGTCGGCCCGGCGGCAGAGTTGGGGCCCCCACGCTCCACGGCTTCGCCTGTTGCGCTGCCCCCCGAGGGGGCTGCTTCGCCTTGGGGCGGCCCGGCGGCAGAGTTGGGGCCCCCACGCTCTACGGCTTCGCCTGTTGCGCTGCCCCCCGAGGGGGCTGCTTCGCCTTGGGGCGGCCCGGCGGCGAAGCGGGTGGCGTCCGATGCCGGGATGGCGTGGGGCGAAATCGGCAGCGCGCAGTACTTTCAGGCGCTGGCCGCGCGCGCCGTGCCCGATGTGCGCATGAACCCGCTGCTGCTCAAGCCCGAGGCCGACACGCGCAGCCAGGTGGTGCTGATGGGCCAAGCCAACGCCGAGCTGAGCGCGCTGCCCTGGCGCGGCCGCAGCGAACGCGTGTGGCCGCAAATTGCTGCGGCGCTGGACGCCCTGCGCGCCGAGAACGACGTGGTGGTGATCGAGGGCGCCGGCTCGCCCGCCGAGATCAACCTGATGGCCAGCGACGTCGTCAACCTGCGCGTGGCGCGCCACGCCGACGCGCGCTGCCTGCTGGTGGCCGACATCGACCGCGGCGGCGCGTTCGCCCACCTGTACGGCACCTGGGCGCTGCTGCCCGAGGCTGATCGCACGCGCATCGCCGGTTTCGTGCTCAACAAGTTCCGTGGCGACGCCAGCCTGCTGGCGCCCGCGCCGCAGCAGCTGCAGCAGTTGACGGGCGTGCCCACGCTGGCCGTGGTGCCCATGCGCTTTGGCCACGGCCTGCCTGAAGAAGACGGCGTGTTTGATGACGTAGCCACCGTGGGGTTTCAAGACAAATCGGCCTCTGGCGCTGGTGCAGCCAGCGCCAGCAGCTATGTAAAGCATAGCGAATCACATGGCGGTACGCCAAGGCACATCGCCATCGTGGCCTACCCGCGCCTCAGCAACCTGGACGAATTTCAGCCGCTCAAGAATGTGCCCGGCCTGCGCGTGAGCTGGGCGCGCACGCCCGCCCAACTGGCCGGCGCCGACACCGTCATCCTGCCCGGCAGCAAGGCCACGCTGGCCGACCTGGCGTGGCTGCGCGCGCAAGGGCTGGACGCGGCCATTGCCGACCACGCGGCGCACGGTGGCCGCGTGCTGGGGATCTGCGGCGGGCTGCAGATGCTGGGTGAAGCCCTGATCGACATGGACGGGGTTGAATCCGCTGGTACGCCCGCCAGCGGCCCCGGCCTGGGGCTGCTGCCGCTGGTAACCGCGTTCGCCCCGCAAAAGACCGTGCGCCGCAGCAGCGCGCGTTTTGCAGGGGATGTGCAGGGCGCCTGGGCGCGCTTGGCGGGCGTGGCCTTCACCGGCTACGAAATCCACAGCGGCCAGACGGCCCAGCACCCGGCGATGGCCGCCAAGGGCGACGTGGCGCGCGAAGTGGTGCCGCAGCTGGCCTGGCAGAACCCCGCTGGCAACGTGCTGGGCTGCTACGTGCACGGCCTGTTTGAGGATGCGGGCGTGCTGCACGCCTTGTTTGGCGCCGCCGCCCCGTCGCTGGACGATGTGTTCGAGGGGCTGGCGGGCGCGCTGGAGGCGGCTTTCGCGCCGGGCGCGCTGGCGGGCTTGATCCGCTAACGCACCGTGCGGCGCGTTAGCGGGGGGCGGGGCAGGGTGCGTGTTCGCTCAGCGGCGCGCCGCCATGAACGCATGCGTCACATACGGGTAGCTCACCGTGGCTTGGCCGCGCAGCGCGGGGTGCGTGGCGATCAGCTGCATCAGTTGCTCACGCACGTGCTCACGTTCGGGCTCGGGCAGCGCGGCGATGAAGCTGGTCGACAGCGTGCGGGCGATGATCACCTGCTCAGGCGGGCCAACGTGCGCGTGGGTGAAGGTGGTTTCCTCCAGCGGCGTGAAGGCGGGGTGCGGAAAGCTTTGGCGCCAGGTTTGCTTCCAATAGCGCGGCGCGTCGCCCTCATACGGCTCGATCACGCGCGTGATGGCGGCCACCCAGTCCATGGATTCATCGCGCACGTTCCACACCAGCCCCAAGCGCGCGCCGGGCTTCATCACGCGCGCAAATTCGTCCAGCGATGCGTGGCTGGCAAACCAGTGGAAGGCCTGCGCGCACACCAGTGCGTCCAGCGATGCGCTGGGCAGGCCGGTGGCTTCGGCCGTACCGGCTTGCACGCTCAACCGTTCGTGCGCGGGGATGCGCGCGCGCATGGCGTCCACCGGCTCCACGGCGATCACGTTGGCGCCGGTGGCCAGCAGCTTGGGCGTGAACTTGCCCGTGCCCGCGCCCACGTCTGCCACGGTGGCGCCGGGGCCAAGGCGCAGCGCGTCTACCAGCCATCCGTCCAGCTCGGGCGGGTAATCGGGGCGGCCGCGCACGTAGGCGTCGGCCTCTTTCGTGAAGCCGGTCTGGGCGGCGGTGTGGACCATGGCGGCGAATCTCCTGAAGATGCGGCCGCGCCAGGGGCGGCAACGGCCGGCCGCCATCATGCGCCTGTTTCGGCGTGTGGGTGGCCTGAGGGCGGCGACGCGCGTGCGATGGCCCAAGGCGCATGAGACGAAGGGTAATGAGCACCGAAAAAATCAGAACGAATCCCCGTCGTGCCACTTGGCGTGCCGCCGTCTTCCGCCGCTTCGCCTGGCTGGCGGGCCTGGGCATCGTCGGCGTGACGCTGCCGTGGTGGCAGGCCGCTGTGCCAACCGCCACTGGCGCAATTTGGCGCGGTGCCCCGCCCGCGCGGGCATGATGGCGGGGTTTTTCGCAAGCCTTGGCAAAACCCGTGTTTCAGATTCCTCCCGTCCCTGATTTGAACAACCCCGATCTGGCGGCCGCATTGGCCGACAAGATCGCCCGCAAGACCGTGCCGCACGGCGCGCTGGGCCGGCTGGCCGCGCTGGCGCAGCGCCTGGGCGCCATCCTGGGCACGACCGAGCCGCGCCTGCACGCGCCGCAGCTGGTGGTGTTTGCGGCCGACCACGGCATCGTGGCGCGCGGGGTGTCTGCGTACCCGAGCGACGTGACCTGGCAGATGGTGGGCAATTTTCTGGCCGGCGGCGCTGCGGTGAGCGTGCTGGCGCGCCAGCACGGCATCGCGCAAACGGTGGTCGATTGCGGCGTGCGGCACGACTTCGCCCCCGCGCCCGGGCTGCTGATTCGCAAAGTAGCGGCGGGCACGCAAGACGCCAGCGCAGGCCCGGCGATGACAGCCGCGCAGTGCGACCAGGCGCTGGCCAACGGCGTGGCGCTGGTCCAGGGCTTGCCGGGCAATGCGCTGCTGCTGGGCGAGATGGGCATTGGCAACACCAGCGCCGCCACGCTGCTGACAGCGCGCCTGGGTGGCGTGGACGTGGCCGAAGTCACCGGCGCCGGCACCGGCCTGGATACGCAAGGTGTGGCGCGCAAGACCGCCGTGCTGCGCGAGGCGCTGGCCGCCAACGCCGAGGCCACGGCGCCCCTGGCCGCGCTGGCGGCGCTGGGCGGCTTGGAGATCGCCACCATGGTCGGCGCCATCCTGCAAGCGGCCAGCGAGCGGCGGGTGATTGTGGTGGACGGCTTCATCGCCAGCGCGGCGGTGCTGGTGGCCAGCCGGCTGGCGCCGCCGGTGCTGCAGCGCTGCGTGTTCGCACACCAGTCGGACGAGCGCGGCCATGCGCGTCTGCTGGCGATGCTGGGCGCGGGTGCCCCGGCGCAGCAAGGCATCGGCCCGCTGCTGGACATGGGCCTGCGCGTGGGCGAGGGCAGTGGCGCCGCGCTGGCGTGGCCCCTGCTGGTGTCGGCCTGCGCCATCCTGAACGAGATGGCCAGCTTTGAATCGGCAGGCGTGTCTGACCGTGCGTGACGGGCACTCAGACACTATGAAAACCGTAGCTACCGGCGCTGGATGGATGGGCGCTAGAACCTTGTTTGGCTCTAAACCTGTGTCATGAACCCCGTGCAAGGCGTGCGCCATTTCCTGCTGGCGCTGCAGTTCTTTACCCGCATCCCCGTCACCGGCGGACTGGCGCAATGGGTGGGCTACAGCCCGGCCATGCTGCGCGCCAGCGCGGGGCACTTTCCGGGCGTGGGTTGGGTGGTGGGCGCCGTGGGTGCGCTGGTGCTGTGGGGCGCGCTGCGGGTGCTGCCCGGCGGCGCGCTGGGCGCCTTGGTGTCGGCGGCCTTCAGCACGCTGGCCACCGTGTGGCTGACCGGCGCTTTCCATGAGGATGGCATGGCCGACACCGCAGACGGCCTGGGCGGCGCGGTGACGCGCGAGCGCGCGCTGGCCATCATGAAGGATTCGCGCATCGGCACCTACGGCGCAGCCGCCCTGGTGCTGGTGCTGGCGTTGAAACTGGCGCTGCTCGCCCTGCTGGCGCAAGAGCGCGGCGCCGCCGTGGCTGCGGCCGTGCTGGTGGCTGGGCACGTGCTGTCGCGCTTCGCGCCGCTGCTGCTGATGCGTGCGCTGCCGTACGTGGGCGATGCGGATGGCAGCAAATCCAAACCGCTGGCCGATGCGGTGCCGCGCGGCGGTGTGCTGGTGGGGCTTGTGTGGTCCATACCGGCGCTGGCGCTGATGGTGCTTGCGCTGGGTGCTTTCAATACCGTAGCAGGCGCCTTGCCGTGGGCGCTGGCCCTGCTGGGCATGAAGCGCCTGCTGGCGCGGCGGCTGCAAGGCTTTACCGGCGACACGCTGGGCGCCACGCAACAGGCGTGCGAGGTGGCGATGCTGCTGGGCGCCGTGCTGGTGTGGCCCGCATGACGGCGCTCTGGCTGGTGCGCCACGCCCCGGTGATCGCCCCACCGGGCATGTGCTACGGCGCCACCGATCTGCCCGCCGACGCCGACGCCACTCTTGAGGCGGCCCAGACCCTGGCGCAGTCGCTGCCGCAGGGGGTGCGGCTGCGCAGCTCGCCGCTACAAAGATGCGAGCGGCTGGCGTTGGCGCTGTGTGCGCTGCGGCCTGATTTGACCCTGATTACCGACCCGCGCCTGCGCGAGATGGACTTCGGCGCGTGGGAAGCCCAGCCGTGGGACGCCGTGCCGCGCGCCGCCTTCGACGCCTGGACGGCCGACTTTGCCCACGGGCGGCCGGGCGGTCACGGTGAAAGCGTGGCCGAGGTGATGGCGCGCGTGGGCGCCGCGTGGGACGAGGCCCGCCAGTCGGGCGGCGACACGCTGTGGGTCACCCACGCGGGCGTGATGCGCGCGGCCCTGCTGTGGTCGCGCGGTGTTCGCTTGCCCGCGACGGCCGCCGACTGGCCGCGCGAGGTGCTGGGCTTCGGCCAGGTAATTCAGCTGGATCTGGGCTGAGCCCGCGCCGCGCGCATCTACACTGCGGCGGCCCCCACCGCCTAGCCACCATGCCCGACACCTCACCGCACCTGCACGTCGATCAATTGCACTTTGGCTACCCCGGCCGCCCGCTGTGGGTCGGCTGGTCTCACCACTGGGCGCCTGGGCTGGGCCTGGTGCGCGGTGGCGACGGCAGCGGCAAGACCAGCCTGCTGCAGTTGCTGGCCGGCCAGCGCAGCGCGGCGAGTGGGCGCATCGCCTTGCAGTGGTCGGCCGAGGAAGATGGGGCGCCCGCCAGCGCGCCCTACATCCCGTCCGACACCGCGCCCAGCGCCGTGGTGCCCGTCACTTCCACTGGCTCCGTCGCGCCGGGTGCCGCTTACATCGAGCAGGTGTTCTGGATGAATCCGCGCGAACCTGGCCTGCCACCCACGCAAACGCCCGCGCAGTGGCTGGCCACGCTCCCCGCCCGTTGGCCGCAATGGAGCGACTCCGCCTTGCAGCAGTACCTACAGGGCTGGACCCTGGCGCCGCACCTGGGCAAACCGCTGCTGGCCCTGTCCACCGGCACGCAGCGCAAGCTGTTCATGGCCGCCGCCCTGGCCAGCGGCGCGCCGCTGACGCTGATCGACGAACCCGTGGCGGGTCTGGACAAGCCTTCGGTCAACTACCTTGCAGACGCGCTGAACGCCGTGGCCCACGCCCCGCAGCGCATCGTGCTGGTGGCGCATTACGAGGCGCTGCCCGGCGTGCGCTGGCAGAGCATGGTTGATCTACCCGGCTGACGACGCGCCCGGGCGCTGCGCCGCCGTGTCTGCATAGCCGCGCCGTACAGACGTTGATGGGCAGATTTCTATAAGGATTCGCCGTTTGGCGCCCGACTTGCCTGCGCCGAGTGCTTTCATTACCGTAGCAGATCGAGTCGCGCAGCGGCATCTCTATATGACCGCCTGACGCGGCCCTGGGTGCTTGTGCGCCGCCTCGCACGGCACTAAGATGGCTGTATGCAAACACAGTCATCAGCGCTGGGCGAATTGTTCCCGCCCGAGCCGGTTCAGCTGCTGGAGGATGCAGAAGGCGGCATCGTCTACCACCCCGGCGCGGCCACGCCGGCGCAGGCACAGCGCTGGTACGAGGGCCTGCGCCCGCTGCTGCCCTGGCGCAGTGAAGAGCGCCCGATGTACGACCGCATCGTCGCCGTGCCGCGCCTGATGGCGAGCGTGGCTTTGGACGACCCCAGCCGCCCGGCATTGCTGGACGAGGCGTTGGCGGCGGTGAAGGCGGTGGCGCCCGCCGGCTACACGCGCGCCGGCTTCAATCTGTACCGCGACGGGCAAGACAGCGTGGCCATGCATGGCGACCGTGTGGGCGATTTGGCGGCGGGGCAGCCCATCGCCATCCTGTCGCTGGGCGCCGCGCGCGACATGCTGATCCAGCCACGCCCCGGCATTGGCCGCACCACG
The DNA here is from genome assembly GCF_003008535.1 of Ottowia oryzae. Taxonomy (NCBI): domain Bacteria; kingdom Pseudomonadati; phylum Pseudomonadota; class Betaproteobacteria; order Burkholderiales; family Comamonadaceae; genus Ottowia; species Ottowia oryzae. The sequence goes on from NZ_CP027666.1 coordinate 2,101,724, forward strand.
CCCCGGCGCGGCCTGCGCATCGGCCTGCCGCCCGGCAGCGTGCTGGTGATGAGCCACGCCAGCCAGCGCACGCACCTGCACGGCATACCGAAGTCGTCCGAGCCGGTGGGCCCGCGCATCAGCATCGCTTTTAGAGTGCGCCTTGCCGTGGTTGGCCGCTAGCGGCGGGCCGGTGCGCCGGCCGTCATGTCGGTAGAGCCCCAGGGTCGCCAGTCGTCTGTTTGAACCCAGGTTCCACGCGGGCCATTGCGCGTGGTGTTGCCGGCCAAATGCTTTTCCCAGAGGTTTTTCGACTCCGGATCGCCATCGCGGTGCAGATACGGCGCCAGCCGGGCTAAGGCGCTGCCTCGCTTGCTCTCGGTTTCCTGGAAATGCTTCCACTCATCGGCCTGATAGGCGTAGATGGACTCGTCGCTGGCCGAGTCGCGCCCGCCGTACATGTACGAGGCATAGCGCGCGTATTCGAGCTTGTCGCCCCAGTCGGACTGGGTGGCGTTCATGCCCGCCAGATCCTTGAAGAATTGCCCCTGTGAATCGGTGAGCTTCTGCTTTTTCGCGTGGTTGATCGCTTCGGCAATCAACATGCCCGCAAAGCCTGCGGCAGCGCCCACCACGCCCAGCGCAGGGCCCAACACGCGTGAGCCGACAGCCAGGCCGCGAATGACCTGGCTGGCCGTGTTCGCGGCGTAGTTGCCGGCCAGCGTGGCCGCCTTCGGCGCCAGCATGTTCAGCGTGGACGTGACGGCCATGCCTGCCGTGGCAGAACCGCCGGCAATCTGAATGCCCGCGCCCGCCTTTTCCAGCGCCGTGTTGGCGCGCTTGAGCGCGGCCACGCCGGTCACGATGTCCATCACGCCGCCTGCGGCATCCAGCCCCGCGCCGAAGGTAAAGCGCAGGAAGGAACGCCCCGCGGCCACGGCGCTGTTGGGCTTGCCGCGTGCACCCATGGCCTCGCCAACCTGCTGGGCCGCAGCGTTGTAGTTGTCGAGTTCGGCGCCGTTCAGACGCTGGCCGTCGGGGCCGAGGGTTTCCAGCTCCGCCGCGCCGGCATTCACCCTGTCGGCGATCGCGGCGTTGACTTTCTGCGCAGCGCCCTTGCTGCTGGACTTGCCCCAGATGTCCGAGAAGTTGTCGTCCATCAGGCCGAGCCACTCGGTGGCCTTGACCTTGGGCACGCCGCCTTCGCCGGCCACCTTGCTCACCTGCTCGATGATGTTGGAGCCAAAGCGCGCGAAGTCGGTACCCATGCTGAGTCCGCCCACCAGGTCGCGCGCTGCGGCCACGCGCTGATCCGAGGTCATTTCGCTCCAGCCGGCGTTCTTGATCTGCATCGCGCCGCTCAGGAAACCCATCATTCCCGAGATCGCGCCCAGCGTTCCAGTAGACGAGGCACCGTGCAACATCTTTTTGACCGTGCCGGCCGTCTTTTCTCGGTCGCCACTCACATTCTTCAGAGCTTTTTCGGTCAACTCATCGATCTTGTTCACATCGCGGGATTCCGCCGCGTCAGAAATGGCCTGGCGGATCGCTTTTCTGTCGTCGTCGGTCATTGGGGTCGTGCTCAAAGCCCCCAATTGGTCGCCCAACTTTTTATAGTTGTCGTAGAGCTTGTCTGACTTGTCCATCGTCCCCAGCGCGCCGTTGATGCCACCCTTCACGATAGAAATGGTGTCGCGCAGCGCCATGGCCTGCACGTCCTGCGGCGCGCCCGAGGGGTTGGCGATGTTCTTGTTGAGCTGGTAGGTGGACAGGTTCTGGTTGAAGGCTTGCCTGCGCTGCGCGTAGTCGTCAGGGCGCAGTACCCGCAGCGCATCGAAGTAGTTGGAAACCTCTGCATCGATGCTGGCGAGTTGCTCTCGGTCAGGGCTGCCCTGGTTGGCCTTCTCGGTCTGTGCAATCACGTTTTCTTCGAAGCGGGTGTTGGCGCTGCCGTCCTTGTTGAACAAGGCGTTGTCGACCTTGTCGCGGATGCCGTTGATGTCCGAATCTGGCAGCAGCTTCTCAGCCGCAAACGCCATCTCGCGGCGGTAGCGCTCGGCAATGTCGGGCTTGGCCATCAGCTTCGAAAGCTGGTCGGCCACCGCGTCCTTGTCGACGATTTCATTGACGTCTTGGCCGGTCAGCTTGGTGGGCTTGTCGGACGTTTCGCGGTAGGTGCCGCTGCCCGTGTTGATCGTTTCGGCGTAGCCATACAGGTCGTAGCCACTGTCCAGCGCAGCCTGTGCGTCCATCAGCTTCTTGGCCTTGGCCTCGTCGGAATCGGCGGCCAGTCGGCCGTCCTTCACCTCCGCTTCAATCACCTTGCCGAACTGCTGGGCTGCAATGGTGCCCACCGTGTCACCGTCCTGGTAGTCGATGCCTTCTTGTTTGGCCTTCTGCTTGTCCACTTGCCGGCTGCTCAGCGAATCGCCGAATTCGGGCACGCCGGTCTTCTCGCGAATGCCCGATGGGCCGAGGCGCAGATAGTCGGTCACGTCGAAGCCAGCTGGCTTGACCTGCAAGTTCGGCTCGACGTGGCGCGGCCCGCCGCGAACGGCGAGTGCGATCTTGGGCTCCACCTCCGGCAGCTCTTCAAGCCACTCATCGGGCTTGCGGGTGGCTGCCTCGGTCTGCGCAGGGCTTGGCTTATCAGGCGCGTCTTGGCGAGGGGCTTCCTGCTCGTGGTTGACCGGCGCCGCTGGGGCGATCTGTGGGGAAGGAGAGGTAACGGAGGTCATGTGCGCCAGCTTAGGCAAACTCCCCCGGAGGTGAAAGCTGGTAGCGTTACCTATGTCTGCGCGGGGCCAAGCCGCTCGCACACCGGTGCCGCACGCCGTTGGTGCAACACGCACGGTGGGGTGCACCGAAAACGGGGAGGCGCAGCGCAGATGGGTGCGGTGCGCTCAGATTTGCGTGCCCGGCAGTGCGCGCAGGCTGGCTTCAATGGCTGCGGCCGTGGCCAGCGGCTTTTCCATTGGAAACAAATGCGTGCCGTCGATCATCATCACGCGCCCCTTGGCAATGCGGCGCGTGCCCTCCACACCACCCACCTGCCGCAACTCGGCCGACTGCAGCCCGCCAATGAAGGTCAGCGGGCATTTCAGCGGATGGCGGCGCAGCAGGGTTTCGATGTGATGGGGCAAGGTGTCGTAGATGCGCGATTCCACCTGCGGGTCGAACGCCAGGCGCCAAGTGCCTTCGGCGTCCAGCGTGCCGTGGTCCACATAGTCGTGGAGCACCTGTTCGTCCCATTCGGCAAAAACCCTCTTGGCGCGAAAGTAGTCGAACACAGCCGCACGGTCTTCCCATTCGTTGCGGCGCCGGCGGCTGACCTGGCTGGGCGAAAAGCGCTGCATCAAGCGCGGGGCGCGCTTGGCCAGTCCCAGGCCACGTGCACGCCAGCCACTGACGACGGGCGAATCCAGCAGCACCACGGCTTGAGCCAGCTCAGGGTGCTGGGCGGCGCACATCAGGCTCAGAATGCCTCCCAACGAGTGGCCTACCAGGCACGGCGCCTGCCCGCCCCGCGCGGCCTTTTGCTGCGCGGCGAATTCCGCCAGTTGCTGAACCAGGTGCGGCCAGCCGTCGGTCACCGGATGGCGCGGGTCGTGACCGTACATCTCGATGGCGCTGACTCCCCAGCCGCGTGCGCGCAGGCTGTCCAGCATGACGCGGTAGGTGCTGGCCGGAAAGCTGTTTCCGTGCGAGAAGACGATGTGGTTCATGGGCATGGGGTGCAGATGGCCGCACGGGCAAGAGGGCGCGCGCTGCGGGGTTCAGGATACCTTGAGCCTATCGCGGGCGATTCGTCAGCCAAGGGCTGCGACGGTGGAGGGCGGCAAGGTCGTGCTGGAAGGAAAGCCCGCCGGGGCTGAGCCGACAGACAGCAACGCACGGCAGCCGAATGCCGGAGCGCGCCGGGCCGTGCGAGCGTCGAGCTGTCCACGGCTTGGTATGCGTCCGCTCGCCGCACCGGTGCGGCGGGCAGACCACGCTCATGGCGTGGCCGGCGCGTCGCCACCCAGTGCCTTGTACAGCGCCACGCGGTTGACCTGTTCGGCCAGGCGCAGGCTGATCAGTTGCTGCTGCGCCAGGTACAGGCTGCGCTGCGCATCCAGCACGCTGAGGTAGTTGTCGGTGCCCGCCTTGAAGCGCGCATTGGACAAATCCAGTGCCTTTTGATTCGCATCGACCAGCGCCGTGGCCGCGGTGAGGCGCTGTTGCCAGGTCAGGCGCTCGGCCAGCGCGTCCGCCACTTCACGAAAGGCGGCCTGCACCGCGCGGTCGTAGCCGTTGACGGCCAGGTCGCGGTCGACCTGAGCAACGCGCAGGTTGGCCCGGTTGGCACCGCCATCGAAGATGGGCAGGGCAATGGCGGGGCCGACGTTCCAAGTGCCATTGCCGCCTTCGAACAAGGCAGACAGCGCCCGGCTGCCAGTGCCGATGGCGGCAGTGAGGTTGATGCGCGGGAAGAAATTGGCGCGTGCCACACCGATGTTGGCGTTCATCGCCTGCAACTGGTGCTCTGCCGCACGGACGTCGGGGCGGCGCAGCAGCACCGTGGAGGGCAGGGCGCCGGGCGCTTCGATCAGCACGGCGATCGGCTTGTCCAGCCCATCGGCGGCGGTGGGCAAAAGCACGTCGGCCACGGGGCCGCCTGCCAGCAGTTCCAGCGCGTGGCGGTCTTTCGCCACCTGGCTTTGGTAAGCGGCCAAGTCCAGGCGCGCGGCGTCAACCGTGGTCTGATTCTGGGCGAGCACCAGGCCTGAAGTGGCGCCCAACTCATGCATGCGTTGGGTCAGTGTGAAGGCCTTTTCGCGCGAGGCCAGCGTGTCCTGCGCCAGGCGCAAGCGCTGCTGGTCGGCGGCCAGGTTGAGCCAAGCCTGCGCCACATCGCCCACCAGCGTTAAACGAACGCTCTCTTGCGCGTTGGTTTGCCCCAGGTACTGCTGCAAGGCTGCTTCGCTCAGGTTGCGCACACGGCCCCAGAAATCGAGCTCGAACGCGGTCAAGCCCAGTTGCACGCTGAACTGGTTCTGAATGACGCTCTGGCCCGAGTTGCTGAGGTCGGCCGCCACGCGCGTACGCGAAGCCTGCGAAGACAGCGCAATCGTCGGCAGCTGATTGGCTTGCGTGATGCCGTACAGCGCGCGGGCGCGTTCCACGTTCAGCACCGCCTGCTGCAGGTTGCGGTTTTGGTCCAGCGCCTGCTGCAGCAAACGCAGCAGGCGGTCGTCCGTCACCCAGTCTGCAAGAGGCGGAGCGGGCACGGCCGCGGGGGCGGCCGGATTGGCGGCGTGGTCGCGGGCAGACGCCGCATTCGCCGGAACGATCTCGGTGGGCACGCTCAAGGGCGGCGCGGAATACTGCGGCGCCAGGTTGCAGCCGGCAAGCACCCATACACAGGTGGTGCTCAGCGCGCCCAGCAGCCGCGGGCTCAGGGATTGTCGGTGCGCGCTCATACGCCGGCCTCCGTTGCCGGTGTGGCGTTGGGTTTCGCTGCATCTCGCTGCACGCGGTCCTTGAACCAACTGCGAATCAGAAGGAAGAACACCGGCACGAAGAAAAGCCCCAGGACCGTGGAGAAAACCGTGCCGCCGAGCACGGCCGTGCCGATGGAGTGCCGTCCCGCCGATCCAGCGCCGGTGGCCAGCGCCAGCGGCAGCACACCGACGCCGAATGCCAGCGATGTCATCACTATGGGCCGCAGCCGCAGGCGCACCGCTTCCAGCGTGGCGTCCCACAAGGTCTTGCCCTGCTGTTGCAGCTGCGTGGCGAATTCGACGATCAGGATGGCATTTTTCGAAGCCAACCCGACGGTGGTCAGCAGGCCGACCTGGAAGTACACGTCGTTGTCCAGGCCCCGCACGCTGGTGAACACCAGCGCGCCCAGCACACCCAGCGGCACCCCCAGAATCACCGCCAGCGGCACGGTCCAGCTTTCATACAAGGCGGCCAGACACAGAAAAACGAACAGCACCGAGATGGCGTACAGCACAGGCGCCTGCGCACCGGCCTGCTTTTCCTGGAACGAAGCGCCCGACCATTCGTAGCCGATGCCAGTGGGCAGCTTGGCGGCGATGCCTTCCATCACGCGCATTGCCTCGCCCGTGCTCACGCCGGGCACGGCCTCGCCCTCTACCTCGATCGCCGGGCTGGCGTTGTATCGGCGCAGCAGGGGCGAGCCATAGCCCCAGCTGCTTTCAGAAAACGTGTCGAAACGCACCATCTGCCCCGCGTTGTTGCGCACGCTCCAGTCGTGGACGTCTTGCGGCAGCATGCGGTAGGGCGTGTCCCCCTGCACGTAGACGCGCTTGACGCGCCCGTTGTGCACGAAGTCGTTGATGTAGCTGCCGCCCATGGCGATCGACAAGGTGCGGTTCACGTCGGCGGTGGTCAGGCCCTGGGCGCCCGCCTTGCGGTCGTCTACTGCTACAGAAAGTTGAGCGGTGTCATCCGAGTTGACGGCGCGCACCCGTGTCAGGCGCGGGTCTGCGCCGGCCTGGGTCAGCAAGGTTTGCTTGGCGGCCATCAGCGCGTCGTGGCCCAACTGGTTCATGTCTTTCAGTTCCATCAGAAACCCGGCGCTGGAGCCCAGGCTGCGGATCACTGGCGGCAGTGTGACGATGACGCTGGCGTCGCGGATCTTGCGCAGATCGCGCGTCGCCTTCTGCGCCATCGCGCTGGCGCTTTGTTCGGGCCGCGTGCGCAGGCCCCAGTCGCTCAGCCGCACGAAGGCGCGGGCGGTGGACTGGCTGCCACCCAGGCCGGTCACGGTGTTGATGCCTACGACTTCCGGCATGCCGCGGAAGTACTCGGTGACTTCGTTGGCGACAGCATTGGTGCGCTCGGCCGTGGCGCCGGCAGGCAGGTTGATGATGACGGAGAGCGAGCCCTGATCCTCTTCCGGCACGAAGCTGGTGGGCAAGCGGTGGAACATCCAGGCGATCCCGGCGCCAATCAGCAGGTACACCAGCATCATTCGGCCCGCGCGCCGCATGAAGCGGCCCGCCCACGTCACGGTGCCGTGGGTGGTGCGGTCGAAGCCGCGGTTGAAGCGGTCGAAAAAGCGGTCGCTCAGGCCCAGCAAGCCTTTGCGCTGCTCGCCCGGTTCTCTGGGCGGGCGCAGCAAGGACGCGCACAGGGCCGGCGTCAGCGTCAGCGCCACCAGCACCGACAGCACCATGGCCGTCACGATGGTGATCGAGAACTGCCGGTAGATGATGCCGGTGGAGCCGCCGAAGAACGCCATCGGAATGAACACCGCCGACAGCGTCATCGTGATGCCCACCAGCGCGGGTGTGATCTCGCGCATCGACTTGCGCGTGGCCTCTTTCGGCGACAGATGCTCGGTGTGCATCACCCGTTCGACGTTTTCCACCACCACGATGGCGTCGTCCACCAACAGGCCGATGGCCAGCACCAGCCCGAACATGGTCAGCGTGTTGATGGAGTAGCCGGCGATTGCCAGCACGCCGAAGGTGCCCAGCAGAACAACCGGTACCGCGATGGCCGGAATCAGCGTGGCGCGCAGGTTCTGCATGAACAGGAACATCACCAGAACGACCAGCACCATCGCCTCGATCAAGGCCTTCACCACCTCCTCGATGGAGGTCTTGACGAAGGGCGTGGAGTCCATCACCACCACGGGCTTGAGGCCGTAGGGGAACAGCGGCTCCATCTCGGTCAGCCGCGCGTTGATGCGCTCGGCCACGTCCATGGCGTTGGCGCTGTCCGCCAGCACGATGCCGATGCCCGCGCCGGGCTTGCCGTCCAGCCGGGACAGCACTGTGAGGTCTTCCGGGCCCAGCTCGACCCGCCCGACATCCTTGATGGTGATGGCCGCACCATCCTGCGCCACCTTGAGGAACACGTTTTCAAACTGCTCTACCGTTTTGAGCTTGGTGCGCGCGGTGATGGCGGTGTTGATCTGCTGGCCCTGCACACTGGGCAATGCACCCAGCTGGCCGGCCGACACCTGTGCGTTTTGGGCCTGGATGGCGTTGGCTACGTCACCGGGCATCAGCGCGTATTTCTCCAGCTGGCGCGGGTCCAGCCAGACGCGCATGGCGTAACCGGTGCCGAACACCTGCACGTCGCCCACGCCGTCGATGCGGCCCAGCACGTCGACCAGGTTGCTGCGCAGGTAGTCGCCCACATCCACATGGCTGACGCTGGGGTCGGGCGAGCTGAACGACACCACCATGAGGAAGTCCTGCCCGCCCTTGGTGACGAACACGCCACGGCTGGTTACTTCGTTGGGCAAGCGGCTCATGGCCTGCTGCAGCTTGTTCTGCACCTGAACCTGCGCCACGTCGATGTTGGTGCCCGGCGCAAACGTCAGCGTGGTACGCGACTGGCCCGACTGGTTGCTGGTGGCGTTGATGTACAGCAGGTTGTCGATGCCCTTGAGCTGCTGCTCGATCACCTGCGTGACCGAGTTGTCCACCGTTTCGGCCGAGGCGCCCACGTAGTCGGCGCCAATGGTCACGCGGGGTGGGGCGATGTTGGGGAATTGCTCGACCGGCAAGGTGAGCACCGCCAGCGCGCCGGCCAGCATGATGACAATGGCCAGCACCCACGCAAAGATGGGCCGGTTGATGAAGAACTGCGCCATGGCTGAAACCTCGCGGCGCTCAGTTCGCGGAAGGGCGGCTTTGCGCCACCAAGGCCTGCGAAGCCGCTGCAGCAGGCGCGGGCACTGCGTTCAATGTGCCCTGGGCCGGAACGGCAGCGGCACCTGGCGCAGAGGCTGCGCCCGTGGGTGCGGGCGTGGGCCCGTTCCCCGCGCTGCCCGGTACCGGCTTGATCTGGATACCGGGGCGCACACGCTGAAAGCCGTCCACCACGATGCGTTCGCCCGCCTTCAGGCCGTTGTCCACCAGCCATTGGTTGCCGATGGCCTGGCCCAAGGCAACGGGGCGGCGCTCCAGCTTGTCGCCTTCGCCCACCACCCACACGTTGGCCCGCCCCGAAGGGTCGCGCACCACCGATTTCTGCGGAATCAGCAGCGCCTGCGGCTGCACGCCCACCGGCAACTCGGCGCGCACGTACATGCCCGGCATCAACAGGCCTTGCGGGTTGGGCACGGCGGCACGCAGCGTCACGCCGCCGGTGCCGGGGTTGACGATGAGGCCCGAGAAGGCCAGTTTGCCCTGGTGCGGGTAGGGCGTGCCGTCTTCCAGCACCAGCTTCACGGGCAGCGTCTGCTCAGATACACCCTGGTAGCGGCCCGCCTCGATGTCGCGGCGCAGGCCCAGCAGCTCGGCCGTGGACTGCGTGAAGTCCACGTACATCGGGTCCAGCTGAACGATGGTGGTCAACACGCCGGCCTGGTTGGCGGTGACCAGCGCGCCAGGCGTTACTGACGACAGGTTCACGCGGCCCGAAATGGGCGCCTTCACGTCGGTGAAGTTCAGGTTGATCTGCGCGGCCTGCACTGCCGCCTGCGCCGCCGCCACGTCCGACTGGGCCTGCAGTGCCTGCGCCTCGCTTTCCTGCGCCACCTGGCGGCTGACGGCGTCGATCTTCACCAGTTCGGCATTGCGTTCGGCGTTGACCCGGGCCGTGCGCGCCGCCGCCTGCGCCTTGCTCAGCGTGGCGCGCGCCGAAGCCAGCGCGGCGCGGTAGGTGCTCGGGTCAATCTGGTAGAGCACCTGCCCGGCGCGCACCTGGCTGCCCTCGGTGAACAGCCGTTTGAGCACGATGCCGTTGACTTGGGGTCGCACCTCGGCACTCATGAACGCAGCTGTGCGGCCCGGCAGCTCGGAGCTGAGCGACTGGCTGCGCAAGGACAGCGTGATGACACCCACCTCAGGCGGCGGTGGCGCCGCCGCGGCGGGCTTGTTCCGATCGCCGCAGCCTGCAACCCCGATGGCGAGCGCGGCCAGAACGGCGCCCGCCGCCAGCGACGACCAGCGCGAGCGGTATGGCAGAGCAGCAAGAGCGGTGTGTGTCGGGCAGCGGTGAAGATTCGCGCAGAAAGAGCGGGGCGGCATGGGCGTGACAGGCATGCAGATGTAACCGGTATTGTCGAACAGCGAAGCCGCCACGCAGGCGGCGCTGGCTGCCCGCTGTCAATCAAAGGTCCGACGGATAAGAGCCAAGCGGCGCGGCCCAGTCCGCGCTCAGTGCGGCGGCGCGGCGCACGGCCTCGGCGCAACCAGAAAGGGTAGCGCAAGTGCCGTGCCAAGTTGCGACAAAACCCAGGTTTACCTCAGGTTTACCTTGGCGTGACGCGGGTTCGGGCTCGTCCCTGCCTCAGGTTCAGCAGTGCCCCAATCACCCCAGGGCGGTTAGCATGGCCAAGGAGCCGTCTACTGTCAGCGCTTGACAGGGGGGTGTGCTATTGAATAAATAGCTGCCAGCGCTGCTGGGACGGGCGCTGGCGCCCGTTTTTATGCTTGGTCGTTAGATCAAGCGCTCGGCCGGCGAGCCGATCTTGCGCAATGCGGGGTTGCGCTTCGATTCCACTCGCAGCGGCACTTCCGTTTTGCCGCCATTCCATTGCGGGTCTTCGATGCTGTCGAACACCTGTCGCAGCCGTTCGCCCCAGCTGTTGTGCAGCATTTGGAAATACGGGTTGTCGTGGTCGATACAGATGACGCGGTCGGACTGCAGCGCGCCGGCCTGGTAGACCACCAGGTCCAGCGGCAGGCCGACGGACAGGTTGGACTTGATGGTCGAATCCATCGACACCAGCGCGCACTTGGCCGCTTCGTCCAGCGGGGTGGTGGTGGTGATGACTCGGTCCAGCACCGGCTTGCCGTACTTGGATTCACCGATCTGGAAATACGGCGTTTCAGCGGTGGCTTCGATGAAATTGCCGGCCGAGTACACCAGAAACAGGCGCATGCCTTCGCCGGCGATCTGGCCGCCGAAGATAAGCGACACGTTGAAATCCAGGCCGGCCTGGCGCAGCGCGGGGCCGTCGCGCTCTTCCACGCGCCGCACGGCGCTGCCCAGCACGCGCGCGGCGTCGAACATGCTGCGCGCGTTCCAGATCGTGACGGGTGCGCCTGTCTCCAGGTGCTCGACCGATTCGTCCTGCAGAATCTCGCGCACCGATTGGGTGATGGAGAGGTTGCCGGCCGACAGCATCACCATGAAGCGGTCGCCCGGGCGCTCGTACACCAGCATCTTGCGGAAGGTGCTGATCGAATCCACCCCAGCATTGGTGCGGGAATCGGACAGAAACACCATGCCAGCGTTGATCTTGATGGCGCAGCAATAGGTCATGGGGAAAAAGTGGTGATTCAGCCCGCGCTGGCGAGCTTTTTCAAGCGGTACAGGGTATCCAGCGCGTCGCGCGGGGTGAGGGCGTCGGGGTCGATCCCGGTCAAGGCTGATTCTACGGCGCTGGGCTCGCGCGCCGTGTCCTCGGCGGGCGGGGGCGTGAAAAGATCGACTTGTCGCTGCGCTTGCTGGGCGCCCGCCTCCAGCCGGGCCAGGGCGTGGCGCGCGTGGTTGACCACGGCCGCGGGCACGCCGGCCAGCTTGGCCACCTGAATGCCGTAGCTGCGGCTGGCCGGGCCGGGTTGCAACTCGTGCAGGAAAACAATGTCGTGCCCGCCTCGCTCGGCGGTGTCGGCGGCGCTCACATGGACGTTGAAAGCCGCGTGGTGCGTGGCCGGAAACTCGGTCAGCTCGAAATAATGCGTGGCGAACAGGGTGAACGCCTGGGTGCGGTCGTGCAGGTACGCGGCGATGCCGCTGGCCAGCGCCAGGCCGTCGAAGGTGCTGGTGCCGCGGCCGATTTCGTCCATCAGCACCAGCGACTGGCTGGTGGCGCTGTGCAGGATCTGCGCCGCCTCGGTCATCTCCAGCATGAAGGTGGACTGCGCGTTGGCCAGGTCGTCCGCTGCGCCGATGCGGGTGTGGATCGCGTCAAGCGGGCCCAGGCGGCAACTGGCGGCCGGCACGTAGCTGCCCACGCTGGCCAGCAGCGCGATCAGTGCCACCTGCCGCATGTACGTGCTTTTGCCGCCCATGTTGGGGCCGGTGATGATTTGCATGCGCGCCTTGGGGCCCAGCGCCGTGTCGTTCGGGATGAAGGGCGCGCCCATGGTCTCTTGCAGGCGCGCCTCCACGACCGGGTGGCGCCCGCCGCGGATGTCGATGCACGGTTCGCGCACGAATTCGGGGGCGTGCCATTCCAGCGTCAGAGACCGTTCGGCCAGCGCCGCCAGCGTGTCCAGGCTGGCCAGCGCGCGGCCAAAGCGCGTCAGTGCCGGCACGTGTGGCTGCAGTTGGGCCAGCAGCTGCTCGTACAGCCACTTTTCGCGGGCCAGCGCGCGCTCTTGCGCCGACAGCGCCTTGTCTTCAAAGGCCTTCAGCTCGGGCGTGATGAAGCGCTCGGCGTTCTTCAGCGTCTGGCGGCGGCGGTAGTCGTCCGGCACCTTGGCGGCCTGACCTTGCGTGACTTCGATGTAGAAGCCGTGCACGCGGTTGAACTGCACGCGCAGGTTGGCGATGCCGGTGCGGGCACGTTCGCGCGCCTCCAGCTCGACCAGGAAAGCGTCGCAGTTCTCAGCAATGGCGCGCAGCTCGTCCAGTTCGGCGTCCAGCCCCGGGGCGATCACACCGCCGTCGCGCACCATCGCGGCGGGCTCTTCCAGCAGCGCGGCCTGCAAAAGGGCGGCGGCGTCAACGGGCGGGGCCAGCTCGGTGCAGATCTGAGTCAAATAGGCGTCTGGCGCTCTCTGGATGAGCGCCGGCAGCTCTTGTTTTTGTAGCGTCTGGCGCAGCGCGACCAGCTCGCGCGGGCGCACCTGGGCCAGCGCCAGGCGCGCGGTGATGCGCTCCACATCGCTCGTGCCCTTGAGCTGTGCACGCACGCGCGTGGCCAGGCCGCCTTCGCGCAGGGCCGCGATCGCGCCCAGGCGGTCGGTGGCTTGCGCGCGGTCGCGGCGCGGCTCCAGCAGCCAGGTCTTCAGCAGCCTGCTGCCCATGCCCGTCATGCAGGTGTCCAGCAGCGAGAACAGCGTGGGCGCTTCTTCACCGCGCAGGGTTTGCGTCAGCTCCAGATTGCGGCGGGTGGCCACGGGCAGCTCGATCAGCTCGCCTGCGCGCTCTACCTGCAGGCCGCGCACGTGGGGCAGGGCGCGGCCCTGCGTGTGTTCCGCGTACGCCAGCAGCGCGGCGGCCGCGGCGTGGGCCAGGGGGGCGTCTTCGGCGTTCCAGGCGGCCAGGCTGGCGGTTTGCAGCTGCTCCAAAAGCTTGCGGCGGCCCAGCGCCGCATCAAACTGAAAGCCCGGCCGGTGCGTAAGAGTGCTTGCACGCCCGGCCCCGCGCACCGCGCCCACCCGTCGCGCAAAGGCGTCGCCCGCTTCCACCGGCACCAGCACCTCGCTGGCGCCGATGCGTTCCAGCCAGCTCGGCAGTTCGTCGGCGGCGCATTCGGCCAGGTGCACCTGCCCCTGCGTGACCGCCAGCCACGCCAGGCCGATGCGCTGGCGGGCACCCGGATAAACGGCCAGCAGCAGCGATTCGCTTTTGTCGGACAGCAGTTCGCTGTCGGTCAGCGTGCCGGGGGTCACCACGCGCACCACCTTGCGCTCCACCGGCCCCTTGCTGGTGGCCACGTCGCCCACTTGCTCGCAAATGGCAACGGATTCGCCCAGCTTGATCAGCCGGGCCAGGTAGCCATCGACCGAATGAAAGGGCACCCCTGCCATCGGTATGGGCTGGCCGGCCGATTGCCCGCGCGTGGTCAGCGTGATGTCCAGCAGGCCGGCGGCGCGCTCGGCGTCGGCATAGAACATCTCGTAGAAATCGCCCATGCGGTAGAAGAGCAGCGTGTCGGGGAAGTCCGCCTTCAGACGCAGGTACTGCTGCATCATCGGCGTGTGGGCTGCCTCGACGCCGCTCGTCACGGCTTTGTCAGCCGCGGTGCTGTCCGCTATCTCTTTGATTTTGCTGGGCATTTTGGGCGTGGAGCCGGGATGGCCGTGCGAGATGGCCCGCCTTCGTGGGCCTGTGGGGGGCGCTGCCGCTGCATCGAGGTCGAAGCAGCCAGGCAACGCCCCTGAGCCCGGGGCCTATTCCCCACTCAAGTGTCAGCCGGTGACCTCGAAGGTGTAGGGCGCGGTGGGCTCCAGGCGTTCGGCAAGCTGGACAAAGGTGGCGGCCAGCTCACGCAGCTGTGCTGGCGAAAAACTGAAGATGGGCGTTTCCTTGGCTTCGTCCTCGGTCTGGCCCTGAACCGTAAGGATCGCCAGGCGCAGCAGGCCAACGTGGTGCTCGGGGGCAACGCTGGTACCCCAGCGGACGACGGGTAGGACGGCTTGGTCTGACATGATGGCTGCTCCTCTTGATGTCAAGGCAAACCCAACATTCTAGAAGTGCTTGAATGCCACCACACCACGCCAAGCGGTTTCGAGGCGGCGCAGGCGCCTCAGGTCTTGGTGTTCAGCTCGGTCAGCACGCGCTGCGAGTCGGTTTGCACACGCAGGGCCAGCGCTTCTGACAGGGCAAGGCGGCGCAGCAGCCAGGGCGTGGCGTCTTGCTGGTGCGGATCGGGCAGGGTTTCGGGCACGGCGGGCAGGGATGCATCCAGATCGACCGCTGATGTGCCCCCGGCGCCGGCAGGGTTGACTGCGTGCAGCGTCAACGCGTGTTCGATGCGCGCGGCGGCGGTGGCCAGAGGCTGCTCGATCAAGTCCATCTGCATGCGGTCGCGGCGCAGCAGCAGCAGCGACTTGATGGCGCTCAGCTGCCCCAGCAATTGGTAGCTGTGGCCTTGCAGCTGCTCAAGCAGGGCGACCGGCGGTTGCACGGCGCGGGGTTCGGCCAGGGCACGGGCGCTGGCCTGCACGAGGGCCGACAGCGCGTCGTACACCTCGCGCCGGGCCAGGCGCCAGGTCAGCTCGGATTCGGTGTCGATCGACTGCATCTGCACGGCCGTCAACGATTCACGGGCGTGGCGGTCCATCGCCTTCAGCACGCGCCGCACCAGCCCGGAGATCTGGCCCCTTTCCCACGAGGGCAGGATGTACGCAAACGCCCACGCAATGCCCGAGCCGAGCAGCGTATCGGCCACGCGCTCGAAAAAGGCGAACGTGGTGCTGCCGCCTACGTGCAGCATGTGCGCCTGTACAAGGCCCAGCACCGAAGCCGCGATGGCGGTGATCACGTAGCGCCGCAGCGCAAAGGCGTGCGCAAAGCCTTGGGACACGGTGACCGCCGCCAGCAGCACCAGCGCGGGCGGGTGCGTGGCCAGCAGCCCAGTGGCCAGCAGACTGCCGATCAGCGTGCCGGCCACACGCTGGTTGCGGCGTTCCAGTGTCTGCGCCAGGCTGCCGCGCAGCACGACGACGATCGTCAGCAATATCCAGTACGGGTGAGAGCCCCACGGCAGCAGCTCGGCCACCAGGTAGCCCGTGCCCACCGCCAGCCCGGCACGCACGGCGTGGCGCAAGGCGGGTTGGCGCCAATGCCAGACGGCCAGAAAGGGTTGCAGCGACCAATCGGTGGGGCTGACGAACAGCCGCCAGCTGTTGCGCACCACCGATAGGTCCGGCGGCGCCTCGCCGCGCGCCAGCAGGCTGAGCTGCCGCACGGCGTTGTTCTGGTGCTCCATGCGAAAGCTCACGCCGCGCAGCAGGGCGTCTCGCTCGGCCACGGCGGGGTCCACGTCTTGATCGCTGTCGCCGGACGGCAGGCGCAGGCTCAGCAACTGCTCACGGTGGTCGGTAGCGACGGGCGGGCGCCGGCGCAGCAGCAGGTCGTCGGCCAGACTGGTAACATCGTCTGCCATCTGCCGATAAATATCGGCAATTTCCTGCAACGCACGGCCGTGACCCGCGGCTTGACGGACCCGGCCGAGATCCAGCTCGCTGGCCACGAGGTGGTCGCGCATCTCCAGCACCACCACCAGCATGCCGGCCAGTTGCTGGCGCCGCGGGGTGTTGGGCGTTTCAAGAACCACATCGCGCGTGGCTTGCAGCTGGTCGGCCAGGGCGGATTGGCGCTTGAGCAGCTCGCCCAGGCCGGTGGGGGAATCGGGGTCCAGATCAGCCGCCTGCGAGGCGCCGTCTTCGCTGGGCGCCACGCGCCGCGCGTGGGCCTGCAGCAAGGCGGCGACGGCCAGCAGCAGGTCGGCCGTCATCTGGGTGCGGTAGCGGCCGTTCAGCACCGCGTTGGCGATCAGCGAATACACCACGTACAGGGCCGAACCCAGGGCGCAGTAGAAGGTGCGCAGCAGCACCTGGTGCGAGCCCTCGGGCGGCGGCAGCGACATGGCAAACACCACCGCCAGCATCACGCCAATGGCGATCGGCGCGCCGCGCTTGCCCCAGGCCATCGCCAGAAAGACGAAGAACGTGGCCGGCACGAGGAAGAGCCCCAGCGCCAGCGACTGGCCATCCAGCGCCAGCACGACGGCAAACAGCGGCACGCCGATCAGTGGGCAGACGACCATCTGCGCCAGCTTGCCCCGGCGCGGGGCCACCAGATCGGGAGCCAGCGTGGCGATCACGCCCACGTTGGCCACGGCGGCCGCCTCATGCCCCAGAAAGGCGTAGACGATGGTGGCGACCAGAAACATGCCCAGCGCGCTGGAGGCGCCGTTGAGCACGTAGTCGCTCAGCACAACGCGAAGCGTGCTCTTGCGTCGCTGGCCCCACCAGCCCGCCAGGCGCTCAAGCAACGTAGGCGCGCTCATCCGGCCACCTTGTGAGCAGAGCGGCTGCAAAGTGTCGAAGAAGGACGCGCGTGGCAAAAAGCGGCGAAAGACAGGATCGGCACGGGAAAAACGGCGAGAAGGGAAGGGCGGGCCAGCGCGGCCTGCGGTGGGCGCGCTGGGGCCGGGCATTGTCCCACGCGCCAACTATCATCGACCGCATGAACAAGGCATTCACCCGCGAGCGCGACGGCGAGGAAGAGGACGACGACGTCGCGCTGCCGCCACTGCCCGCCGGGGGCAAGAACTACATCACGCCAGCGGGTTACGCGCGCCTGCGCGGCGAGTTGCTGACGCTGATCGACGACGAGCGGCCCAAGGTGGTCGAAGCGGTGCACTGGGCCGCCAAGAACGGCGACCGCAGTGAAAACGGCGACTATCTGTACGGCAAGAAACGCCTGCGTGAAATCGACCGGCGCATCCGCTTTCTGACCAAGCGCCTGGAGATCGCCGAGGTGACCGACCCCAGCGTGCACCATGGGGGCGATCAAGTCTTCTTCGGCGCCACGGTGACCTATGCCGGCGACGAGGGCGAAGAGCGCACGGTGACGATCAAAGGTATCGACGAGGCCGAGAGTGCGCAAGGCGAGGTGAGCTGGATCAGCCCCATTGCCCGCACCTTGCTGCGCGCCAAACTGGGCGACACGCTGCAGCTGCCCACGCCGGCGGGTACGCGCGAGATCGAGGTGCTGGCGGTGGAATACCCACTGCCGCAGGCCGATGCCTGACGCCGCTCAATCAGTGAATTTGCTATAGATTGGGTAGCTGCCGGCGCTGGTGCCGCCTGCGCTGGCGGCCGAATTAATTCAAAACTTGGGGCAAAGCGGTGCGCACCGACGGTCACGCCCGGAGGCTGCTTCAGGCGCTGCCCGCCGGCATGATGCGCGCGGCGCGCAACACAGACTGCGTGCGCTTGAGGTGCCGCAGCACCGTGTCCAGGTGCGTCACATCGCGCACGGTGATGACGAAGCGCAGATCCAGCGCCTCTTGGGCGCTTTCGTCCGTCATGCCCAGGTGCACGATGTCCGCCTCGGCGCTGACCAAGGCGGCGGCCACGCGCGCCAGCACGCCCTTGCCGTTGACCACGGTGACGACGATGCCCGCCTCGAACAGGCGCACGGGCTCGTCGGCCCATGCCACGGTGATGAAGCGCTCGGCGTCCTTGTGCTGCAGGCGGCGCGCCACCGCGCATTCGTCGGTGTGTACCACCAGGCCTTCGCCGCGGCCCAGGTAGCCCAGCACGCCGTCGCCCGGCACGGGGCGGCAGCAGGTGGCGTACTTCACCGACATGTTCTCGGCACCGTCCAGAATCACGGCGCCTTGCGACAGGCTCTCGTGCGCGGTGAAGCGTTCGCGCGTCAGCATCAGCGCGTCGGGCTTCACGCCCTCAGCCGCCAACAGGGTGACGAGGCGCTTGGCGACCATGTTGGCGCTGCGCTTGCCCAGGCCGATGTCGGTCATCATCTCGTCGTGCGAGCGGTTGCCTGTGAAGCGCAACAGCTTGTCCCACAAGGGCTTTTCGGTCTTTTCGTGCCCCGGCAGCTGGCCCATGCCCTCGGCGCGCAGGGCTTGCGCCAACAGCTTCTCGCCCAGGTCGCGCGATTCGTCCTGCGCCAGGCTTTTCAAGTGGCTGCGGATGCGCGAACGCGCGCGCCCGGTACGCACGAAGCCCAGCCAGGCCGGGTTGGGCGTGGAGACGGGCGCGGTGACGATCTCGATCACGTCGCCGTTGGCCAGCTCGCTGCGCAGCGGCACCTGCTCGCCATTGACCTTGGCGCCCACGGCGTGGTCACCCACATTGCTGTGAATGGCGTAGGCGAAATCGACCACGGTGGCGCCTTGCGGCAGCGCCATGATCTGCCCCTTGGGCGTGAAGACATAGACCGCATCGGGCACCAGATCGACCTTGATGTGGTCCCAGAACTCGGTCGCATCGCGCGTTTCGTTCTGGATGTCCAGCAGCGACTGCAACCACTGCGTGCCCAGCTCGTCGCTGGGCTCTTCCTGGTTGACTTTGTAGAGCCAGTGCGCGGCCACACCGGCCTCGGCCACCAAGTCCATCGCCTCGGTGCGGATCTGGAATTCGACGTTCACGCTGGCCGGGCCGACCAGCGTGGTGTGCAAGGACTGGTAGCCATTGACCTTGGGCATGGCAATGTAGTCCTTGAAGCGGCCGGGCACTGGCTTGTAGAGCTGGTGCAGCAGGCCCATGGCGGTGTAGCAATCCACCACGTGCGGCACGATGACGCGCACGCCGTACAAATCATTGACCTGCGCGAAAGAAAGGTGCTTGTCGTCCATCTTGGTGTAGATGGAATGCAGCGTTTTCTCGCGCCCGACGATGCGCGCGCTCAGGCCTGCCTGGCTCAGCGCGCCCTGCACCTCCTGCTGCACTTTCTGGATCAGGTCGCGGCGGCGCTGGCGCGCCTTGGTGACCGCCTTCGACAACACACTGTAGCGCCACGGTTTCATGTGGCGGAAGGCCAGGTCCTGCAACTCGCGGTAGGTCTGGTTCAAGCCCAGCCTGTGGGCGATGGGCGCGTAGATCTCTTGCGTTTCGGCACTGATGCGCCCCCACTTGCTGCGCGGCATGTCGCCCATGGTGCGCATGTTGTGGGTGCGGTCGGCCAGCTTGATGAGGATGACGCGCACGTCGCGCGCCATCGCCAGCAGCATCTTGCGAAACGATTCGGCCTGGCCTTCTTCGCGCGTGCTGAACTGCAGCTTGTCCAGCTTGGTCAGCCCGTCCACCAGATCGGCCACCGATGGGCCGAACTGCTCGATCAGGTCGGCCTTGGTCACGCCGCAGTCTTCCATGGCGTCGTGCAGCAGGGCGGCCATCAGGGCGTGGGCGTCCAGCTTCCATTCGGCGCACTGCGCCGCCACGGCGATGGGGTGGGTGATGTAGGGCTCGCCGCTGTGGCGCATCTGGCCCAGATGGGCCTGGTCGGCAAAACGGTAGGCGCGGCGCACCAACTCGACATCGTCTGGCGCCAGGTAATCCAGCTTGCTTTCGAGCGCGGCAAAGCTGGCGGCGGCCGCATTCGCGGCGGCCAAAGGTTGGTCCAGTGGGGGCAGCACTGTGCTCATAGCCCCCGAATTTAACCTGATCGCTTACATGTTGCGCGCGCGCACGAAAAAGGGCGCCTTATAGGCGCCCTTTGTTGCAGGATTAAGACCTTGGACGGCCTGAATCGCTGCGTGTGGCCGACAGCGGCTCAGGAGACTTTTTTCAGCATTTCCAGGCCAACCTTGCCTGCGGCGATTTCGCGCAGCGCGGTCACGGCCGGCTTGTTGCGCGCTTCGATCTTGGGCGTATGGCCCTGGCTCAGCATGCGGGCGCGGTACGTTGCGGCCAGAACCAGCTGAAAGCGGTTGGGGATTTGTTCGAGGCAGTCTTCGACGGTGATGCGGGCCATGGCAATAGGGCAGCGGGCGAGGCTGTCAGTGAATGTTGAGGGCTTGGAACGTTTCGGGCCGTGCGCGGCGCTGGGCGATGTATTTCAGGCGCTGGGCGTGCACGATGGCTTTCAGGTCGAAAAGCGCGCGTTCAAATATCTCGTTGATTATAACGAAGTCGAAGTTTTCGGCCTGTTCCAGCTCGTCGCTGGCGTTGCGCAGACGCAGCTCGATCACATCCGGCGCGTCTTCGCCGCGGCGAATCAGGCGCGCGCGCAACTCGTCCAGACTGGGCGGCAGCACGAAGACGAGGATCGCATCGGGGAAAAGGCGCTTGATCTGCAGCGCGCCCTGCCAGTCGATCTCCAGCACCACGTCGCCGCCGCTGCCGATGCGTTCTTCGATGGCGCGGCGCGAGGTGCCGTAGCGGTTGCCGTGCACCAGCGCCCATTCCAGAAAATCGCCGCGCGCAATCATGCCGTCAAACGCCGCGTTGTCGATGAAGAAGTATTCGCGCCCATCCTTTTCCTGCCCGCGCGGCGCGCGCGTGGTGTGCGACACCGAGGGCTTGACCCCCGCGTCCACTTCCATCAACGCCTTGACCAGGCTGGATTTGCCGGTGCCGCTGGGCGCCGCCACCACAAAGAGATTTCCGGGATAGTCCATGTCTGACAAGCGCTGGCTGCTACAGGAAGGATAGTAAAGAGCGACGCCTATTTTAGCGGGGCACCACCGACCCCAACCAGGGCGGCGTGCGCCGGGGCGGTTGCCGTCGGCCTACCGGTCAAGCTGGCGCCGTGGGCGGGCGCCTGGCCAAGCTTCAGTCGCGGCGAAAGGCCAGCAGCAGGTTGTTGGCGGGCAGCGCCACGCGGTGCACGGGTGCCAGGCCCGCCGCGCGCGCCTCACGGTTCACGTCTTCGCGCTGGCGCAGTCCCCAATCGGGCTGTCGCGCGCGCAGGTCGGCGTCAAAAGCGAGGTTGGACGGCGCCGTGGGCACGTCCGCTTCAAGGTAGGGCCCGTAGGTGACCAGCCAGCCGCCGGGCGCCAGGTGCCGGGCGGCGCCGCGCATCAGCGCGGGGGTGCAGGCCCAGGGCGCGATGTGCAGCATGTTGGCGCAAAACACCAGGTCGAACAGCGCCTGGCCGCTTGGCGAAAACGGCGGCCCGTCGCTGGGCCAGGCATCGCTCAGCACATCCAGCCGACGCGGGGCGGCCACGTTGGGCAGGTGTTGGGTGCGCTCTGCGATGGCGCCGAACAGCGCATCGCCCAGGTCGGTGGGCTGCCAGTGCCAGCCGGGCAGCTCGGCTGCAAAGTGGGCGATGTGCTGGCCCGTGCCGCTGGCGATCTCCAGCGCGCGCCCGTGCTCGGCCAGCAGCGGGCGCAGCGCCGCGAGGATGGGGTCGCGATTGCGGTCGGCGGCGGGGCTGTAGGGCAGGTCCATATGGAAGAATATCAATCAAATAGGCTGCTGGCGCACTAGGGGCAAGCGCTGGCAGCTATCAATAGTGTAGTAATTCTGTTGTCGAAGGCAGTGGCCTAAGCGTCAGCGAAGTGCGTTGCGCCGTGCAAGCCGCCGCTGCTCAATACCGTACGCGAGCGGCTCGCCATGCCATGGCGGTGCGAAGCGGCTGCGCCATTCTTCGTGCGGCTTGCGAGCCCGCCGATCAGCCCGCGCCTGCAGCAGCGCTGTCTTGCCGCACCTGCGCCGCGATGTCCAGCGAGCGCAGCCGCAGCGCCGGGTCGTACACGTCGCAGGTGAACATCATTTCGTCGCAGCCAGTCTGATGGGCCAGCGCCTGCAAGCCTCGGCGCACGGTGGCGGGCGAGCCGATCACCGCGCAGGCGAGGAAGTCGGCGATGGCGGCCTTTTCCTGCGCGTTCAGCTGCTGCAGGAAGTCGGGCTGCGGCGGCATCAGCACGCCGCGCGTGCCGCGCAGGATGCCCAGCACGCGCTGGAAGATGCTGCTGGCCAGGTACTGCGCTTCGTCGTCGGTGGGTGCGGCGATCAGCGGCACGCCAATCATCACGTAGGGCTTGGCCAGCGTGGGCGACGGCTTGAAGTGTCGCCGGTACATGTCGATGGCCTGCAGCAGCATGGCGGGCGCAAAGTGCGACGCAAACGCGTAGGGCAGGCCGCGCTCGGCCGCCAGTTGCGCCGAAAACAGGCTGGAGCCCAGCAGCCAGATGGGCACGTGCGTGCCCGCGCCGGGGTTGGCGATCAGCTTCTGGCCGGGCTGCACGTCGCCCAGCAGGTGCTGCAGCTCGCTGACTTCACGCGGGAAGTCGTCCACGGTTTCCACGCGGTCGCGGCGCAGGGCGCGCATGGTCATCGGGTCGGTGCCTGGCGCACGGCCCAGGCCCAAGTCGATGCGGCCCGGGTACAGCTCGGCCAGCGTGCCGAAGGCCTCGGCCACCACCAGAGGCGGGTGGTTGGGCAGCATCACGCCGCCAGAGCCGACGCGGATGCGCTGGGTGCCACCGGCCACGTGGCCGATCAGCACCGCCGTGGCCGACGAGGCGATCGAGGCCATGTTGTGGTGCTCGGCCAGCCAATAGCGGGTGAAGCCCAGCCGCTCGGCGTGCTGCGCGGTCTGCAGCGAAACGGCCAAGGCGTCGGCCACGCTGCGGCCCTCGCGCACGGGCACGAGATCCAGCATGGAGAAGGCGATGTCGCGAAGGGGTTTGCTCATGGCTTGATTCTGGAACGAATGGGATGGCTGCGCGTGTCGTCAGGTGGCACGCAGGCGGGTAGGCGAAGGGCGCAGAGCGGTTCTGGCAGAGCCGGCGCCGCGCCTCAGGCGGGTTGCGGCACCAGGCTGGCCAGCGTCTTGGCCTTGAGCTGCTCGCCCGGCACCAGGAAGTTGCCCGCGCCCAAGTGGTGCAGCGTGCGCCAAGTGGGCGGCGTGTCGCCCAGCGGCAGGTATTTGCCGTGGGCGAAGGCGCGCTCATCGGCCCACGCGGCCACGGCTTCGGCGATGAAAAGGTCGTGCGCTTCTTGCACGGCGGGCGTGGCGATCACCTTGCATTCCAGCCAGCCGATGCAGTCGGCCACCAGCGGCGCGGCCACGTGCGTGCCGGCGAAATAGTCGATGCCGTAGGCGCTGAACTTGTCGTGCCGCGCGGTGTCGCGCGCGCTGGTCGAGCCGACGGTGGTCAGCAAGTCGGCCTGCGCCGCGCGGGGCACGCACAGGGCGAATTCGCCGCTGGAATCGACCAACTGGCGGGTGAAGGTGTGCTTGTCGATGCACACGGCGAGTTTGGCTGGGGAAAAGTCCAGCGCCATGTTCCAGGCGCAGGCCATCACGTCGCGCTGGGCGCCGTGGGCGGAGGTGATGAAAACCGATGCGCCCGTGTTGATCAGGCGGTACGCCTGGGCAAGCTCGACAGGGTGGACAGTGGCAGGTCGTGACATGGGCATGGCGCCAGCTTAGCCGCACCGCCATCGGCGCGCTGGGCGCGGGCTTTGGCCGTTGTGGGCGTCTTTCACTTCCGGCGTGCGGCCAGCCACTGCGTCGATAAGATGCGGCATTGGCTTCTAACCTGCACTTATTCGTCCCCAGATGACCCAGCCCACGCCCGCCCCGCTTTTGGAAGTGCTGCCCCGCGACCTGTCGGCCTACCGCAAGGGCAACACCGGTATCGACTACGTGCACCGCTTCGATTCGGGCCGCCCCGGGCCGCACGTGCTCATCAATGCGCTGACGCACGGCAACGAAATCTGCGGCATGGTGGCCGCCACGCACTTGCTCGACAGCGGCGTGCGGCCGCTCATCGGCACGCTGACCATCAGCTTTGCCCATGTCGAGGCGTACGAGGCGTTTCGCGCGGACGACCCTTTCGCCAACCGCCAGCTGGTGCACAACCTGAACCGCATCTGGTCGGACGAATGGCTAGACGGCCCGCAAGACAGCCCCGAGCTGCGCCGCGCCCGTGCGCTGCGGCCGGTGGTGGCGGTGGCCGACCACATCCTCGACATCCATTCCACCAGCCAGGACGTGGTACCCTTCTGGGTGTACCCCGACTTTGCCCGCAACGGCCAGGCCGCGCTGGCGATGGGCGCGCAGGGGCGCGTCACCACGCACCTGGTCATGCCCAGCGGGCTGGGCAGCGGCACGCCGCTGATCCAGCATGGGCGCCACGGCGTGGCCGACAGCCATGCCGGGGTGGCGCTGGTGGTGGAATGCGGCCAGCACTTCCTGCGCGCTTCGGCTGAGGTGGCCACCGCCACGGCGCAGGACTTTTTGGCGCACTTTGGCCTGATCGACCGCGCCGAGCCCGCCCAGCCAGCCGCAGCGCAAAGGCGGTTTGCCCTGCTGCAGACCTGCATGGTGCACACGCCGGCCTTCCAGTTCGTGCGCCCGCTGCGCGGTTTCGAGACCTTTGACGAAGGCGAGCTGATCGCCACCGATGGTGACGCGGGCGAGATCCGCGCGCCCTGCGACCGCTGCACCGTGCTGATGCCTGCGCGCGTGCCCATTGTCGGGCGCGAGGCGGTGTACCTGACGCGGCCGATCAGCGATTGAAGATTTAGATCAAATCGGGCTCTGGCGCTCATGCGGCTTGCGCTGGACGCTATGAAAAATATAGTTCCGTCGACCTGCCAGCCACGCCCGCCCGCACGCTGACCCTAGCAACCCAAGGATTTCCCCATGGCCACCACACCCGCCACCACCGACGAAACCCAGAGCAGCCGCGTGCAGGCGGTGTTCGACGACATCCGCCGCACCCGCGGTTCAGACTTCATCAACGCCTTCTGGCGCCATCTGGCTTTCGACCCTGCGCTGCTCGAATCCACCTGGGCCGAGGCCAAGCGCACCATGGTCGCGCCGTCTGCGCTGGACCCGCTCACCAAGGAGCTGATCTATATCGCTGTTTCGGTAGCCAACGGCTGCAGCTACTGCGTGCATTCGCACACCGCCGCCGCACGCGCCAAGGGCATGACCGAGGCGCAGCACGCCGATCTGCTGGCCGTGATCGGACTGGCGGGCAAAACCAACCACCTGGCCA
Source organism: Ottowia oryzae (assembly GCF_003008535.1). Classification (NCBI taxonomy): domain Bacteria; kingdom Pseudomonadati; phylum Pseudomonadota; class Betaproteobacteria; order Burkholderiales; family Comamonadaceae; genus Ottowia; species Ottowia oryzae. Next base: position 2,126,790 of record NZ_CP027666.1, read on the forward strand.
CCGCGCTGCAGGTGCCGGTAGATCCGGTCTTCGATATATCGCCGGATACCCTTCGTCCTTGATCCTGCACTATTTCGCGATCCAGCATTAAATGGGCCTCATATTTGGCTTTGTCGGGACGTGGCATCCCGACAACTGCGTTTAGAGTTACGAATCGAGACATCCGCCGCCGGCGTCATGCCAGCCCAGCGGGCGTGCGGTACATTTTTTAGAACATGCAAGCCGTCAGCACCAATAGCCCATTGATCAAGCGAAGCCGCCAGGAGGCCGTGTTCCTGTCCGCCTCCATGATCGAGCGCTGCATGGTCGCGGCGGGTGGCTACCTGCAGGAAGCAGAGCGCAAAACCAAGTCGATTGCCACGCGATTCGAGTTGAGCGATGCCTCCATGGCGTTGAACAAGCACCGCGCGGCGATCCGCACGGGCTACGCCGCCAAGCTGGATGACGCCATCGGCACAGCGTTGCACAACGCCCGCACGGCCGAGTCGGATACCGACGCTGCGCGCGCCGACCGGATCGCCCGGGTGTTTGGCGACGAGTCTTCCTTTTCGCTGCTGGAAGACGCCGAGGTTGCCCGGTTCGTGGAGGCGTCGCGCCTTCAGCAGACGGCCATGCCGATCGTCGACCAAGTGCTCGCCCGCCTGGATTCGCTGATGAGTTCGGCCATGGGGCTGCCCGTGGTCAGGGCAGATTTGAACCCGCTGCGCCCGGACATTCTTTGCGGTGCACTGATCGACCTGCTCGAATCCTTCAACGAAACGGCGCAAGTGCGCGGCCATTGGCTGCGCGCATTGGCCCGGCCATTCGCCGAGGAAATGCGCCGGCTGTATGAATCCATCGTCTCGCTGCTCGAAGCGCAGGGCGTGGAGGAAGCCCGCTACCGGCTCAAGCTCACCGAAGTCCTCATCGCGCCACCCAAGGCCGCTGACGGCGGTGGCGGTGGCAACGGCACGGGCGGCGGCCCCGGTGGTGCTGGCGGCCAAGGTCCGACCGACGACAGCATGCCCGACGACGCCGACCTGGTGCGTGAGCGCCGGGGGCTGTTTCCCAGCATGTCGGACCTGGCCCAGGCCAAGCCGATGGTGCCGCAGGGGCTGATCCGCGATTTTCTGTACCGCGCGCAATGGATTGCCGAAAACGACGAGCCGCTGCCGCCTGCCTATTACGAAGAAGCCACGGCCCAGCTGGCGGTAGCGATTCGCGCCAGCACTCAGGCCCCCGTCTTTGACAGCGGCGAACTGGCGCGCCGCCGCCTGCGCGACCAGGCGCTGGCCGTCGTGGATCGCCCAGCGCGGGCGGTGGATGTCAGCACCCCTCTGCAGCCGCAGCAATGGGGCGAAGCCGCGACAGCGGAAGCGCGCACGCGCACATTGATGGAGCTGAAGGCCCAGGCGACCAAGATCAGTCAGGCCCTGGGCCTGGACGCGGTGCGCACCCTGGTCAGCCAGGTGGCGGGCGATGAGCGCGTGATGGCGCCCGTGCGAGAAGCCTTCGTCGCCATGGAGCCGGCCCTGCTGCGCCTGGCCATGAAGGACCCGCGCTTTTTCGGGGACGACCACCATCCCGCGCGCCGCCTGATGGAAGGCGTGGCGCAGCGCAGCTTCAAGTACAACGACGAATACGCCGACGAGTTCGAGCAGTTCATGGCGCCGGTGCGCGAGGCGGTGCGCGAGCTCAACGACCAGGAAGACGCCGAGCCGGCCGCCTTCGCCCAGCGCCTGCAGCAGCTCGAGGCGCGCTGGCAGGAAGAAGATCAGGGCGAAAAAGAGGGCAAGGACGCTGGTCTGCGCTCCATGCACTTTGCGGAAGAGCGGCAGGCCCTGGCCGACAAGATCGCCTGGGATTTCAGCCTGCGCTCGGACCTGGATCGCGTGCCTGCGGTGGTGTCCGACTTCCTCTTCAAGGATTGGTCACTCGTCATCGCCCACGCGCAGCTGACCGACAAGCGCGGCCAGCTGGATCCGGGCGGGTACCTGGCCGTGGTCACCGATCTGCTGTGGAGCGTCAAGCGCAATGCGGTGCTCAAGGAGCCACGGCGCCTGTTCGAGGTGATTCCGGGTGTGCTGCAGACGCTGCGCCGCGGCCTGGCCATGCTGGGCAAGGAGCCGCAGGAAACCGAGGCCTTCTTTGCCGCCCTGATGCGCTACCACGACCCGGTGTTGCGCCTGCGCCGAATGCGCAGCGCGCAAGACGCCGAGGCCACCGGCTTGGCACGCCTCGAAACCGATTCGTTCATGCTGCCGCTGGAGGCCGATAGCGAACAGGCGCCGCTGGAGCGGCCCACGCCTCGCGCGGCCGACCAGCCTTGGCTGGGCCGCCACGAACTGGTGGCCGCGGGCTTCGAGGACGAGGCAGACGCCGCGCACCGCACGGCCCCCGCGCCGCTGACGCCGGCCGAGGGCTTCGGCATGACGACCATCATGGCGCTGGACGGGGTGGACCCTGGCGCCACGCTGATGCCGGGAATGAACGACAGCGAGGCCACGGCGGCCGGCGTGCCTTCGCTCGACGAGGCCCTGCGTGCGCTGAAAGGCGGGCACGCACCAGCCGCGCACTACGACGAAGAAGCCGAGCTGGCCCACCAGCGCTCGATGCTGGAGCGGCTGCGCACGGGCGACTGGGTGGATCTGCGCGTGCGCGACCAATGGCGCCGCGCCCAGCTGGTCTGGAGCAGCGAGAACGGCTCGCTCTTCATGTTCGTCAGCCGGGGCGGCCGCCCGCACAGCATGACGCGGCGCACCTGCGAAAAGCTCATTCGCGCACGCCATCTGCGCCCGGTCGACGCCGCGGCCGTGGTCGACAAAGCGCTGCGCAACCTGTCCGACGCCAAGCCGTCGCAGCAGGACGAGCCCCTCACCACCGATTGAATGCGGCCCGCTGCGGTGGCAGCGGCTGGCTTCGGAGCTGCCTCGCTCGGCTCCCGCTGAATTGGCGGCTTGCCATGTGGGCGCGGCCAGCGGGTGGCACGCTGCGTGGCATGATGCCGATCGCTATTAAAATGCGAGCTGCCAGCGCTGATCCTGCAAGCGCTGGAAGGCCAAAACACCCATGGTGTGTTCGCCGGCGTGCCAAGCGCTAACATGCCGCCATGAACGAGTTGCCTGAAACCATCGAGATTGAAACCGGGCCCGATGCGCGCGCCAGCGTCATCGTGCTGCATGGCCTGGGCGCCAGCGGGCACGACTTCGAGCCGTTTGCGCAGGAGATCGACCTGCGCTCCGTCGGCCCCGTGCGCTGGGTGTTTCCCCACGCTCCGGCCATGCCGATCACGATCAACGGGGGCTACAGCATGCCCGCGTGGTACGACATCCGGGTAGACCGCAGCAACGAGGATGAAGCGGGCCTGCGCCGGTCGCAGGCGCTGGTCGACCGTTTGCTGGCGCGCGAGCAGGCGCGCGGCGTGCCTGCTGCCCGCACGGTGCTTGCGGGTTTCTCGCAAGGCTGTGCGATGGCCTTGTTGACGGGGCTGCGTTACCCCCAGCGGCTGGCGGGCATCGCCGGCATGTCAGGTTATTTGCCGCTGGCCAAAACCTTGGCCGACGAGCGCAGCGCGGCCAATGCCGATGTGCCGATCTGGTTGGGGCACGGCACGCAGGATGAAGTGGTGGTGCTGCCACGGGCCGAGGCAACGCGCGATGCGCTGCAATCTCTGGGCTACGCGGTGCAATGGCACAGCTACCCCATGGGCCACTCGGTCTGCATGGAAGAGGTGGCCGATCTGCAGCGCTGGCTGCTGCAAGTGCTGGCGGGCTGAGGGCAGGCCACGCGGGCCTGCTTGGTTGATGCGGGCCGCGCGGCGCGCGCTGCTCGTCTTGCTTGAGGCCGCGCGCCCGCGCCCATGGGCGCTGGGTCAGGGGCGCGGCGCCACCGCCGCTTCACGCACCAGGCGAAAGCCCACCAGCACATAGCGGGTGGAGGGCGTGTTCCAGTTGCGGAAGGCGCTGCGCGCGTACAGCGGCCAGCTGTGCCAAGACCCGCCGCGCCGCACCCGCACGGTGCCTTCGGCCGGGCCCTTCGGGTCTTCGGCGGGCGACTGCGCGTAGTAGTTCTCGTCGTACCAGTCCGAGCACCATTCCCAGGCATTGCCGATCATGTCGTACAGGCCGAAGGCGTTGGGCTTGAAGCTGCCGACCGGCGCCGTGAAGGCAAAGCCGTCGCTGCCCGCGCCCGCCTGCTCGCGCCAGCGCGGCCAGCGCAGGGCGGTTTCGCTGTCGAACGTATTGGCGGTGGTCAAAAGCACCGATGGGTCGTCGCCGGCGGGAAAGCGCGTGCGGCTGCCCGCGCGGGCGGCGTATTCCCACTCGGCCTCGGTCGGCAGGCGGTAGACCACACCTTCGCGCTCGCTCAGCCAGCGCGCCATGGCCACGGCGTCGTTCCAGGTGACGTTGACCACCGGGTGACGGTCGGTTTGCGGAAAGCCGGGGTTGTCCCACGAATAGCGCGGGTCGCGCCCGTCGAACAGGTCGGCGCGCTGGTTGTTGGGCGGGCTGTAGTCGGGGTTGAAGCCGTAGGCGCCGGTGCCGTCGCGCACCGATTCGGGTACGTAGCCCGACAGGCGCAGAAATTCGCGAAACTGGCCCACGGTCACCTCGGTGGCGCCCATCCAGATGTCGTGCGTCAACCGCACGCGGTGCACGGGCGCTTCGTCCTTGAAGTCGACCAGGCGCTTGGCGTCGGCGTGCGGGAAGGCTTTGGCCAGGGTGGCGGGCGATTCGTCGCTGCCCATCAGAAATTCGCCCGCGGGCACGCGCACGAAGGCGATGCCCAGGCTGTCCGCCGCGCTGGCGGGGGCGGCATGGGCCGCTGGCTTGGTGGGTGGCGGCGCAGTGGTGCAGCCGCCCAGCACGGCGGCGCATGCCAGCGCGACCCCGGCTGCCCAGGCAGCGTGGCGCGAAGATCGGGCGGTGGGGCGGCGGTGGGCGGTGTGCATGGCGGCGATGCTGTCAGGGGTGGGGCGGGGTGTCAACGCGTTCGCGCGTTGGGCGATGGGGCGGGCCGCGCCGGTGCGGCGGCGGCGCCACGCTGGGGCTTTATGCGTCGAGGAACAAGGCTGGGTCTACCGAGGCGCGGTTCAGGCTCACCGTCCAGTGCAGGTGCGGGCCGGTCACGCGGCCGGTGGCGCCCACGGCGCCTACGCGCTCGCCCGGCGCCAGGCGGTCGCCCACCTTCACGTCGATGCGGCTCAGGTGGCACATCATCGACAGCAGGCCGCCGCCGTGGTCCAGCCAGACCGTGTTGCCGTTGAAAAAGTAGTTGCCGGTGTCCAGCACCGTGGAGGGCATGGGCGCGATCACCGGCGTGCCTGTGGCGGCGGCGATGTCCATGCCGCTGTGGGGGCTGCGCGGCTGGCCGTTGAAGAAGCGCCGCAGCCCGAACGAGCTGGACCGGCGCCCCGGCGTCGGCTGGCGCATTTGCAGCGGCACCGACGGGGGCGCGCTGAAGGTGGCGATGACAGCCTGTTGGTGGGCGCGTTCGCGCTCATGGCGCGCCAGGTCTTCGGGCGACAGATCCACCGTGCGCGGCGACACTTTCAGGTGTTGCTCGGTATAGCGCTTGGCGCGCACGGTGTAGGCCATTTCGCGCTCGCCGCCCTCACTGCCTTCGCTGCGCACGCGGATGCGCGCCGTGCCGGGCTCGGCCGACAGCGGAATGCCCACCAGCGCCGTCCAGCCCGATGGGTCGCCCAGCACCAGCAGCGGCGCCGCGTCGGCGAAGGCCTGCGGGCGCTGGCCAGCGGGGCCCAGCGGCACGTGCGCCACACCGCCCGGCACGGCCGAATCGCGCGGCCACGCCACGCCCGATTGCGCCCACGCCTGGCGCGGCAGGGCGGCAGAAAGCGCGGCGGCCAGGGCAGGGCCCAGGGTCAGCAGCCGGCGCATGGCTTGCGTGTTGGGGTCAGAAAGATGGGGCATGAAAATCGAGGTTGGCGCTGGTCAGACAAGCGCTGGCAGCTACCAATAGTGTAGTAACTTCAGCGCCGTGAGATGGTAGTGGAAGCGCATGAACACGCAATGTGCGCTTTACTTACATCTTTGACTTCGCTCAAGACCGGCTTGGCCATGGCCCACGATACTCGCACGACGCTGATAACTTTTGACTACAGAGGTTTCCAATGGAGTATCTGCACTGGGTGCCCGAACTGGACACCGGCATCGCAGAGATCGACACGCAGCACCGTCGCATCGTGGATTACATCAACAAGCTGCGCGACCTGCGCGAATCCCACGACCGCCAGGGCCTGTCCGACGTGATCGCCGAAATGGTGGACTACACCATGTCGCACTTTGCCTTCGAAGAGGCGCTGATCGAGAACGCTACATGTTCTCGGGCCCGCACAAGAAGGTGCACGAGCTGTTCACCCGCAAGGTGGCCGAGATGCAAACCCGCTTTGAGGCGGGCGAGGACGTGGCCGTAGAGCTGCACGGCATGCTGTCGCGCTGGCTGTTCAACCACATCCGCAACGAAGACGATGGCTACATCGATTCGGTGAAGGCCTACCAGCGCATGTCGGCCAACAACGGCATCGCCGAGCGCGACAAGCTCAAGGCCGAAGTGATCGCGCAGCTGCGTGAAGAGCGCGGGCGCCGCAAGGGCTGGCTGGCGCGTTTGCTGGGGCTGTAACCGCGCCGTCGATCGCGCTTGTTCAGCACCCCGCCGGCCAGCGCAGTGCCGTGCGGGCCAGCTTTCTTTTAAGGCGCCGTGGGATGACGCGCCATCGCGCCGCACGTTCCAGCAGTGGGTTACAGCACTGGGTTCGCGGGGCCATCCATATCAGAGAAATAGACCGCTAGCGCCCGCGCAGCCAGCGCCAGCAGCTATCTATTCAGGAGTATCGGCGTTGTCACAACGCCGGGCAGCGCCGCTCAGGCCGCCGCTTCCAGCCCGTTGTCGAAATGCGCCTGCATCTGCGCCCTGGCGGCCTGCGGGTCGCGCGCGGCGATGGCGGCCATCACGGCGCGGTGTTCCGCCAGAGATTCGTCGATGCGCCCCTGCTTGAGCAGCGAGTTGTGGCGGTGCAGCTTCATCACCTTGCGCAAATCCGCCACCACCTGGTCGCGCCAACGGTTGTCGGCGATCGCCAGCACCTGCATGTGAAACCGTTCGTTGATGGCAAAGAACCGCTCGCGGTTCACCTGGCCAGGGCGGGCGGCCGCCTCCAGCTCGGTGTGCAGCGCCTGCAGCGCGGCGACTTGATCGGGCGACGCACGCTCTGCCACCACCGCCACGGCATCGCTTTCCAGCAAGGCCAGCAGGTGGTAGACGTCGGCCAGGTCGCGCTCTGAAACCTCGGTCACGTAGGCGCCGCGGCGCAGCTTCATCGTGACCAGGCCTTCGGCGGCCAGCACCTTGAGCGCCTCGCGCAGCGGCGTGCGGCTGATGCCCAGCTGCTCGGCGATCTTGAGTTCGTCCACCCAATCGCCGGGCGCCAGCTCGCGGCTGTAGATGCGCTGGCGCAGGCGCTCGGCCACCTCTTCATAGAGGGGGCGGGGCGCAAGCGGGGCGGCGGTATCCATGCGTTCGGCTGAAATATTTGCGCGATTGTAAGTCTCAAGCGTGATTTTGAATTAATAATTACGGCAGAGATTTCAAGGCTTTGTCGATTCCGGCCGACCCGTTGTCCGAGGTGCCACGCCGAGCGGTGTCGTGCGCAGGGCTGCTACGTCCTCCATGCGCCCACCCGATACGGTGCGGGCGGTGAATGCGGTGGCCGCGCAGGCATCGGGGCATGGCGCCGCTGTCACGCCCCGTAAGAAGCAGGCGGCGCACAATGGGTGCACCGCAGGCTGGCGGCGCCGATGGGCCTTGTTCCGCAGCATTGTCAGAAAGACCGAACACCATGAGCCAAGAGCACCCTTCTTTCCGGCCCGCCACCCTGGCCGATTGGGACAAAGCCGCGCAGAAGTCGGCGCCCGGCGGCGATGTGAACGCGCTCAACTGGGTGACGCCCGACGGCATCACGGTCAAGCCGCTGTACACCGCGGCCGACACGCAAGACCTGCCTTACGCCAACACGCTGCCAGGCTTTGAGCCCTACATCCGCGGCCCGCAGGCCACCATGTACGCCGTGCGTCCGTGGACGATTCGCCAATACGCGGGCTTTTCCACCGCCGAGGAATCCAACGCCTTCTACCGCAAGGCGCTGGCGGCAGGCGGGCAGGGCGTCAGCGTGGCGTTCGACCTGGCCACGCACCGCGGCTACGACAGCGACCACCCGCGCGTGACGGGCGACGTGGGCAAGGCCGGCGTGGCCATCGACAGCGTGGAGGACATGAAGATCCTGTTCGACGGCATTCCGCTGGACAAGGTCAGCGTGTCGATGACCATGAACGGCGCCGTGCTGCCCATTCTGGCGGGCTACATCGTGGCGGCCGAAGAGCAGGGCGTGCCGCAGGCGCAGCTGGCCGGGACCATCCAGAACGACATCCTCAAGGAGTTCATGGTCCGCAACACCTACATCTACCCGCCCGAGCCGTCGATGCGCATCATCGGCGACATCATCGAGTACACGGCGCAGCACATGCCCAAGTTCAACTCGATCAGCATCAGCGGCTATCACATGCAGGAAGCGGGTGCCAACCAGGCGCTGGAGATGGCCTTCACCCTGGCCGACGGCAAGGAATACGTGAAGACCGCGCTGGCCAAGGGCATGGACGTGGACGCCTTCGCCGGCCGCCTGTCGTTCTTCTGGGCGATCGGCATGAACTTCTATCTGGAAATCGCCAAGATGCGCGCCGCGCGCCTGCTGTGGTGCCGCATCATGAAAGAGTTCGAGCCCAAGAACCCCAAGAGCCTGATGCTGCGCACGCACAGCCAGACCAGCGGCTGGAGCCTGACCGAGCAAGACCCGTACAACAACGTGGTGCGCACCACCATCGAGGCCATGGCGGCCGTCTTTGGCGGCACGCAAAGCCTGCACACCAACGCGCTGGACGAAGCCATCGCACTGCCCACCGAATTCAGCGCCCGCATTGCGCGCAACACGCAGCTGATCATTCAGGAAGAGACGCACATCACCAACGTGGTGGACCCGTGGGCCGGCAGCTACATGATGGAAAAGCTGACGCAGGACATGGCCGACGCCGCCTGGACGATCATCGAAGAAGTCGAAGCCATGGGCGGCATGACCCAGGCCGTGGACAGCGGCTGGGCCAAGCTCAAGATCGAAGCCGCGGCGGCCGAGAAGCAGGCGCGCATCGATTCGGGCAAGGACGTGATCGTCGGCGTCAACAAGTACAAGTTGAAGAACGAAGACCCGGTGGAGATCCTGGAGGTAGACAACGTGAAGGTGCGCGACGCCCAGATCGCGCGCCTGAACGATATCAAGCAAAAACGCGACTCAGCGCAGGTGCAGCAAGCGTTGACAGCTATCACAAAAATAGCAGAAGGGGCGCCGGGCAACCTGTTGGCCGCCGCTGTCGACGCCATCCGCGCCCGCGCCACGGTGGGCGAAGTGAGCGATGCCATGGAAAAAGCCTTTGGGCGCCACCGCGCCGATACGCAGAAGGTGACTGGCGTTTACGCCGCCGCCTACGACAGCGCCGAAGGCTGGGACAAGCTGAAGGGCGAAATCGCCCAGTTTGCCGAGGACGAGGGGCGCCGCCCGCGCGTGATGATCGCCAAGCTGGGCCAGGACGGGCACGACCGCGGCGCCAAGGTGGTGGCCACCGCGTTTGCCGACCTGGGCTTCGACGTGGACATCGGCAGCCTGTTCCAGACGCCCGAGGAATGCGCGCGCCAGGCGATCGAGAACGACGTGCACGCCGTGGGCGTCAGCACCCTGGCCGCCGGCCACAAGACGCTGGTGCCGGCCATCATCCAGGCGCTGCGCGAGCAGGGCGGCGACGACATCATCGTCTTCGTCGGCGGCGTCATTCCGCGCCAGGACTACGACTTTTTGTACGAGGCGGGCGTGAAGGGTATCTATGGCCCGGGCACGCCGATTCCGGCCAGCGCGAAGGATGTGCTGGAGCAGATCAAGAAGGCCCAGGGCATCGAGGCATCGGCCTGATCGCGGTGAGCAACTTGGGCGCCACGGTTCGGTTTTGCGCGCTGGGCGGATGCGGCCTAGGCCCATCGCCCGCCAGGCGTGGCTGCGCGCGCGCGGCTCTAAAGCCCCGTGGCTGCCAGCGGAATGGGCAAGCATGGGCCTGACTGAACGCGTGGCGCAGATCACCGCGCCGGTTTCCCTGGCGCAGCAACGGCGCGCCATGGCCAAGGCCATCACGCTGCTGGAGTCGACCCGGCCCGACCATCGCGCCCAGGGCGACGAGCTGCTGACCGCGCTGCTGCCGCACACCGGCCAGGCGCTGCGCTTAGGGATAAGCGGCGTGCCGGGCGTGGGCAAAAGCACCTTCATCGAGGCACTGGGCCTGTACCTGATCGAGCAGGGCCTGCGCGTGGCGGTGCTGGCGGTCGACCCATCGTCCACCGTCTCGGGCGGCTCGATCCTGGGCGACAAGACGCGCATGGAACGCCTGTCACTGCACTACAGCGCCTACATCCGCCCCAGCCCCAGCAGCGGCACCCTGGGCGGCGTGGCCGAAAAAACGCGCGAAGCCATGGTGGTGTGCGAGGCCGCCGGTTACGACGTGGTGCTGGTTGAAACCGTGGGCGTGGGCCAGAGCGAAACCGCCGTGGCCGGCATGACCGACATGTTCGTGCTGCTGCAACTGCCCCACGCGGGCGACGACCTGCAGGCGATCAAGAAGGGCGTGATGGAGCTGGCCGACCTGGTGGTCATCAACAAGGCCGACATCGACCCTGCCGCCGCCACGCGCGCGCGCGCTCAAATTCAATCGGCCCTGCGCCTGCTGGGCATGCACGGCAACCCGCAGCGCAGCGCGCACGCCCTCGGTGCCAGCCACGGGCACGGCGCCGGCTCGCAGGAACCGAACGCTGCGGGCCAGCAGGCACCCACGTTCTGGCAGCCCGAGGTGATCCAGATCAGCGGGCTCAAGGGCCAGGGGCTGGACACTTTCTGGTCCGCCGTCACGCGCTTTCGCGATCTGCAAACGGCCAACGGGCGCCTGGCCGCGCGGCGCCAGCAACAGTCGCTGGCGTGGATGTGGGATCGCATCGACGCGGGGCTGAAACAGGCGTTTCGCCAGCACAGCGGCGTGCGCCAGGCCTTGGCCGAAACCACGGCCGCGGTAGAGCGCGGCCAACTGCCGCCGTCGACGGCCGCGCGCCGCCTGCTCACGCTGGCGGGCCTGGCCGATCTGGGGCAAGGCGCATGAGCGTTGCCGCGCTGTCACCCGCCGATCTGGCCCGCATTGCGCAGTCGCCAGGCTGGCGCGCCCACCGCGTCGAGGTGATGGACACCGCCGCCGGCAAGGTGCTGGTGAAAGGCCAGCGCCCAGCGCGTGCCAGCACGCTGTACCGCGCGCTCAACGCCGCCGCACGCCTCATCGGTGCGCCGCTGCTGCAGGCCGTGCCCATGCACGGTGGCGCCAAGGCGCAACAGACCGAGGTGGCGCGGCTGCAAGCCTTGCACGGCGCGGGCGCCCCGGTACCGCGCGTGCTGCATGTCGCGCCCGATCATTTCGTGATGCAGTGGCTGGGCGCCGAGCACCTGGGCACGCTGCTGCAAGGCGGCCACCCGCACGCCGTGCGCCTGTGGCGCGAAGCCGGGGATGCGCTGGTGCGCCTGCATGGCCGTGGCCAGTACCTCAGCCAGGGCTTTGCGCGCAACCTGATCGTGGACACCTCGGCCAACCCGCCCGCCCTGGCCGGTGCCATCGACTTCGAAGACGACCCGCTGGACGTGATGAGCCTGCCCGAAGCGCAGGTGCGCGACTGGCTGGCCTACCTGCAAAGCACCGTGTGGACGCTGCCGCTGTCCACCGCGCAGATCGACGCGCAGCTGGACGAATGGCTGCTGCACGAGGCCGCGCCCGTGCGCCAGCAGTTTGCCGATGCAGCCCGGCGCCTGGGCTGGCTGCGCCACCTGCCGCGCCAGCGGCGCTATGGCCGCGACACCGTCGCGCTGCAGGCCGCTGCGGCGGCCGCCCACCGGTTCACGTTGCGCCAGGGCGCGGCGGGCGCCTCACACCCCATTTCCTGAACAGATTTTTGAGAAAGCGAAGCACAAGGCCATGAAACAGATTCTTGAGCAATTGGAAGGCAAGCGCGCCGCAGCCCGCCTGGGCGGTGGGCAAAAGCGCATCGACGCGCAGCACGGCAAGGGCAAGCTGACCGCGCGCGAACGCATCGAAGTGTTGCTGGACGCGGGCAGCTTTGAAGAGTGGGACATGTTCGTCGAGCACCGCTGTGCTGACTTTGGCATGGACCAGACGCACATCCCGGGCGATGGCGTGGTGATTGGCTACGGCACCATCAACGGGCGTCTGGTGTTCGTGTTCAGCCAGGATTTCACCGTGTTCGGTGGCGCCCTGTCCGAAGCGCATGCCGAGAAAATCTGCAAGCTGATGGACCAGGCCATGAAAGTGTGTGCGCCGGTGATCGGCCTGAACGACTCAGGCGGCGCGCGCATCCAGGAGGGCGTGGCCAGCCTGGGCGGCTACGCCGAGGTGTTCCAGCGCAACGTGATGGCCAGCGGCGTTATCCCGCAGATCAGCATGATCATGGGCCCGTGCGCGGGCGGCGCCGTGTATTCGCCTGCCATGACCGACTTCATCTTCATGGTGAAGGACACCAGCTACATGTTCGTCACCGGCCCCGAAGTGGTGAAGACCGTGACGCACGAAACCGTCACGGCCGAAGAGCTGGGTGGCGCGCTGACCCACAACACCAAGAGCGGCGTGGCCGACCTGGCCTTTGACAATGACGTCGAAGCGCTGCTGATGCTGCGGCGGTTTTTCAACTACATCCCGGCCAGCAACCGCGAAAAGGCCCCCACGCGCCCCACGCTGGACCCAGCCAGCCGCGCCGACATGAGCCTGGACACGCTGGTGCCCGACAACCCCAACCAGCCCTACGACATCAAGGAAGCCATCACCAAGGTGGTGGACGACGGCGAGTTCTTTGAGCTGCAGCCCGACTACGCCGCCAACATCGTCATCGGCATGGCCCGCATGGACGGCAACGTGGTCGGCATCGTTGCCAACCAGCCGCTGGTGCTGGCCGGTTGCCTGGACATCAAGAGCAGCATCAAGGCGGCGCGCTTCGTGCGCTTTTGCGACGCCTTCAACATCCCCGTGGTCACCTTCGTCGACGTGCCCGGCTTCATGCCCGGCACCAGCCAAGAGTACGGCGGCATCATCAAGCACGGCGCCAAACTGCTGTACGCCTACGCTGAATGCACCGTGCCCAAGATCACCGTCATCACCCGCAAGGCCTACGGCGGCGCCTACGACGTGATGGCCTCCAAGCACCTGCGCGGCGACGTCAACCTGGCCTGGCCCAACGCTGAAATCGCGGTGATGGGCGCCAAGGGCGCGGTGGAAATCATCTTCCGCGAAGAAAAGAAAGACCCCGAAAAGCTGGCCGCGCGCGAAGCCGAATACAAGGCCCGCTTCGCCAACCCGTTCGTGGCTGGCGCGCGCGGCTTCATCGACGACGTGATCCTGCCCCACGAAACGCGCAAGCGCATCTGCCGCAGCCTGGCCATGTTGAAAGACAAGAAGCTGGAAAACCCGTGGCGCAAGCACGGCAACATTCCGCTGTAAGGCCATGAAGTTCGGTTACTTCATCACCTACGTGGCCGACGTGGCCAAGACGGTGGCCTTTTGGCAGAAAGCGTTCGGGTTCGACGTGCGCTTGCAGGTGCCCACGGGCGACTACGCCGAGCTGGCGACCGGCGAAACCACCATCGCGTTTGCGTCCCATGCGTTGGGGCGCGAGAACCTGCCCGCAGGCTATGCCCCGGCCGATGCGTCAGCCTTGCCCCAGGGCCAGGAGATGGCGCTCGTCGCTGACGATGTGGCCGCCGCCGCAGACCGCGCCGTAGCTGCTGGCGCCACCTTGCTCAAGCCCGCTGCCCAAACGCCTTGGGGACAGACCGTGGCCTATTTGCTCACCCCCGATGGCAACCTGATTGAACTCTGCAGCCCCATGGCGGCCTGAGTACAGAGAAAGAAAGATCATGTTTACAAAGATTCTGATTGCCAACCGCGGCGAAATCGCCTGCCGCGTGATCGCCACCGCCAAGAAAATGGGCATTGCCACCGTGGCGGTGTATTCCGACGCCGACAAGGACGCGCGCCACGTGCAGCTGGCCGACGAGGCCGTGCGCCTGGGCCCGCCGCCTTCGCGCGAGTCGTACCTGCTGGCCGACAAGATCATCGAAGCCGCCAAGCAGACTGGCGCCCAGGCGATTCACCCCGGCTATGGTTTTCTGAGCGAGAACGAGGCCTTTGCCAAGCGCTGCGAGGACGAAGGCATTGCCTTCATCGGCCCGAAGGCGCATTCGATTGCCGCCATGGGCGACAAGATCGCCTCCAAAAAGCTGGCGAATGAAGCCAAGGTCAACACCATTCCGGGCTACAACGACCCGATCGCCTCTGCCGAGGCCGCCGTGGATATCGCCAAGGGCATTGGCTACCCGGTGATGATCAAGGCCAGCGCGGGCGGCGGCGGCAAGGGCCTGCGCGTGGCCTTCAACGACAAAGAGGCGCTGGAAGGCTTTACCGCCTGCCAGAACGAGGCGCGCAACAGCTTCGGCGACGACCGCATCTTCATCGAGAAATTCGTCGAGCAGCCGCGCCACATCGAGATCCAGGTGCTGGGCGACAGCCACGGCAACGTGATCTACCTGAACGAGCGCGAATGCTCCATCCAGCGCCGCCACCAGAAGGTGATTGAAGAGGCGCCGTCGCCCTTCATCAGCGACGCCACGCGCAAGGCCATGGGCGAACAGGCCGTGGCGCTGGCCAAGGCGGTGAAGTACCAAAGCGCGGGCACGGTGGAGTTCGTGGTCGGCAAAGACCAGGATTTCTACTTCCTGGAGATGAACACCCGCCTGCAGGTGGAACACCCGGTGACCGAGCTGATCACCGGGCTGGACCTGGTGGAGCAGATGATCCGCGTGGCCGCTGGTGAAAAGCTGTCATTCGAGCAAAAGGATGTGAAGCGCGAAGGCTGGGCCATCGAATGCCGCATCAACGCCGAAGACCCGTTCCGCAACTTCCTGCCCAGCACCGGGCGCCTGGTGCGGTTCGAGCCGCCCGCGCAAAACCTGTTCCAGGGCCAGGCCACCACCGACGTGGGCGTGCGCGTGGATACGGGCGTTGTGGACGGCGGCGAAATCCCGATGTTCTACGACTCGATGATCGCCAAGCTCATCGTGCACGGCAAAGACCGTAACGACGCCATTGCCCGCATGCGCGAGGCGCTGAACGGCTTCGTCATCCAGGGCGTGCAAAGCAACATCCCGTTCCAGGCGGCGCTGCTCGCGCACCCCAAGTTCGTCAGTGGTGATTTCAACACCGGCTTCATCGCCGAGCACTACGCCCACGGCTTCCGCGCCGAAGACGTGCCCCACGACGACCCGGCCTTCTTGCAGGCGCTGGCCGTCAACCTGCACATGTTCTACCGCAACCGCGCCAGCGGCCTGCAAGGCCAGTTTTGGGAAGGCTACAAGCGCCTGCCCCGGCGCGACTACGTGGCCTGCGTGCTGGGCGAAGAGGGCGCACACAGCTACGCGGCCGCCCACGTGGGCGAAACCGCACCGGGCGAACCCACCCGCATCACCATAGAAACAGCGAAGGGCGCGCGCACGTATGAGCTGCTGATGTCGCACGCCCTGGGCGATGCGCGCGTGACCGGCACCGTCAACGGCCAGCCCTTCACCGCGCAGATGGTGCGCGGCGCGGGCAAGAACCCGCTGGCCATCCGCGTGACCCACAACGGCACCCGCATCGACGTGATGGTGATGCACCCGCGTACGGCCGAGCTGTACAAGCTGATGCCCTACAAGGCGCCGCCCGACATGAGCAAGTTCGTGCTCTCGCCCATGCCCGGCCTGCTGGTGCAGGTGGCCGTTGAGCCGGGGCAAGAGGTCAAGGCCGGAGAGCGCGTGGCCGTGATCGAAGCCATGAAGATGGAAAACGTGCTGTTCGCCAGCGCCGACGGCGTGGTCAAGGAAGTGCGCGCTGCCAAGGGCGACAGCCTGGCGGTGGATCAGGCGATTGTGGAGTTCGAGTAAGGCCGCCGCCCACCTGGTGCTCACCCACCCCACGAACGCCCATGGACTGGTTCTCGCTGCTGGGTGGCACCCGCCTGTACGTGCGGCTGTCGCCCGAACGGCTGGTGGTGCGCGATGCGCGCGCGGGCCGCATGTTCGATCAAGCCGCGGCGCTGGCAGTGACACGCGCGGCGCCCCGCCGCATCGTCGCGGTGGGTGACCAGGCGGTGCTGGCAGCGGCGGGCGCGCAGCAACCGGTGGATTTGGTGCGGCCTTTCGCGCACCCGCGCACGCTCGTGGCCGACTACACCGCGGGTGAGCAACTGCTCAAGGCCGCCATCCAGACCGTGTTGCGCGGGCGCTGGCTGGCGCTGTCACCTCGCGTGCTCATGCACCCCGTGGGCGAGCCGGTGGGCGGCCTGACGCAGGTCGAAATCCGCGCACTGCACGAAATGGCCCGTGGCGCGGGCGCCCACCGTGTCACGGTATGGCAAGGCCCGCTGTTGACCGACGAGCAGGTGCTGGCGCGCCAATACCCCGCCGCAGGCCAGGTGTTGGCATGACCGCTTTGCTCAAACTGCCCATCCACGCCACCCCCGGCGCCAAGCGCACCGAGGCGGCGGGCGAGCACGGCGGCGCGCTGCGCGTGCGCCTGGGCGCGCCGCCGGTCGACGGCAAGGCCAACGCCGCGCTGATCGCCTGGGCGGCCAAGGCGTTTGGCGTGCCCAAGGCGCAGGTCGAACTGCTGCACGGCGCCAGCGGGCGGCAGAAACTGCTGGGCGTGCAGTTCAGTGACGAGGCCGCGCTGGCCGCCGCGCAGGCGCTGGTGGCGCAGTGGATGGCGGCGGGCGACGGCGGGCATTGAGCTGGCTTGCCGCACGCACCCTCTCGCCCAAAGCCATGCCGGAGACTACCAATTTGATAGCTGCCAGCGCAGGTGCAGCGGGCGCTAGAGGCAGTTTTGGTATTGAATATTCTGCGGCGCAGGCGGCGCAGGCGGCGCACCTAACCGGCTTGACCGCACGCCGCCAATGGCTGCTGGGCGCCGCCGCGCTGGGCGCAGCCGCTTCGCCATCCATGCTTTGGGCGGGCATGGTGGGCACAGCGGGGCAGGGTGAAGTGGCAGCCCTGCCGCAACGCGCCGCGCATCAAGTTGCGCAGTGGTCGCCCAAGGGCGCAGCCACCACGACAGCCGAATCCGCCAGTGGCACCACGCCAGCCACCTCTGCCAGCCGCACCACGCAGCCTCTCAGCTTGGAAGGCCCCGCCATCGCCCCCGCGCAGCGCGCTGCGTACGACCGCGCCTTCGCCAGCTTGCCCACGCTAATCAGCGCGCAGTCGCCCGACGTGCAAAGCGTAGCCGTGCTGCACCGGGGCGCACTGGCGTTCGAGTTTTACCGCCCCGGCGTCACGGCAGACAGCCTGCAAGACGTGCAGTCGGTCACCAAAAGCGTGCTGGCCTTGCTGTTCGGCTGCGCCATGGCCGATGGCCTGGTGCGCGGCCCGAATGAGCTGGTCGCACTGCGCCTGCCCGACTTGCTGCGCCAGGGCGGCGACAACACCCGCTTGCAGGATCTGCGCTTCGCCCACCTGCTGACCATGACGGCCGGCTGGCCGGGCGAAGAAACCACCCGCCGCGACCGCGACGACGACCTGCGCTGGCTGGCACGCCGCCCCTTTATTGCCGACCCCGGCGCGCGCTTTGCCTACGACAACGGCGCCGCCAACCTGCTGGCGCTGGCCCTGGCCCGCGCCGTGGGTCAGCCGCTGGCCAGCTACGCGCGCACGCGGCTGTTGCAACCGCTGGGCATCACCCACTTCAACTGGCGCCAGGGCGCGCAAGGGCATGCGCTGGGCGCGCTGGGCCTGTCGATCAGCACCCGCGCCATGGCGCGCCTGGGCCAACTGGTGCTGGCCGGTGGCGTGTGGCAGGGCCGGGCGCTGGTACCCGCCGACTACGTGGCCAGCGCCACCCAGCGCCAAAACGCAGGCGGCGGCCCCGTGTTTTCGCCCTACGGCTACCTGTGGTGGATTTCTGCCGATCAGCCACGCCGCAGCAGCGGCCGCCCCGCCGCCCTGGCCAGCGGCTACGGCGGTCAGTGGATTTATGTAGACCCCGCGCGCCAGTGCGTGGTGGCCACCACTTCGCGCCGCACGCCCGAAAGCGCCGCGCGCGGCCAGGCCCTGGCGCTGATCCGGCGGCAGGTGCTGCCCGCGCTGGCCCGCCTGCCAGGGGCTTGACCGCGCTGGCTCCGCCGCGCCGCCCAGCCAATGCAACCGAATTCAACCGAATTCAACCGAACGCAACCCAACGCAACGCAAAATCGCCTGATGACCACCTCTGCAGCCCAACGCGCCCTCATCGTCATCGACGCCCAATACGGCTTCATGCCCGGCGGCGGCCTGCCGGTGGCGGGCGGCGACGCCATCGTGCCCGTCATCAACCGCATCGCCCCGCGCTTTGCCAACGCGGTCCTCACGCAGGACTGGCACCCGGCCGACCACATCTCGTTCGCCTCCAACCACCCCGGGCGCCAGCCGTTTGAAACCATCCCGCTGCCCTATGGCCCGCAGGTGCTGTGGCCCACGCACTGCGTGCAAGGCACGCGCGACGCCGCCCTGCACGATGAGCTGCGCGTGCCGCAGGCGCAGCTCATCCTGCGCAAAGGCTTTCACCGCGAGGTGGACAGCTATTCCGCCTTCATGGAGGCCGACCGCGCCACCACCACCGGCCTGGCCGCCTACCTGCAGGCGCGCGGCATCACCCAGCTGGTGCTGTGCGGCCTGGCCACCGACTACTGCGTGGCCTGGAGCGCGCTGGACGCCCGCGCCGCTGGCTTTGAAGTGGCCGTGGTCGAAGACGCCTGCCGCGCCATCGACCTGAACGGCAGCCTGGCCAAGGCCTGGGCCGACATGGCAGCTGCCGGTGTGCAGCGCATCCAGTCGGCAGACGTTCACTAACCAAATCACCCTCTGGCGCAGGCTGCACCAGCGCCAGCAGCTACTAAAAACATAGTATCAAGCCAACCCGACCAAGGAAGACACCCATGACCACCCGCCCCTTCAAAGTGCTCGGCATCCAGCAAATCGCCATCGGCGGCCCCGACAAACTCAAGCTGCAAACCCTGTGGGTCGACATGCTGGGCCTACAGAAAACCGGCACCTTCCAAAGCGAGCGCGAAAACGTCGACGAAGACATCTGCGCCATCGGCACCGGCCCCTTCAAGGTAGAGGTGGACTTGATGCAACCCATCGACCCCGACAAGAAACCCGCCGTGCACACCACCCCGCTGAACCACATCGGCCTGTGGATCGACGACCTGCCCAAGGCCGTGGAGTGGCTCACGTCAAAAGGCGTGCGCTTCGCCCCCGGCGGCATCCGCAAGGGCGCGGCGGGTTATGACATTACGTTTCTGCACCCCAAGGCGAATGACGAGTTTCCGATTGCGGGGGAGAGGGTGTTGATTGAGTTGGTGCAGGCGCCGAGGGAGGTGGTGGAGGCGTTTGGGAAATTGGCCATTCAGGCCTAAAACCAATTTATTTCATAGGCAATCTATGGCTTATCAAGCAACAGTCATTCCGGTCATGATCGCCTCGCCAAGCGATGTAACTGAAGAGAGGGAAATAGTTCGGCGAGTCATTCATGACTGGAATGATGTAAATTCCGAGTATTCCCAAGCAATGTTAGCGGCTGTCGGTTGGGATTCACATTCTTCACCGGAACTCGGTGGGCGAGCCCAGGACTTCATAAACTCGAGAATTCTCCGTAATTGCGATTTGCTTATCGGAGTTTTTTGGACTCGATTGGGAACACCGACAGGCGATGCTCTTAGTGGAACGGTGGAGGAAATTGAGCGGCATTTAGAAGCCAATAAGCCGGCGATGATTTATTTTTCTTCTAAGCCAGCGGCGCCAGATAGCATTGATCCCGTCCAATATGCCAAAGTTAAAGAATTTCAGGGGGTACTCAAGACTCGAGGTCTTATTGAGTTCTATGCAAATACTCAGGAGTTTGAGCAAAAAATCTCCAAGCAATTACAGCAGTGTCTCATTCAGAATAACTATTTAAGGGGACTTGTCAGTCAGACGAAGACTCAAGGGGGATTTGGTATCCCCGGAGTGACAGTGTCGGAACCGAGAGCTGAGGATCGCTTATCGGTGGACGCAAAGGAGTTGCTTAAGGCCGCAGCATCAAAAGAAGATGGCTTGATACTGAAGATATCGTATCTGGGAGGCCTTGAGTTGCAAGTTGGGGATAGGATATTTGGCGGAGAAGGGGCGCGAGAAGGCGCTAAATGGGAAGCTGCATTGAATGAGCTTGAATCACTGAGACTTGTCGTCCAACGAGGCAATAAGGGCCAAGTCTACGAACTTTCTCTGCAAGGATGGGAGGTTGGAGACAGACTCTAGTTTTTGTCATCGCGTCTTGGAGGCGATCCCATCCGAGTTGGGGGACAACAGTACAACTAGCGGATCAAGAGGGTCTAGCGCAGCCTTGGTGGGCGGGTGCTGCATGCGGTCATAGGGTGCCTCGCACACTCTAAATTGCTGCGTATTTGATACATCCCGGTGCTTCATACGCCTACCCCAAAGGACAAATTGGCCATGTTTGCCACCCGCAATGGCTCTGTCCGTCATCCCGCGTTCCGCTCCCCACCCGGCACCAACACCCCCGCCTTCCGCTGCCCCACCTCCTTCAACAACCCCCACGTCGCCTGCACCCGCGCCAGGTGCTTCGCCTCGGCGGGCATGCTCATCCAGAAGGTGCGGGTGAACTCGGCCTCGCCCGGCAGCACGCGGGCCAGGATGGGGGCGCGGTCGGCCGTGAAAGCGGCACCAACGTCTGCAAAGACGCGGCTGCCAAAGTGCAGCCCTGGCGGCAACCACCGGGCCGAGCCCCGCGACATGGGCCGAACTAGGAGAACTACCTATGTTCCTGACTGCGCCGCCCCACCGCATAGGTAGCCTTCCCAGCTTTCTGAAAAAGGTTCACACGGTTGTAATCAGCCTGTCGTAATTGCTCAGGAGTAGGCATGTCAGTCACCGAAACCGTCTCAACCATCCAGTCGCGCACGCGCGACGATGGGTTCTTGAGCACCTCGCGCAACAGCCACCTGAAACAGACGGTGCAAGACTTGAAGGGCCTGACGCCGACCGAGCGTGGCGAGGCATTGGGCAAGTTCACCAACGACGATCTGCATGAGATCGCCAATGACGTGAACGCCAGCGGCATTTTTGGCGCCGACGGCTTGTCCAACGATGAAAAGCGCGACTTGTTCAACACCCTGGCAGACGGAGCCAAAGGCGAAGACCTGGCGCGTTTGGCCACGGCCTTCGACAGCCGCGAAGACACGCAGCTGCTCGCCGAATCGGTGGCCAGCAAAGGCAGCAACGAAGCGAAGCAGGCTTACATCCAGCAAATGGCTTCGCGCACGGCCGACAACGACTACGGCATGTCGGCCTACCTGGGCGGCGCGTCGACCGAGCGCAGCGACAAGGACGCCAAGGCGATCCTCACGGTGCTGAACAGCTTTGACACGTCTACGGGCAGCGGCCGCGCGGCGTTGGATCAGGCCATTAAAGGGCTGCCCCAGGGCGCGTTGGACAGCGTGGCCAAAGCGGGCGTGGACGAAACCACATTCACCAGCGCCAGCATGGGCGGGAGCCATATCTCCGTCACCTACAAGGCCGATCAGCTCAACGCCTTGCTGGACAAGGTGGCGGGCAGCGCCGACGCCCAGGCGAAGGCCAAGGTGTTTGGGGCGGCAGCGCAAGCCGTGTCGGGCATGCGCGAAAACGCGGGCGTGCACCTGGGCATGACATCGATTGGCACCGACGACAAGATCGCCGGCGTGGTCGACCGAATGACGAAGGTGATGAATTCCGACCCGCGCGGCATCACCGACCAGCTGAACAAGGCCGACGCCTACGGCCTGCGCCTGAGCACCTACGTGGCCGAGGTGCTGCGCAAAGACCCCGAGGGCGGCGCCAAGACCCTGGGCGACCAGCTGGCACAGCTGCAAGGCGCGGGTACGGGCCAGGCGCCCGCTCAGTTCTTTGAGGCGCAGGCGCCGGGCACCAACGGCACGCCGTACTACAAGAACGCTGAGACCTTGGGCTACTACGCGGGCGCATTGCGTGCGGGCGTGGATGCCTTGAACAAGGACGCTACCGAGACCGGCATCCTGGTCAAGGCGGTGCTGGGCGCGGCCATTGGCGCGGCCAGCCTGGGCCGCGCGGGCGGCTCCGCCACGGGCCTGACCAACCTTGTGGTGGACGAGGTGGTGAACCAGGCCAATGGCAGCCGCACCGAAACCGCCCGCGTGCTGGAGCAACTGGCGGTACCGGTGGACGGCAACGGCGACCGCTACCAAGGCCCGGCCACGGCCACGTTTGACAGCAAAGCAGCGAAGGTGCGCGCCCAATGAAAATTACACGCCGTGATGTCACCGCCAGCGTGGCTGCCATGATCGTGCTTCCCAAGGCGGCACTTTCGCGAACCATGACAGACCTGAGACTCTTGCGCATTCCGGGCGTTGAAGCCTTTGCCTACCGCGACGAAAGCACGCTGCCGTTGAACCAGGCGACGACGGCGCTGGCCGACACCTTCAAGGCCAGAGGGGCGCAAGGCGGTGTTGATGGCGAGACGCTGGCCGCCGACGCCACCACCACCGACGAGGCCATCGCCAAGTCGGTGGATGCGCTGCTGGGCAGCGACTGGCAGCGCAGCAAGGGCTTCGCCAGCGCCAACCCCGCCATCCGCCAGATGGTGTGGGAAACCAAGTCGGCACCCAAGCGCTTTTACGCCATAGCGGCCTTCAACGCCGTGCATACGGCGACCGATGGGCGCAAGTACCGGCCGCTGGAATCGGTGTTCACGCGCGAGCGGTAACGCGGGTTCTGCGCGGTTGGGGGTGAATGGGCGGCACGGTTGTGCCCGGCAACCGGGCTGAACGTGATCCGAGAGCGCGGCGATGGCTGCTTTTCCGACGCCAGCGGCATGGTGACGGCGTGGCAGGGGGGGCTGAATGGGGCAGTGCGCCGATCCGCCATCCACCCCAGCAATCCCCAAGTTGGAAGAAACTACGTATTTGATAGCTGCCAGCGCTTGATGCGCTTGCGCTGGCGGCCGATTTGACTGGTTTCTATCGCAAGCGGTGCAGACCGCTGCCTTGCCGCCTTCCGCTCGCCAGCCGGCGCCCGCGCTCGCGTTTCCCGTGTATTTGCTTCGCGGCAATGCTTGGGGCGCACACCTCCGTCACGGATGACGCGGCAACGGTGGCGCCAGGTAGGCGCCCGATTCCAGCAATTGCGCCTCTGCCTGACCGATGCGCCGCACGACGGGCTTGCCCGCGCGGCTGGCCAGCAGCTCGACCAAGGCCTCTGTGACGGCCACGCCCGCCGCGATGGACGGAAAGAACGACGGACTGTGGGTGGTGAACAGCAACGTCTCGTCGGCCACCAGTGAGATGGGTGAAGCCACGCTGTCGGTGATGGCGACGATGCGGCACCCGGCCTTTTTGGCCGCATCGGTCACCTGCAGCGCTTCGCGCGAGTAGGGCGCAAAGCTGACCACCACCAGCGCGTCGCCCTTGGCGAATGCGCGCTGCTGCATCTCCAGCGAGCCGCCTTGGCCATCGACCAGGTGGACGCTCGCGCGGAAAAGCCGGTACACGTAAACAAACGAAAACGCGATGGGAAAGCACGCGCGAAAGCCTGCAGCGTGCACGGCAGGGGCTTTTTCGATCAAAGCGCAGGCGGTTGGCAGCGCCTGCTCGCTGTGCCGGTGGGTGGCTTCCAGGTTGCGGCGTTGCACCTCGAACATCTCGCCCGCCAGGCTTTGGTCTTTGGCGCGGCCGACCAACTGTTTGGCGCGCTCGCCGTAGGTGTCGGCGTCCAGGCCCATGTCGGCGGCGAAAGCAGCTTTCAGCTGCGGCCAGCCGTCGAAACCCACGGTGTGCGCAAAGCGCACCAGCGTCGCGGGCGTGCTTTGCGAGCGTGTACCCACGTTGCGCATGGAGCCGGTGACCACCTCGTTGGGGTGGTCCAGCACGTAGCGGGCCACCTGTTGCAAGGCGGGGCTGAGGTCGTTGAAGCGCTCGCGGATCCGGTCTTGTGCACCCATGGCTGTGTCTGCCTGCGAAAGGCCTGCGTTGTCTCTGGAACAAATGTACCGGACAGAGTGCGTCGAAACGGTTGACGGAACAAATGTACCAATGAATAATGCAATCGAAACGTTAGTTCCAATTCGCAGCCCGCCTCACACGCTATGACCCACGTCTTTCACCGCCATCTTCGCCAGACTCCACCCATTGCCGTGGGCGCGCAAGGCATGTACATCCGTGACGAGCAGGGGCGGGAATACCTGGATGCGTCGGGCGGGGCAGCGGTGTCTTCGCTAGGCCATGCGCACCCCGAAGTGATGGCCGCCATGCATGCGCAGATCGACAAGCTGGCGTATGCGCACACCAGCTTCTTTTCCAGCGAGCCGGCCGAACAACTGGCCGATGAGCTGATCGGCTCTGCGCCCGAGGGCATGAGCCACCTCTATCTGGTCAGCGGTGGTTCAGAGGCGGTCGAGGCGGCGCTCAAGATGGCGCGCCAGTACTTCGTGGAAATCGGTCAGCCCCAGCGCACGCAGTTCATTGCGCGGCGCCAGAGCTACCACGGCAATACGCTGGGGGCGCTGGCGGTGGGTGGCAACGCCTGGCGGCGTGAGCCCTTCGCGCCCATCCTGGTGCCCGCCACGCACGTTGCGCCGTGCTATCCGTACCGTGAGCAACGCCCGGATGAAACCGCCGAACAGTACGGCCTGCGTCTGGCCGCTGAACTTGAAGCGGCCATCGTCGCCCAAGGCGCAGACCGCGTCATCGCGTTCGTGGCCGAGACCGTGGGCGGCGCCACCGCCGGGGTGCTGACGCCCGTGCCGGGCTATTTCAAAGCAGTACGCGCCGTGTGCGACAAGTACGGCGTACTGCTCATCCTGGATGAGGTGATGTGTGGGATGGGCCGCACTGGATCGCTGCACGCTTGTGAGCAAGAAGGCGTGGTGCCCGACCTGATGACGGTGGCGAAGGGGCTGGGCGGCGGCTACCAGCCGATTGGCGCCGTGCTGGCCCAGGGCCGCATCGTCGAGGCGATGTCCAAGGGCAGCGGATTCTTTCAGCACGGGCACACCTACCTGGGGCACCCGGTGGCTTGCGCAGCGGCGCTGGCGGTGCAGCACGTGATTCGGCGCGACGGGCTGGTGGCCAAGGTTCGCGATGACGGCATCGCCTTCGGCGCCATGCTGGCCGACGCGCTGGGTGGGCACCCGCATGTGGGTGACATCCGCGGCCGCGGTTTCTTCTGGGGCCTTGAGCTGGTGGCGGACCGAGCCACCAAGACCCCATTCGACCCTGCACGCAAGGTCAACGCGACGATCAAGAAAGATGCGATGGCACGCGGGCTGCTTTGCTACCCGTTTGGCGGCACGGTGGATGGCCGGCAAGGCGACCACGTGCTGTTGGCGCCCCCCTACATCGCCAGCAGGCAAGAGCTGCAGTTGATCGTCGAGCGACTGGCTGATTCGATTGACAGCGTTACCCGCGCTGCAGCGGCCTGATCGCACTTTTTCCCCGCGTTTTTTCAACCCGCCCCAAGGAGCGTTCAATGCCCCAGCTATGTCTGCAGTTTTCCCGCCGTGCCACTGCATTCGGCCTGGCTTTCGCGGCCCTGCTGCCCGTGGTCAGTGCCCAGGCCCAGGAGAGCGAAACGCTCGCCAAGATCAAGTCAACCGGTGCCATCACGTTCGGTTACCGGGAGTCGTCCTTCGGCTTTTCGTACCTTGACGGCAACCTCAAGCCCGTGGGCTACAGCATCGACATCTGCAAGCGCATCGTCGACGCGGTGAAGACCGAGCTGAAGATGCCGACCATCGAGATCAAGTACCAGGCGGTGACCTCAGCCAACCGCATTCCGCTGGTGCAAAACGGCACGGTCGATCTGGAGTGCGGCTCCACCACCAACCTGGTGGAAAGGCAAAAGCAAGTGGCGTTTTCGCCGGACATCTTCCGCTACAACGTGCGCATGCTGGTGAAGGCAGATTCGGGCATCAAGAGCATTGCGGACCTGCAGGGCAAGACGGTGGCCACCACGGCCGGGACGACTTCGTTCCGTCTGCTGCGCGAGGCCGATCGCGGCCGTGGCCTGGACGTGACCAACCTGGCAGGCAAGGATCACAGCGATTCGTTCTTGCTGGTGGAAAGTGGCCGCGCGCAGGCCTTCGTTCTGGACGACATCCTGCTGGCCGGCCAGATTGCGAACTCGCGCAACCCTAAGGACTACATCATCACGGGTGAAAGCCTGCGCACCGAAAACCAGTCGCTGATGTTCCGCAAGGACGACCCGGCCTTCAAGGCGCTGGTCGACCGCGTGGTGACGGGCATGATGAAGTCGGGCGAGATGGAAAAGCTCTATACGCGTTGGTTCATGTCGCCCATTCCGCCCAAGGGCATCAACATCAACTACCCGCTCAACGCCGAAACGAAGGACGCTTTCGCCAATCCCTCGTCCAAAGGCATTTGACGGAACGCCGACCTGTTGCCTCATGACACGCCTCGCCCTGATTCACGCGCTTTCGCATTCGGTAGCCCCCATCAACGAAGCCTTTGAGCGGGACTGGCCCGAGGCGGTGCGGATGAATCTGCTGGACGACAGCCTTTCCGCCGACCTGGCACGCGGCGGGCGGGGGCTGGATGAGGTGATGCATGAGCGGTTCCAGCGGCTGGCGCAGTACGCGGTCGATACGGGCGCGCGGGGCATTCTGTTTACATGCTCGGCCTTCGGGCCGTGCATTGAGGCGGTGGCGCGCCGGCACGCCGGCCTGCCGGTGCTCAAGCCGAACGAGGGGATGATCGAAGAGGTGGCGCAGGGGCAGGGCCGGCTTGGCCTGATCGCCACTTTTGCCCCCACGCTGGCCTCGATGCCAGCCGAGTTTCCGCAGGGCACGTTGTTGGAACTGGCGCTGGCCGAAGGCGCACTCGACGCCCTGAACGCGGGTGACACGCAGCGCCATGATGCGCTGATTGCCGAGCAGGCCGCAGCACTGCGCGAGCGGGGTTGTACGCGGCTGGCACTGGCCCAGTTCAGCATGGCCAGAGCCCGGGCCGCGTGCGAAGCAGCCAGCGGCCTGCCGGTGCTGACCACGGTGGACAGCGCCGTGAAGGCGCTGCGGCGGCGCAGTTGATCCTGCGGGCGTCAGGGGCCTAGTGCCGCTGAAGCAGCGGCTTGCGTTGGTTTCCACCGGCTGAGTGCTGAACGCCGCATGGATTTCGTTGAGCCGATGATCGCGCCTGATCAGCGTGCGCTTCGCGCGGCACCTGGTACCAACACCCCTGCCTCGCGCTGCCCCACCTCTTTCAACAAGCCCCACACCGCCTGCACGCGGGCCAGGTGTTTCGCCTCGGCGGGCATGCTCATCCAGAAGGTGCGGGTGAACTCGGCTTGGCTCGGCAACACGCGGGCCAGGATGGGGTCGCGGTCGGCCATGAAGGGGGGCAGCACGGCCAGGCCGGCGCCGGCGCGCACGGCTTCGTACTGCGCGGTGACGCTGGTGCTGCGCAGGGCAAAGCGTTCGGGCTGATGCAGCTGGTCCAAGAACTGCAGCTCTTTGCTGAACAGCAGATCGTCCACGTAGCTGATGAAGGCGTGGTGGCGTAAATCTTCGGCCTTGGTGATGAGCGGGCGGCGCGCCAGGTATTCGCGCTGGCCGTACAGGCGCAGGGTGTAGTCGGCCAGTTTGGTGACGATGACGGCGCCGCGCTTGGGGCGCTCCAGCGAAATCACGATGTCGGCCTCGCGCCGGCTGAGGTGCAGCATGCGGGGCACGGCCAGCAGGTCGACGGACAGGCCGGGGTGCGCCAGCGTCAGCCGCGCCAGGTGCGGCGCCAGTATCAGCGTGCCAAAGCCTTCGGTGGCGCCCACGCGCACCAGGCCGGTGGGGCCGCTGCTGGCGGCGTTGGCGGGGGAATGGCGTTCCACGCCCAGCACGGCGGTTTCCATGGCTTCGACGGCGGGCAGCAGCTGGCGGCCGGCCTCGGTCAGGCGGTGGCCGGCGGCCTCGCGCGCGAACAGCGGCGCGCCCATCTGCTTTTCCAGCGCTTGAATGCGGCGCGCCACGGTGGTGTGTTCCACCCCGGTGCGTCGCGCGGCGGCGGCCAGCGTGCCGGTGCGGGCCAGTTCCAGAAAGTAGCGCAGGTTGTCCCAGTCCATCGTGCCCCTGTAGCGGTTTGCCTCTGAAGGCTGTGCAAATACGCAAAGCCAAGGTGCATGATTGTGTCTTGCTTGATCAATTTCGCACAACTACCATGGCAGCATTGGCGCGCCGATCAATTTGCCTTGGCAACACGGGCGCCAACCGCTTTCTTGCCGCAGCGCCAACACAACCCATTCCAAGGAGACAAGCATGAACGCCCCCGACAAAGTGGCCGCCCTGGCCCCCACCGTCAAACTGCTGATCAACGGCCAGTTTGTGGAATCCAAAACCACGCAATGGCGCGACGTGGTGAACCCCGCCACACAGCAAGTGCTGGCGCGAGTGCCCTTTGCCACGGCGGAGGAAATCGACGCAGCGGTGGCTTCGGCCAAGGAAGCCTTCAAGACCTGGAAGAAAACGCCCATCGGCACCCGCGCGCGCATCTTCCTGAAGCTGCAGCAGCTGATCCGCGACAACATGAAAGAGCTGGCTGCGCTGCTGACGGCAGAGCAGGGCAAGACGCTGCCCGATGCCGAGGGCGATGTGTTTCGCGGCCTGGAGGTGGTCGAGCACGCGGCCAACATCGGCACGCTGCAGTTGGGCGAGCTGGCCAACAACGTGGCCAACGGGGTCGATACCTACACGCTGCTGCAGCCGCTGGGCGTGTGCGCGGGCATCACGCCCTTCAACTTCCCAGCAATGATCCCGCTGTGGATGTTCCCGATGGCGATTGCCACCGGCAACACCTTCGTGCTGAAGCCTTCCGAGCAAGACCCGATGGTCACCATGCGCCTTTGCGAACTGGCGCTGCAGGCCGGCGTGCCCCCCGGCGTGCTGAACGTGGTGCACGGTGGCGAAGCGGCGGTGAACGCCATTTGCGACCACGCCGACATCAAGGCGATCAGCTTCGTGGGCTCCACCAAGGTGGGCACACATGTGTACAACCGCGCCAGCCTGGCGGGCAAGCGCGTGCAATGCATGATGGGCGCGAAGAACCACGCTATCGTCATGCCCGACGCCAACAAAGAGCAGACGCTGAACGCGCTGGCCGGCGCGGCCTTCGGCGCGGCAGGCCAGCGTTGCATGGCCTTGTCGGTGGCGGTGCTGGTGGGCGAAGCGCGCCAGTGGATTCCTGAGCTGGTCGAAAAAGCCAAGACGCTGAAAGTCAGCGGCGGCACCGAGGCCGGCACCGACGTGGGCCCGCTGGTCAGCTGCGCCGCGCTGGAGCGCGTCACCGGCCTGATCGACCGCGGCGTGGCCGAAGGCGCCAAGCTGGAGCTGGACGGCCGCAAGCCTGACGTGAAGGGCTACGAGAAAGGCAACTTCGTCGGCCCGACGATCTTCAGCGGCGTGAAGCCGGGCATGAGCGTGTACGACCAGGAAATCTTTGGCCCCGTGCTGTGCATTGCCGGTGCCGACGACATCGACCAGGCCATCGAGCTGATCAACGCCAACCCCAATGGCAACGGCACGGCCATCTTTACCCAATCGGGCGCGGCGGCGCGCAAGTTCCAGGAAGAAATCGACGTGGGCCAGGTGGGCATCAACGTGCCGATCCCGGTGCCGGTGCCGCTGTTCTCGTTCACCGGCAGCCGCGCGTCCAAGCTGGGCGATCTGGGCCCTTACGGCAAGCAGGTGGTGATGTTCTACACGCAGACCAAGACCGTCACGGCGCGCTGGTTTGACGACAGCACCACCAGCCACGGCGTGAACACCACCATCAGCCTGAAGTGAGGGCTGCGCGCAAGGCCGCGCTGGCCGTTCTCGTCTGCAGCGCGGCGGCATCCGCAGCCTGGGCCCAGGCCGGCGCTGCGTGCCGTGCGGGCGGGACGGTGGACGAAACCAACGCGTGTGCCGTGCGCGATTACCAGCAGGCTGATGCAGACTTGCAGGTTCTGTACGGCGACGTGATGCGGGCGCTGTCGGCGCACGAGCGGCCAGACCTGCGCCAGGACCAATCCGCTTGGCAGCGCAACCGCGTGGCGCAATGCAAGGCCGCGCAGCGCGCTGCCGAAGGGCGGCCCGAGTGGCCGCGCCTGTACCACGAATGCCTGCTGGCCGCCACGCGGGGGCGGCGCTCGGGGCTGATGTACTGGCTGCAGCACGGCGCGCCGCCGCCCGGCTGAGTCTGGGCCCTGGCATCCGGGGCCGATGCAGTGAGTGAGGAGACACCGATGGATTTCGAGCTGAGTGAAGATCAGCGTGCCTTTGCCGATACAGCGCGCGCTTTTGCGGTGAGCGAGCTGGCGCCGCACGCGGCCGAGTGGGACCGCGAGGCCACCTTTCCGCGCGAGGCAATCGCCAAGGCGGGCGAGCTGGGCTTTTGCGGCCTGTACGCACCCGAGCGCGTTGGCGGGCTGGGCCTGCCCCGGCTGGATTCGGCGCTGGTGTTCGAGGAAATGGCCGCGGTGGACCCATCCACCACTGCCTTCATCACCATCCACAACATGGCGACCTGGATGCTGGGTACCTGGGCCACCGATGCCGTGGCGCAGACCTGGGGCGAAGCGCTGACCAGCGGGCGCAAGCTGGCTTCGTACTGCCTGACCGAGCCCGGTGCCGGTTCGGACGCGGGTTCGCTCAAGACGCGGGCTGAGCTGCAAGGTGCCGAGTACGTCATCAACGGCGGCAAGGCCTTCATCTCGGGCGCCGGCTCTACCGACGTGTTGGTGCTGATGGCGCGCACGGGCGGCGCGGGCGCCAGCGGGGTGTCTGCCTTCGCCGTGCCGGCCAATGCGCCGGGCATCAGCTACGGCAAGAAGGAACACAAGATGGGCTGGAACAGCCAGCCCACGCGCACCATCAGCTTCGACAACGTGCGCGTGCCCGCCGACCACCTGCTGGGCCAGGAAGGCGAAGGCTTTCGCATCGCCATGAAGGGGCTGGACGGCGGGCGCATCAACATCGCCACCTGTTCGGTCGGCGCCGCGCAGGGCGCGCTGGATGCGGCGCGCCGCTACCTGCACGAACGCCAGCAGTTCGGCAAGCCGCTGGCCAGCTTTCAGGCGCTGCAGTTCAAGCTGGCTGACATGGCCACCGACCTCGTCGCCGCGCGCCAGATGGTGCGCCTGGCGGCCAGCAAGCTGGACAACGCCCACCCCGACGCCAGCACCTATTGCGCCATGGCCAAGCGCTTTGCCACCGATGCGGGCTTCAACGTCGTGAACGAGGCGCTGCAGCTGCATGGCGGCTACGGCTACCTGGGCGAATTCCCGCTGGAGCGCCTGCTGCGCGACGCGCGCGTGCACCAGATCCTGGAGGGCACCAACGAAATCATGCGCGTGATCGTCTCGCGCAAGCTGCTCGAAGGGGATGCCGACATTCGATAGTTGCCTGCAGCATTTCTTTGAATGAAATAGGGCTCTAGCGCTTGTGTAATGTGCGCGAACAGCTATCAATATCGTAGTATTTCATTGCTCCTTCCTTTTATTACCGGTGCCTTTGAACCCATGAACGATTCAGCCGTCGTCCTGTTTGACTACCTGCCCGCCGCCAACGGCAAACGCTTTGGCGTGGCTACGCTCAACTCACCCGCTTCGCTGAATTCGCTGTCGGTGGACATGGTGCGTTTGCTGACGCCCCAGTTGCGCGACTGGGCGCAAGACCCCAGCGTGGCGGGCGTGCTGCTGCAGGCCGCGGGCGAAAAGGCTTTTTGCGCCGGTGGCGATCTGCGCCAGCTGTACCAGACGCTGCTGGATCGCCGCGATCAGCGCAACGAATACGCCGAGCGCTTCTTTGGCGAAGAGTACGAGCTGGACGATTTGATCCACAACTTCCCCAAGCCCTTCCTGTGCTGGGGCCACGGCATCGTGATGGGCGGCGGCGTGGGCCTGATGGTGGGCGCCTCGCACCGCGTGGTGACCGAAGGCAGCCGCGTGGCCATGCCCGAGATCAACATCGGCCTGTACCCCGACGTGGGCGGCAGCTGGTTCGTGCGCCGCGCGCCTGGCCGCACCGGGCTGTTTCTGGCGCTGACGGCGGCGCAGGTGAACGGCAGCGACGCCATCTTTGCCGGCTGGGCCGACGTGCTGGTGCCGCATGCGCGCAAGGCGCAGGTGCTGGACGCCATCGCCGCGCACGGGTGGACGGGCGATGCCGACGCCGACCGCGCCGCGCTGTCGCGCATCCTGGCGCAAGCGGGCGAGGGTGCCGAGCGCCCCGCGTCGAAGCTGCGCGAACACTACGACACCATCGAAGCGCTGATGGCCGGCGACGACCTGCTGGACATCGCCCAGCGCTTGCGCACGCTGAAAACCGAAGACGCGTGGCTGCAAGGCGCGGCCAAGGCCTTCAACAAGGGCGCGCCCAGCTCCATCGCGCTGACCTGGGCGCTGTGGCAGCGCGTGCCGCGCATGTCGCTGGCCGAGGTGTTTCGCCTGGAGTACTGGGCTTCGCTGGGTTTTTGCGCGCACCACGACTTCGCCGAAGGCATTCGCGCCGTGCTGGTCGACAAAGACCGCAACCCGCAGTGGCAACCCGCCACGCTGGAAGACATCACCCCGGCCTTCGTGGCCGACCACCTGCGCCCGCGCGGCGAAATGGCGCCCGAGCTGGTGCCGCTGCGCTGACTTGCGCTGAACAGCGCATCGCCGCACCGCACGCCAGAACACTTCACGCATTCCAAAGGAGACAGACATGAAAGTTGCATTCATTGGCCTGGGCAACATGGGCGGCCCGATGGCCATCAACCTGAAGCGCGCCGGCTATACCGTGCAGGCGTTTGACCTCAGCGCCGACGCCATCGCCAAGGTGCGCGCGGAAGGCGTGGACGTGGCGGCTTCCGCGCGTGAGGCGGTGCAGGGCGCCGAAGTGGTCATTTCGATGCTGCCCGCCAGCAAGCACGTTGAGTCGCTCTACCTGGGCGACGAGGGGCTGATCAAGCTCATCCAGCCCGGCGCGTTGCTGATCGACTGCAGCACCATCGCCCCGGCATCGGCGCAAAAGGTAGCGGCGGCCGCCACCAGCCAAGGCCTGCAGATGATCGACGCGCCCGTCTCGGGCGGCGTGGCCGGCGCCACCGCGGGCACGCTGACGTTCATCGTGGGCGGCCCCGCCGAGGCGCTGGAGCGTGCGCGCCCGGTGTTGCAGGCCATGGGCAAGAACATCTTCCACATGGGCGACGCGGGCGCCGGGCAAGTGGCCAAGCTGTGCAACAACATGGCGCTGGGCGTGATCATGGCCGTGACGGGCGAGGCCCTGGCGCTGGGCGCCGCACACGGGCTGGATGCAAAAACCCTGTCGCAGATGATGGCCGTGAGCACCGGCCGCAGCTGGGCCACCGAGGTGTGCAACCCCTGGCCGGGCGTGCTGGAGAACGCGCCCGCGTCGCGCGGCTACAGCGGCGGCTTTGGCAACGACCTGATGCTCAAAGACATGGGCCTGGCGGTAGAAGCCGCCATTGGCGTGGGCGCCACGGTGCCGCTGGGCGAGCTGGCCCGCAACCTGTACGCGATGAACAAGCAGGCGGGGCGCGGCGGGCAGGATTTCTCCAGCGTGGTGCAGTTGATGACCAAGCCCGCCTGAGCCCCTGAAACGCGCAAAGCGCCAGCACTTCGGAAGTGCTGACGCTTCTTTATTCATAGCTGCTGGCGCTGGTGCAGCGGGCGCCAGAGCCTTGTTTGACTTGAAATCCGGTTGCCCACCGGATCGCCATGCCGCCGCTTCTGCGCACGCCACCGGCTGATCGCCGGGGCATCCGGACAAGCCGAGGCAGGGCGGCGTCAGGTGCACGCTGCCGCTGCCCGCCGCCGGGTGCGGCAATCGGGCGACCCGCCGATCAGGCGCTGACCGCCTCCTCCTGCTCGCGCAGCGCCTTGGCCGCCGCCACCATGTGCTCCAGCGCCGGAATCACTTCCGACCACTGGCGGGTTTTCAGGCCGCAATCCGGGTTCACCCACAGCCGCTCGGCCGGGATGCGCTCGGCGGCTTTCTGCATCAGCTGCACGATGTGCTCCTGCGTGGGGATGTTGGGCGAATGGATGTCGTACACGCCGGGGCCGATCTCGTTCGGGTACTTGAAGTGGTCGAACGCGTCGAGCAGCTCCATGTCCGAGCGGCTGGTTTCGATGGTGATCACGTCCGCGTCCATCGCCGCGATGGACGCGATGATGTCGTTGAACTCCGAGTAGCACATGTGCGTGTGGATCTGCGTCTCATCGCGCACACCGTTGGCGGTGATGCGAAAGCTCTCCACCGCCCAGTCCAGGTAGTCCTGCCATTGCGAGCGGCGCAGCGGCAGGCCTTCGCGCAGCGCGGCCTCGTCGATCTGGATGACGCGCACGCCGGCTTTTTCCAGATCCAGCACTTCCTCGCGGATGGCCAGCGCCAGCTGCAGGCAAGACACGCGCCGCGGCTGGTCGTCGCGCACGAAAGACCAGTTCAGGATGGTCACCGGCCCGGTCAACATGCCTTTCATGGGCTTGTCGGTCAGCGACTGGGCGTAGCGAATCCACTCCACCGTCATCGCCTTCGGGCGGCTGATGTCGCCAAACAGGATCGGCGGCTTTACGCAGCGCGACCCGTACGACTGCACCCAGCCGAACTGGCTGAAAGCGTAGCCCTGAAGCTGTTCGCCAAAGTACTCGACCATGTCGTTGCGCTCGGCCTCGCCGTGCACCAGCACGTCCAGGCCCAGCTGCTCTTGCTCGCGCACGCTGCGCTCGATCTCGGCGCGCATCGCGCTCTGGTAGCCCGCGTCGTCCAGCCGGCCGGCCTTGTATTCGCTGCGGGCGTGGCGGATTTCCATGGTCTGCGGGAAAGAGCCGATGGTGGTGGTGGGATAACGCGGCAGGCGCAGCTGCGCCGCCTGCTTGGGCGCGCGCTGGCCGTAGGCACTTTCGCGCTGGCCCAGGTGGCTGCTGATCTTGGCAACGGCGGCCTTCACCACGGGGTTGTTCACGCGGGGCGATTGGGCGCGCGCCGTCAGCGCGGCCTGGTTGGCGGCCAGCTCGGCGGTCACGGCGGCGCGGCCTTCGTTGATGGCGCGCGCCAGCAGGTGCAGCTCATCGAGCTTCTGACGGGCAAAGGCCAGCCAGGACCGCACTTGCGCGTCCAGGCGCTCCTCGCTGGCCAGATCGACCGGCACATGCAGCAGCGAGCACGACGGCGCCAGCCACAGGCGCTTGCCCAGTCGCGCGGCCAGCGGCTCCACCCAGTCCAGCACGGCGTTCAGGTCGGTCTTCCAGATGTTGCGGCCGTTGATGACGCCCAGCGACAGCACCTTGTGCTCAGGCAGCAGGTTGATCAGCGGCAGCACGTCGTCGCGGCCGTTGATGGCGTCCACATGCACGCCGGCCACGGGCAGGTTGGCCGCCAGGTAGGCGTTGTCCTGCAACTGGCCGAAGTAGGTGGCCAGCAGCAGCTTCACGCGGCAGGCCTTGAGCTGGTGGTAAGCCAGGTTGAAGGCGTGGCGCCAGTGCTCATCCAGCTCGGTCACCAGAATCGGCTCGTCGATCTGCACCCATTCGGCGCCCGCATCGGCCAGCGCGTCCAGCAGCTGGGCGTACACGGGCAACAGGCGATCGAGCAGGGCCAGCTTGTCGGAATCGTCCTTGGCCTTGCCCAGTGCCAGGTAGGTCACCGGGCCGATCACCACCGGCTTGGCCTTCACGCCGAGCGACTTGGCCTGGGCCAGCTGCGCCAGCAGGCGCGATGCGTCCAGCTTGAACTGGGTGTCGGCCGTGAATTCGGGGACGATGTAGTGGTAGTTGGTGTCGAACCACTTGGTCATCTCGCCCGCGGCCACACCGTGCGCGCCGCAGCCGCAGGCCGCTTCGCCGGAGGGGGCGGTGCGCCCGCGCGCCACGCGGAAGTAGTTGTCCAGCGCGTCGCCGTGAAAGCCCTGCACGCGCTCGGGCAGGTTGCCCAGGGCAAAGCTGGTGTCCAGCACCTGGTCATAGAACGAAAAGTCGCCCACCGGCACCCAGTCCAGCGCGGACTGGTCGGCCCAGTGGCGCGCGCGCAGGGTCTCGCCGGTGCGCAGCAGCTCGTCGCGGGTGCTCTGGTCCTTCCAGTACGACTCGAGGGCGAATTTCAGTTCACGGCGCGCGCCGATGCGCGGGTAGCCTAGGTTGTGGGTGGTGACCATGACAGCAGATCCATTGGTTGGCGAAAACGGTCATCGTAGGTAGCTCAATGCGTGAAGTAAAATGGTCAATTCTCAGCAATTCATGAAAATGGTTCATTCATGATCGAGCGCAGCCACTTGGCCATCGTGCAGGAAGTAGACCGCCGCGGCTCATTGACTGCCGCCGCCGATGTGCTGTGCCTGACGCAGTCGGCGCTCAGCCATTCCATGCGCAAGCTCGAGGATCAGCTGGGCACGCCGATCTGGCTGCGCGAGGGGCGAAGCCTGCGGCTGACGCAGGCGGGGCAGTACCTGCTGTCGGTGGCCAACCGGGTGCTGCCGCAGTTCGCGCTGGCCGAAGAGCGCATTGCCCAGTTCGCCCAAGGTGCGCGCGGCACGCTGCGTATCGGCATGGAATGCCACCCCTGCTACCAGTGGCTGCTGAAGGTGGTGGCGCCGTACCTGAGCGCGTGGCCCGACGTGGACGTGGACGTGAAGCAGAAGTTCCAGTTTGGCGGCATTGGCGCGCTGATCGGCTACGAGATCGACCTGCTGGTCACGCCCGACCCGCTGCGCCGCCCGGGCCTGCACTTTGAGCCGGTGTTCGACTACGAGCAGGTGCTGGTCGTGAACGCGCGCCACCCGCTGGCCACGCGCGCTTACGTGAAGCCGCGCGACCTGCTGAACGAAGTGCTGATCACCTACCCGGTGGAGGTAGACCGGCTGGATGTGTTCAACCAGTTCCTAACCCCCGCGGGCATCTCGCCGCGGCGCCACAAGACGATTGAGACCACCGACATCATGCTGCAGATGGTGGCCAGCGGCCGGGGCGTCGCGGCGCTGCCGCGCTGGCTGGTGCAGGAATACGCGGCGCGCATCGACGTGGTGCCCGTGCGCCTGGGCGCGCACGGCATTGCCAAGCAGATTCACCTGGGCGCGCGCGAGGGCGAGCTTGAGGTGGATTACCTGCGCGCTTTCATCGAACTGGCGCGCGCATCCAGCCACGCGGTTGCTTGAAAAAGCATAGCTGCCAGCGCAGGTGCCACCTGCGCTGGCGGCCGATTTGGTTATGAACCGTGGCGTGTGGGTGCGCTGGCGCACATCACACCTTGGCCGGGTCGGCAAACGCATAGGGCACGAAGCGGCTCTGGTTCTCATCCACCGCCAGCGCGCGGCCGATGAAGGGAAAGGCACGCTGGCGGCAGTCGGTGCGTTCACACACCTTGCAGCCCATGCCGATGGGCGTGGCCGCCTCGGTGTCGCGCAGGTCCAGCCCCTTGGAATACACCAGGCGCGGCGCGTGCCGCAGATCGCACCCCAGGCCCACTGAAAAAGTCTTGCCCGGCGCGCCGTAGCCCGGGCGCCGCTGCGATACGGTGCGCGCCACCCACAGGTAGGTGCGCCCATCGGGCATGCGCGCCATCTGCGGCACGATGCGGCCGGGCTGCGAAAACGCCTCGTACACGTTCCACAGCGGGCAGGTGCCGCCCACGCGCGAGAAGTGAAAGTGCGTGGCCGACTGCCGCTTGCTGATGTTGCCCGCGCGGTCCACCCGCACAAAGAAGAAGGGCACGCCGGGCGCGCCCGGGCGCTGCAGCGTGGACAGGCGGTGGCACACGGTCTCATAGCCCACGCCAAAGCGCTGGGCCAGCAGCTCGATGTCGTAGCGCCACTGCTCGGCCGCCTGCAGGAATTCGCCGTAGGGCAGCACCAGCGCGCCCGCCACGTAGTTGGCCAGGCCGATGCGCGCCAGGTGGCGCGAAGGCGCGTCGGTGTCAAAGGGCGGCACGTTGATCAGCGCGTCGATGGCTTGCCCCATCTCCAGCAGCGCCAGTTGCGTGGCCAGCTGAAAGGCCTGCTGGCCTTCGTCCAGCTCGCCCGACAGCGTCAGCGTGCGCGTGGCGGTGTCAAAGCTGCGCTTGCCGTCGTGGCTGCCCGCGCTGTGGCGCACGCCCACGCCGTGGGCGCTGCGCAGCCGCTCGGTCAGCCACGGCAGCAGGCCGGCGCCCGCGCGCGCCTGGGCGGCCCAGCCTTCGGCGGCGCGGTCCAGCGCGTCGAAATAGTTCTGGTGCGAAAAGAAGAAGTCGCGCACCGCCTCGAACGGCATCAGCGTGGGGGCGGGCAGATCGGCGCGGTCGTCGCCCAGCTTCAGCGCCATGGCTTCCAGCCGCGCCAGCGTGTCGGCGTGGCGGCGGTGCAGCTGCACCAGGGCGCGCGCCAGCGCCGGCATCTGCGTGGCGGTTTCCTTCAGCTCGGGCAGGGTGACGGGCTCGGGCGCGTCGGCCAGCGCTTCCTGCATGGCCGCCACCAGGCGCGCTTCTTCGTCCTCGGAAAAGTGCTGCACGTCCACGCCCAGCGCGCGGCTGATCTTCAGCAGCACCGACACCGTCAGCGGCCGCTGGTTCTGCTCCAGCTGGTTCAGGTAGCTGGGCGACAGGCCCAGCGCCTGCGCCAGCGCGATCTGCGACAGGCCGCGCTCGGCGCGCAGGCGCCGCAGCTTGACGCCCATGAAGACCTTTTTCATGCGCGTGCGGCGCGGCGGCCGGGGTTTGTGAAATTCGCAAAATTTGCAAATTCGATGCTCGACGTTCGCAAGGATTCGCCCTTTCAGTCCTTCTGTGCAACGCCTATTTTGCGTAAATTGCGAAGCATGACAAGCCCTATCGGAACCGCCGAAACGCACGAACTCGTGCTGCCCGCGATGGCCAACCACCACGGCACGCTGTTCGCCGGCGAAGGCCTGCAGCTGATGGCCAAGGCCGCCTTTCTGGCCGCGCGCAGCCGCGCGCAGTGCGAGGTGGTGATGGCGGGCGTCAGCCGCATCGATTTCATCGCGCCGATCCCCGTGGGGCACCGGCTCACGCTGCGCGCGTGGGTCAGCCGCGTGGGGCGCAGCTCCATGACGGTGTGCGTCAACGGACTGGCCGACGCGCCCGGCGTGCCCAGCGACGAAGTGTTCAAAGGGGTGTTCGACATGGTGGCCGTTGGCCGCCACGGGCGCCCCGTTCCCATCAGCCCCACCGTTCAGAACCAGGAGACCCGCCCATGACCACCGCCACCGCAGAAACCCAGGCCGCCGCCCCCAAAGCCAAGAAATCCGTGGCGCTGTCGGGCGTCACCGCCGGCAACACCGCCCTGTGCACCGTGGGCCGCACCGGCAACGATTTGCACTACCGTGGCTACGACATCCTCGACATGGCCGAGGTCTGCGAATTTGAAGAAATCGCCCACCTGCTGGTGCACGGCAAGCTGCCCACGCAGTCCGAACTGAAAGCCTACAAAACCAAGCTGAAAGCCCTGCGCGGCCTGCCCGGCAGCGTGAAAGCCGCGCTGGAGCAACTGCCCGCCGCCAGCCACCCGATGGACGTGATGCGCACCGGCGTGTCGGCCCTGGGCTGCGCGCTGCCCGAAAAAGACGACCACAACCTGCCCGGCGCGCGCGACATTGCCGACCGCCTGATGGCCAGCCTGGGCAGCATGCTGCTGTACTGGTACCACTTCAGCAATTCGGGCCGCCGCGTCGAGGTGGAAACCGACGACGATTCCATCGGCGGGCACTTCCTGCACCTGCTGCACGGCGAAAAGCCGCCGGCCGAGTGGGTGCGCGCCATGCACACCTCGCTCAACCTGTACGCCGAGCATGAATTCAACGCCAGCACCTTCACCGCCCGCGTGATCGCCGGCACGGGCAGCGACATGTATTCCAGTATCGCCGGCGCCATTGGCGCGCTGCGCGGGCCCAAGCACGGTGGCGCGAACGAGGTGGCGTTTGAAATCCAGAAGCGCTACGACAACCCGGACGAGGCCGAGGCCGACATCCGCGCCCGCGTGGAGCGCAAGGAAGTGGTGATCGGCTTTGGCCACCCCGTCTACACCATCAGCGACCCGCGCAACGTGGTCATCAAGGGCGTGGCCAAGCGCCTGTCCGACGACGCCGGTAGCACCAAGATGTACGACATCGCCGAGCGGCTGGAGAGCGTGATGTGGGAGGCCAAGAAGATGTTCCCCAACCTGGACTGGTTCAGCGCCGTCAGCTACCACATGATGGGCGTGCCCACGGCCATGTTCACGCCGCTGTTCGTCATCGCCCGCACCAGCGGCTGGGCGGCGCACGTGATCGAGCAGCGCATCGACAACAAGATCATTCGCCCCAGTGCCAACTACACCGGCCCCGAGGACCAGGCCTTCGTGCCCATCGCCCAGCGCTGAACCCGCTGCCTGCGGCGCCAGAGCCGGTTTCAAGAGAAATCGGCCGCTGGCGCCCGTTGCACCTGCGCCACCAGCTATCAAAAAAAGAGTATCACGATGACCAACGCGGCTTACCGCCAAGCACTGCCCGGCACGCAGCTGGATTATTTTGACGCCCGGGCGGCGGTCAACGCCCTGCGCCCCGGTGCCTGGGACACGCTGCCGTACACCGCCCGCGTGCACGCCGAAAACCTGGTGCGCCGCGCCGATCCCGCGCAGCTGACCGGCTACCTGACGCAGCTGATCGAGCGGCGGCGCGACCAGGACTTCCCGTGGTTCCCGGTGCGCGTGGTGTGCCACGACATCCTGGGCCAGACGGCGCTGGTCGATCTGGCGGGCTTGCGCGACGCGATTGCGAAAGAGGGGGGCGATCCGGCCGCTGTGAACCCGGTGGTGCCGGTGCAGCTCATCGTGGACCATTCTCTGGCGGTGGAGTGCGGCGGCTTCGACCCCGATGCCTTCGCCAAGAACCGCGCCATCGAGGACCGCCGCAACGAAGACCGCTTTCACTTCATCGAGTGGACGAAGAAGGCCTTCGCCAACGTGGACGTGATCCCGGCGGGCAACGGCATCATGCACCAGATCAACCTGGAGAAAATGTCGCCCGTGGTCTACGTCAAGGACGGCGTGGCCTTCCCCGACACCTGCGTGGGCACCGACAGCCACACGCCGCACGTCGATGCGCTGGGCGTGATCGCCGTGGGCGTGGGCGGGCTGGAGGCCGAGAACGTGATGCTGGGCCGCGCCTCGTGGATGCGCCTGCCGGACATCGTCGGCGTGAAGCTCACCGGCAAGCGCCAAAGCGGCATCACTGCCACCGACATGGCGCTGGCGCTGACCGAGTTCCTGCGCAAGGAAAAAGTGGTGGGCGCGTACGTCGAATTCTTCGGCGAGGGCGCCGACAGCCTGTCGATTGGCGACCGCGCCACCATCTCGAACATGTGCCCCGAGTACGGCGCCACCGCCGCGCTGTTCTACATCGACCAGCAGACGCTGGACTACCTGCGCCTGACCGACCGCAGCCCCGAGCAGGTCAAGCTGGTCGAGACCTACGCCAAGGCCGCGGGCCTGTGGGCCGACACGCTGAAGACCGCGGAATACGAACGCGTGCTGAGCTTCGATTTGTCCAGCGTGGTGCGTAACATGGCGGGGCCCAGCAACCCGCACCGGCGCCTGCCCACCACGGCGCTGGCGGAACGCGGCATTGCCGACGCAGCCAAGCTGCAGGCGGCGCGCGCCGAAGAGGCCGAGGGGCTGATGCCCGATGGCGCGGTGATCATTGCCGCCATCACCAGCTGCACCAACACCAGCAACCCGCGCAACGTGATCGCCGCCGCGCTGCTGGCGCGCAACGCCAATCGCCTGGGCCTGGTGCGCAAGCCGTGGGTGAAAAGCTCACTGGCGCCCGGCTCGAAAGCCGTGGAGCTGTATTTGAAAGAAGCGAACCTGCTGGCCGACCTGGAAAAGCTGGGCTTCGGCATCGTCGCCTTTGCCTGCACCACCTGCAACGGCATGAGCGGCGCGCTCGACCCCAAGATCCAGCAAGAGATCATCGACCGCGACCTGTACGCAACGGCCGTGCTGTCGGGCAACCGCAACTTCGACGGGCGCATCCACCCGTATGCCAAGCAGGCATTTTTGGCCAGCCCGCCGCTCGTAGTGGCGTACGCCATTGCGGGCACGGTGCGCTTCGATATAGAGAACGACGTGCTGGCGGTGGTGGATGGCAAGCCCGTTCGCCTCAAAGACATCTGGCCCAGCGACGAGGAGATCGACGCCATCGTCGCCCAGGCGGTCAAGCCTGAGCAGTTCCGCAAGGTCTACGAGCCGATGTTCGCGCTGCGCGTGGACGATGGCGAGCGCGCCGCCCCGCAGTACGACTGGCGCCCGCAATCCACCTACATCCGCCGCCCGCCGTACTGGGACACGGAAGGCGTGGGCGCGCTGGCGGCCTTTCCGCGCACGCTCAAGGGCATGCGCCCGCTGGCCCTGCTGCCCGACAACATCACCACCGACCACCTGTCGCCGTCCAACGCCATCCTGCTGGACAGCGCCGCGGGCGAGTACCTGCACAAGATGGGATTGCCGGAGGAGGACTTCAACTCCTACGCCACGCACCGCGGCGACCACCTGACCGCGATGCGCGCCACCTTCGCCAACCCGCAACTGGTCAATGAAATGGCCGTGGTCGATGGGCAG
Source organism: Ottowia oryzae (assembly GCF_003008535.1). Lineage (NCBI taxonomy): Bacteria > Pseudomonadati > Pseudomonadota > Betaproteobacteria > Burkholderiales > Comamonadaceae > Ottowia > Ottowia oryzae. Next base: position 2,169,621 of record NZ_CP027666.1, read on the forward strand.
GTGAAGAAGGGATCGCTCGCGCGCATCGAGCCCGAGGGCAAGGTGGTGCGCATGTGGGAGGCCATTGAGGCGTACCTGAATCGCCGCCAGCCGCTGATCATCATCGCCGGGGCCGACTACGGCCAGGGGTCGAGCCGCGACTGGGCCGCCAAGGGCGTGCGCCTGGCGGGCGTGGAGACCGTGGTGGCCGAGGGCTTTGAGCGCATTCACCGCACCAACCTGATCGGCATGGGCGTGCTGCCGCTGGAGTTCTTGCCCGGCACCACGCGCCTGACGCTCGGCCTGGACGGCACCGAAACCTACGATGTGGAAGGCGAACGCACGCCGCGCGCCACGCTGCAACTGCTTATCCACCGCCGCAGCGGCCAGACCGAGCGCGTGCCCGTGCTCTGCCGGCTGGACACCGCCGAAGAAGTGCAGGTGTACGAGGCCGGGGGCGTGTTGCAACGCTTCGCGCAGGATTTCCTTGCGCAGAGTTCTGATCAAAATCCGGCGCTGGCGCGCGTCTGACCAGCGCTGGCAGCTATCACAATATGAGCAAAGCACCGCAGACCAAGATACCCGCCACCTACATGCGTGGCGGCACCAGCAAGGGCGTTTTCTTCCGCCTGGCGGATTTGCCCGCCGCCGCGCAACAGCCCGGTGCGGCGCGCGACAGGCTGCTGCAGCGCGTGATCGGCAGCCCGGACCCGTACGGCAAGCAGATCGACGGCATGGGCGCGGCCACCTCGTCCACCAGCAAGGCGGTGATCGTTAGCCCCAGCACGCGGGCCGACCACGACGTGGACTACCTGTTTGGCCAGGTCGCCATCGACCGCGACTTTGTGGACTGGTCGGGCAACTGCGGCAACCTGTCGGCGGCCGTGGGGCCGTTCGCCATCGCCAACGGCCTGATCGACGCGGCCAAGGTGCCCGCCAACGGCACCTGCACCGTGCGCATCTGGCAGGCCAATATTGGCAAGACCATCGTCGCGCACGTGCCCATCACCAACGGGCAGGTGCAGGAAACGGGCGATTTCGAGCTGGACGGCGTCACCTTCCCGGCCGCCGAGGTGGCGCTGGAATTCATCGACCCCGCCGATGAAGGCGAAGGCGAGGGCGGTGTCGCGATGTTCCCCACCGGTCACTTGGTCGATCAGCTTGAAGTGCCCGGCGTGGGCAGCTTCCAGGCCACGCTGATCAACGCGGGCATTCCCACCATCTTCTTGAACGCCGCCGACCTCGGCTACGCCGGCACCGAATTGCAGCCCGCCATCAACGGCGACCCGGCTGCGCTGGCGCGCTTTGAAACCATCCGCGCCTGGGGCGCCGTGAAGATGGGCTTGATCCACGACGTGGCCGAGGCCGCCAAGCGCCAGCACACGCCCAAGATCGCCTTCGTCGCGCCACCGGCCAACTACATGGCGTCCAGCGGCAAGCCCGTGCAGGCGGCCGACATCGACCTGCTGGTGCGTGCGTTGTCCATGGGCCAGCTGCACCACGCCATGATGGGCACGGCCGCGGTGGCCATCGGCACGGCGGCGGCCATTCCCGGCACGCTGGTCAACCTGGCGGCCGGCGGCGGGCAACGCAGCGCGGTGCGCTTTGGCCACCCCAGCGGCACCTTGCGCGTAGGCGCCGAAGCCTCGCAGGTCAACGGCCAATGGGCCGTGACCAAGGCGCTGATGAGTCGCAGCGCCCGCGTGCTGATGAGCGGCTGGGTGCATGTGCCGCTGGATACGGCGTCTGCCTGATTGCTGCGTATTTGATAGCTGCTGGCGCTTGTTTCACCAGCGCCAGAGACTGATTGACTTGATAAAGATAGGTTGCAAAGCCATGTCCCCTCGCAAGAAGCTGAAAGAACTGGTGCAAGCGCGCCGCGGCGTGATCGTGCCCGGCGCGTTCAACGCGCTGTCCGCCAAGGTCATCGAAGACCTGGGGTTTGAGGCCATCTACGTCACCGGCGCGGGCGTCACCAACATGTGGTTCGGCATGCCCGACCAAGGCTTCATGGGCCTGGCCGAAATCGCCGACCACACCGCCCGCATCCGCGACGCGGTGAACGTGCCGTTGCTGGTGGATGCCGACACGGGCTTTGGCAACGCGCTGAACGTGATCCACACCGTGCGCACGCTGGAACGCGCGGGCGCCGACTGCATCCAGCTGGAAGACCAGGTGGCGCCCAAGCGCTGCGGCCACTTCAGCGGCAAGGAAGTGATCAGCACCGAAGAGGCGGTCAACAAGATCAAGGCCGCCGTGGATGCACGCCGCGACGCAGACCTGATGATCATGGCCCGCACCGACGCGGCCGCCACGCTGGGCTTCGAGGCGGCGGTGGAGCGCGCCCAGAAGTTCGCCGAGGCGGGCGCCGACATCCTGTTCGTCGAAGCGGTGACGCAGGCCGAAGAAGTGCGCGCGCTGCCCCAGCGGCTGCCGCAGCCGCAGCTGATGAACATGGTGATCGGCGGGCGCACGCCGATCTTCAACGCCCAGCAGCTGGGCGAGCTGGGCTACGGCATCGTGCTATACGCCAACGCCGCGCTGCAAGGCGCGGTGATGGGCATGCAAAAGGCCTTGACGGTGCTGCGCGATGAGAAGGAAGTGCAAGAGGCCAGCGGCCTGGTCACGCCCTTTGCCGAGCGCCAGCGCCTGGTGGGCAAGCCCGAGTGGGACGCGCTGGAAAAGCGCTACACCTGAGTCGGCCAACGGCGGGGCGCTGAATGCCCGCCGCCGCCATCAAAGCTGCGACTTGATGGGCAGCACGAAGCGCTCCAGCAGCTTTTCGCGCAGCGGGCGCGCGGCCCAGGCTTCGTAGGTGTAGGCGCGGGTCTGGGCCAGGTCTTTTTCAAACTCGCGCGTCATTCTGGCGGCGAGTTCGCGGTCGTACACGTTCAGGCTGGCTTCGTCGTTCAGCCGAAAGGATCGCACGTCGAAGTTGGTGGAACCCACCGAGACCATCTCGCTGTCGACGATCAGCAGCTTGTTGTGCATCATCGTCGGCGTGTATTCGTGGATGGCCACGCCCGCTTGCAGCAGCGGCCCCCATTCGGCCTTGGAGGCCAAACGAACCGCTTCGGAATCGATGTGCTCGCCCGGCACGATGATGCGGATGCGCACACCGCGCTGGCGCGCCGCCAGCAGCGCCTTGATGACCAGCTCGTCCGGCACGAAGTAGGCAGCCTCCAGGTCGATCGTGTGCTCGGCGGCGGCCACCGCCATCAACACCATCAGGTGCATGCTTTCGCTGCCGCCCGCAGGTGAGGCGATGAACAGATGCGCGTCGGCGTCGCCGGCGCGCTGCAGCGGCGGGAAGTAATCGGGCCCGTGCAGCACTTCGCCCGTGGCCTTGATCCAGTTGTCATTGAAGGCCGCCTGAAACTGCGCCACCGCCGGGCCTGTCAGCTCGAAGTGCATGTCGCGCCAGTGCTCGGGGTCTTCGGCGTGGCCGTCCCATTGGTCGGCAATGCCCACACCGCCCGTGAAGGCCACGGCGCCGTCCACGATCAGCAGCTTGCGGTGCGTGCGGTTGTTCATGCGCGCGATGTTGTACCAGTGCAGCGGGCGGTAGCGGTGCACGCGCACGCCGGCATCCTTCATGCGCTGCACCAGTTGGTCGTCCATCTTCAGGCTGCCCATCCAGTCCAGCATGACCGAGACCTTGACGCCCGCCCGCGCGCGCTCGGCCAGCGCCTCGCTCATCTTTTCGCCAATCTCGCCCGACCAGTAGATGTAGGTCTCGAACGTGATGGTTTTCTGCGCCGCCCGGATCGCGGCCAGCATGGCCGGGAAAATCTCTTTGCCGTTTTGCAGGTCGCGCACGCGGTTGCCGCCGAGGATGGCGGGGCCCAGCATCACGCCCATCTCACGGCGAAACTGCGGGTCGGCCACGGCATAGCGATGCTCGATCTTGCGTTCCAGCTTCTTCTCAGGCGTGGCGAAATTCATCGCCACAGCCACCGTGATCAGGGTGACGGCGGCGGTGGTGACAATGGTCAGAACCATGGCGAAAGGGCTGTGTGTGACAAGGTGTGAGCAGGTTAGTGCGCCCGCTTTGCCGATGGCGTAGGACGGTTTCGCCGCCATTGCGGTGGCGCGCGGTTCTGATCCCGACGGCCGACGCCCGCGCCTTCGGCGGCCCCACAAAAAAGCCCGGCAAGGGCCGGGCTGATCGCGGTGCGGCCGCGGCGGCGGGTGAATGTGCCCCCGCCGCTGCCGCTAAGTGCTGGCGGCGATCACTCGATCTTCACGCCCGCGTCGCGCACGATTTTTCCCCATTGGTGGTAGTCGCTGTTGACCTGCTTGCCGAAGGCTTCGGCCGTCATGGCCTGCGGCTCGGCGCCCTGGTCGTGAATGGCTTTTTGCATCTCGGGCGTGGCCAGCAGCTTGTTGACGGCGGCGTTCATCGTGCGCACCTGCGCCTGGGGCGTGCCCGCGGGCATCAGCAGGCCGTACCAGGTGCTGACGTCAAAGCCTTTGTAGCCGCTTTCGGCCACCGTGGGCACATCGGGCAGCGTGCTGCTGCGCTTGGCAGACGTCACGGCCAGCGGCCGCAGCTTGCCCGACTTGACCTGCGCCATGGCCGAAGGCACCGAAGACACCAGCAAATCCACGTTGCCGGCCAGCGCATCCAGCAGCGCCGGGTTAGAGCCCTTGTACGGCACGTGCCGCAGCTTGATGCCCGCGGCCTTCTCGAACTGGTCGCCCGCCAGGTGGATGGTGGTGCCGTTGCCGGGTGAGCCGTAGGTGATCGTGTCGGGTGCGGCCTTTGCGGCGGCCACCACGTCGGCCAGGGTCTTGTACTTGCTGTTGGCGCTGGTGGCGATGATCACCGGCGCCCAGGCCACGTGCGCCACGGCCACGAAGTCTTTGGTGGGGTTCCACGGCAGGTTCTTGTACAGCCAGGGGCCGACGACCAGGTTGTCCTTCTGGCCCATCACCATGTCGTAGCCATCGGGTTTGGCGCGGGCGGCTTCGGTGATGCCCAGCGTGCCGCCCGCACCGGCGCGGTTGTCGGGCACCACGGTCCATTTGTTCGCCTCGGTCAGCTTCTGCGCCACCAGGCGGCCCAGGATGTCCGTGCCCCCGCCGGGCGGGAAGGGGATGACCATGCGGATGGGCTTGTCAGGGTAGCTTTGCGCCTGGGCGGCGGTGGCGAGCAGGCCGATGGCCAGCACAGAGGCGAACTTGCGCAGCATGCGAAACGATCTCCGGGAATGGAATGCAAAACGCCAATGGTAGCGCCCAGGTGGCACTGCCCTGCGGGGGCTAACCCTGTAGGTGAACTGAGCATTCAATGGGCAGTTGGCGCAGGCGCCACCAGCGCTGGCAGCTATCAAAAATATAGAAGTAGACCTGCCGCTCAGCGCACATGCTAAGGCCGCGTGTCACTCGCGTTCAATGCGATGGCAGGCAGCGCACGCTGCTACCAGAAAGAGGGCTGCCGGCGCACGGTCTACCCCACCAGGGAGCAGGACAGAAAGACGACGCTCCTTTTGTGGCCTGGAGGGTCTCGGTGACCCACTCGATAGCCACATAGCCCGCTGAGCCCTTGATGGGTGTGAGGGCCGTGAGCATTTCACCTTTGCCGAAGGCGACAAGATCACCCTCGAACCGCTTGTCGAGCGACATGAACCGCCCCGGCCTCCGCGAAAGCCGGGGCGGTTCAGAGCCCCCGGCGCGCGTCTTTCATCAGGGTTTGCTGTCAGCAGAATAGGCAGCGCAATGACCGTTTGTAGTCCGCTCTGGACAACCCGCAAGCCGTTGATCTTGCTTGTAGTTCTCCGGGTTGATGGGTCAGGCGCTCGCCAACTGCTTCGGCGGGATTCCACGGCGCTAGCCATTCCAACACGGTTCCTTTGCGGCCCAACGTTCAAGGTCAGGGACGCTGCGCGACGCTTTATCTCACAGCGTCCCGTGCACCGCAGGGTTAGCCTTTGCCGATTGAAACGGTAATGTTTTCACTCTGCTTGATGATTTTGTAACTTTTTTTTCCTTCGCGGAAATATGCATTATTAGGTGTAAGCAATAGTAGCTTTCCTTCATAAATTATCTTGTCGGGGTTGTCGGTGCTGAAGACTTTTGCATGAACTCCACCGCCCACATTGAAGTTGATAAGGCCAATTCGTACTAGGTCGGCCGTGATGTCCGCATTAAGTGCGGGAATTGTGGCGCTAAGCACAATAAATGCGACAGAAGGCACCCAGTTGATAACTTTCTTGATGAGATTGGCACCAAGAAATGAAGTGATAGCCCATACGAGAATAAAACCGATAAGACTAAACGAAAGTACACGTATCTCGTGATTAGTCTCGCTGCCAAATGCATAGAAAATCGCATGCATAAAAACAGAAAGGGCCAGCATAAGGTAAGTCAGCCATCTGTACATGTTGTAGTCCTTCCGGTCGGGCTTCGTGTACGCAATGCAAGCCTTCTTGCCTAGGAGGAGAAAACCCCATAGATAGAACGCTGTAACCAACAGCAGCACAAGAAGCACAACTAGGAAAGTCTTTAAGCCAAAAACACCATCAGAGAAGAAGTCATACGAAAAGAACTTCTCATGCAGCATGTAGATAATGAAAAAGTATGTCGGGAGGAAGGTTAGCCACATTCCAGTGGTAATGCTCACCAGCACCCGGATTGCAATGGCACCAAGCGACGGAACTTCAGGCGCAATGTCCGGAACGTAGTTGTAAAGCCGCTTTTTCCAATCGATGTGCATAGTGTGAAGGCTAAGGCTTGAGTTCAGCCGCCGCCGTAGACGGTCGGCTGCGACGAAATGTTAGGCAACATACTTCCGCGCATTTCTATATGGATCCAGTAAGTGTATATGCTCTTTGTAGCGATATAAACAAAATTGCCCATGCCAAGGGTGCTTGATTTTCTGCTTCCGTTGCAGGAATAATCCATGTTTCTGGGTTCGTGCTTATGTCATTGAAAGTCCTGTGCCAAAATAACATGAACACCAGATTGTTGTGCGTAGCATGGTTTTCATTCCCCATGCTCCACTTGCCGCCGGCACGAATGGCCTTCACTGATATTTCTTATATTTTTCCTGGCGGAGCCTTGGACAAAATATCGATTGTCTTAGCGTTTCCTGGCGTGAGGGCAGGCTGATGTCCCAAACGATGCAATATTTCTATTGCATGGAACTCGCCTGCCATTCCTGTCGCATGTCCGGTCGTGCCCATTGCGTGACCTCTTGCCTAATGGCCAAGGTAAGCGGCCCGCAGAATGCGGGTCCGCTTGACCGCAGAGTTAGACCCGAAGGCCAGAAGGGAGCGCCCAACCATGAAGAAGGGCGCGGCCCACAAAAAAGCGCTGCGCCACGGAAGCGGCGCAGCGCTGCAAGGATGATAGCTGGTAGCGCTGGGCTGGCAAGCGCTAGAGGCCAAAAAGGCTTGGAAAACCTTAGAGAAATGCGAAGCGCTGGAATAAATAGCGGCCTGCATAAAGTAAATGAGGGGACTAACGGCCAAGCTAAGCGGCTTGCCGTAGGCAAGTCCGCTTGAGCGGCAGGTTAGGTGGCACTCGCTGCCGTTGGACTAACTCTCCCTGTCGCTACCGAAATGCGCAAGACAAGCAACGTGACGACGGGAAGAATCAGAAGAGACGCATTTCCCGGGGGCACGCCGGCAAACAGGGTGGTAGTAGGAACTGCAAGCGACACAAGCCGAAAGGGCAGCATGACAAGGGGAGGAGCATGCCCATTCGTGTTAAAGAGAATGAGCATGCCTAACGCGTTGAATAAATGCACGCCCGCAACAGCGCCCACGCACCAAGACAATAGCGCAGGCAGCCGACGCCAAACTGCAAGAACAACTGCAGCTACGAGGCAACCAGCAGCCATGAGCGAGAGCATGAGGACGGTGCGAGTTTGGCCCATGTGCTCAATGTATTTGTACCCGCCAATCAACCGCGCGATGAGTGAAATGCCGGACAGCCAACCAACCGCCAGACAAGCCCAGATAGCAGAAAGAAAGTAGCGCATAGATCTTGTGGCACCTAACGGACGAGGTAAGCGGCTTGCCGTAGGCAAGTCCGCTTGACCGCCGGGTTAGACCCAGCAGCTGAAACAAGCAGGCTTTGCAAGCGCACAATGCTACCAAGAAGAGAGCTGCGTGCGCAGGTGGTACCTGCGCTGGCGGCCAAAACTGCCCCGAAATGGCGAAGCCCCGCGAGCCGTGCCACACCGAGCGGCACAACGCTGGAGAGGCTGAATGTGGCTGGAATAGGCATAGGGTTTAAATATGCCAGAACTGAGCGGACTAACGATAAAGCTAAGCGGCTGGCCGAAGACCAGTCCGCTTGAGCGCAGGGTTAGACGAAACCGACGTGTTCACCACCAACACGTTCGATAGCATGACTATCCACTGCGATGGCGTGCACTTCAGTCTCGCCACTTCCACGCGGAAAATATAAGCAAACCCAAACTTGGCCGTCTTCATACACATCGAAAACTGTCACTTCTGTTTCAAGCATTGATGAAACATCTACATGCTCGGATCCTGTGAGGCGTTTGAGGATCGAAGGACGAATGTCAAACAGACGAACCTTATCGCCAATTTCAACAACCACTCCGTTTCGATCAAGGCCAGGACGAGTCATGAGTTCTAACGTTTGACTTAAGCGGCGCTGTCAGGCGTCCGCTTGAAGGAGGGGGTAGGCACCGACTGCGTGCGTTGCCATTGACGTGCAAGGGCACGCGCTCGATGCCTCACACCTTGCGAGAACGGCTTCGAAGTAATGGCTTCTAGCGCCGCAGCCAGCTCTGCGTCGAGCGGTGCGCCTTGCTCTAGCCAGCCAATGGCCAGACCTGCCCAATATTCAGTGGGCCAAGTAAGCCCCATGAGCACCGTATCACGAACCTCCGCTTCCGGTAGTTCGCGCAAGGCGAAAGACGCTTCGAGATGGGTAACGAGCCGTTGGTCCATAGGCGCCTAACGTTGAAGCTGAGCCGCGAGCGGCGGCTTGCCGACGCGAGTCGGCTCGAGGGACTGGTTAGGCAGCATCGTGCCTCCATACTTCGGTGCCAATAGGGACTTGCTCCTTCGTGACACCGGAGAGGATGCAGCCCCATTGCCTTGCGATATGGGGTGGCGGCGGCGGTGACTGGTGGAAGTGCTGAAGGGAAGCTCGTGCGTTAAGCACTGCTCCATCGGGAAGCCGCAGTTCAACCGGAATGTCTGCACCACCCGCTACTTCGGACCTTAACGGCCCGGGCACTACGACCAACCCTCGGCCTGTGACCAGGAATGTGTCCTCGATCTTCGTGAGACGCTGCATTCTTGCTGCCTAACGGCCAAGGTAAGCGGCCCGCAGAATGCGGGTCCGCTTGACCGCAAAGTTAGACCCGAAGGCCAAAAGGAAGCGCCCGGACTTGGACAAGGGCGCAGCCCACGAAAAAGCGCTGGGCCACGAAAGCGGCGCAGTACTGCAAGAATGATAGCTGGTGGCGCTTGCTGCACAAGCGCTGGAGGCCAAAAAGGCTTGGAAGCCTTTGGAACAGGGCCGAGCGCTGAAATAAGTGGCTTCGCGCATAGAGCGGGTGATGGGACTAACGGCCAAGGTAAGCGGCCCGCAGAATGCGGGTCCGCTTGAGCGCAGAGTTAGACCCGAAGGCCAAAAGGAAGCGCCCGGACTTGGACAAGGGCGCAGCCCACGAGAAAGCGCTGGGCCAGGGAAGCGGCGCAGCGCTGCAAGAATGATAGCTGGTGGCGCTTGCTACAAAGGCGCTGGAGGCCAAAGGGGCTTGAAAGCCTTTGGAGCAGGGCCAAGCGCTGGAACAAGTGGCTGCGCGCATAAAGAGGGGGTGATGGGACTAACGGCCCAGATAAGCCGACCGCCGCAGGCGGGTCGGCTTGAGCGCAGAGTTAGACCCGAAGGCCAGAAGGGAGCGCTTGGACTTGGAGAAGGGCGCAGCCCGCGAAAAAGCGCTGTGCCACGGAAGCGGCGCAGCGCTGCAAGAATGATAGCTGGTGGCGCTCGCTGCACAAGCGCTGGAGGCCAAAAGGCTTCAAAAGCCTTTGAGGAATGCGAAGCGCTGGGATAAATAGCGGCCTGCATGAAGTAAATGAGGGGACTAACGAACGAGGTAAGCCGGCCGCCGAAGGCGGATCGGCTTGACCGCCGGGTTAGACCCGACGGGGTTTGAAAAAGCGCTGCGCACCCGCGAAACGCTACCAAAGAAAGAGCTGCTAGCGCACGCGGGACGGGCGCTAGAGGCCAAAAAGGGCTTGAAACCCGCGCAGTGATTGCAGGCGAAGCCCGGCGCAACGGCCAAACCCCAAAGGCCGAACCTTTGCGATGGGCAAAACGCTGGAATAAATGCGGGCCTGCATAAATGGATTTTGGAGCGGGCTAACTAGAATTAGACGACGGCCAGAGTGGGGCCGTCGGTCGGATAAGCACGTTTGGCCGCCAAAACCCCCACACAACCCAGTCGATCAGTCATTTAGGCAAACCTAAAAACGACGGATGGACGGCGGGGGTGATGGGGTCCTACGGCGACTTACATCCGCTCAAAAATTGCCGCAATGCCCTGGCCACCCCCAATGCACATGGTGACCAGTGCATATTTGCCGCCGGTGCGGTGCAATTCGTAGATCGCCTTGACAGTAATAACGCCGCCCGTGGCGCCGATGGGGTGGCCGAGCGAAATGCCCGAGCCGTTGGGGTTGACCTTGGCCGGGTCGGCGCCCAGGCCTTTGGTGACGGCGCAGGCTTGGGCGGCGAAGGCTTCGTTGGCTTCGATCACGTCCATCTGGTCCAGCTTCAGGCCGGTCTTGGCCAGCACGGCTTTCGATGCCGGGATGGGGCCGATGCCCATGATCTTGGGCTCGACGCCCGCCAGCGCGTAGCCGACCAGGCGGGCCATGGGCTTGGCGCCGCGCGCCTGGGCGGCGGCGGCTTCCATCAGCACCACGGCGGCGGCGGCGTCGTTGATGCCCGAGGCGTTGGCGGCGGTGACGGTGCCGTTTTCCTTCACGAAGACGGGCTTCATCTTCTGGAAGTCTTCCAGCTTGGCGCCGGGGCGGAAGTGCTCGTCTTTCTCGAACGCGACTTCGCCTTTCCTGCTTTTCAGCATGACGGGCACGATCTGGCCCTTGAAGCGGTCTTCGGCCCAGGCCTGTTCGGCGCGGCGGTGGCTTTCCAGCGCCAGCGCGTCCTGGTCTTCGCGGGTGATGGTGTATTCCTTGGCCACGTTTTCGGCTGTCACACCCATGTGGATGGTGTGGAAGGGGTCGTGCAGGGCGCCGACCATCATGTCGACCAGCTTGGTGTCGCCCATGCGGGCGCCCCAGCGGTTGGTGAGGTTGGCGTAGGGCGCGCGGCTCATGACCTCGCACCCGCCGCCGATGGCCACGTCGTAGTCGCCCAGCAGAATGCCCTGGCTGGCGCTGACGATGGCCTGCAGGCCCGAGCCGCACAGGCGGTTGACGTTGAACGCGGGCGTTTCCTTGGCGCAACCACCGTTGATGGCGGCCACGCGCGACAGGTACATGTCGCGCGGCTCGGTGTTGACGACGTGGCCGAAGACGACCTGGCCGACTTCATTGCCTTCCACCTGCGCGCGAGCCAGGGCTTCCTTGACGACGATGGCGCCCAGATCGACGGGGGCAATGTCTTTCAGGCTGCCGCCATAGGTTCCGATGGCGGTGCGCACTCCGCTGACGACGACGACTTCACGGGCCATTTTGCTATCTCCTCGTTGGGGTGGGTAAAGGTGAAAATTCAACGCAACCAGTATGCACCGACTCGGCCGGGTGGCGCCTGGGATCAGCCGCCCATGTGACTGTCACGATGTGGTCATAAATCCGTCTTACGCTCGCGCGCTGGACAAGATGCGCTGAAAGGCCTCAAGTGAGTGACGATGAACTGATCCGCCGCCTGCGGGGCGATCTGCTGGATGGCTTCGATGAAGAGCTGGAGATGGAGCTGGAAGACCGCAACATCGACCAGCTGGCCGGGGTGCTGACGGATGGCGACGATTACAAGAACGCCCGCCAGCACTACTTTCGCGAACTGTTTCGCCTGCAGGGCGAGCTGGTCAAGCTGCAGGACTGGGTGGCCACCACCAAACGCAAGGTGGTCATCCTGTTTGAAGGGCGCGACGCGGCCGGCAAGGGCGGCGTGATCAAGCGCATCACCCAGCGGCTTAACCCGCGCGTGGCTCGCGTGGTGGCGCTGCCCGCGCCCAACGACCGCGAAAAAACGCAGTGGTACTTTCAGCGCTACGTGCCGCACCTGCCTGCGGGCGGCGAGATGGTGCTGTTCGACCGCAGCTGGTACAACCGCGCGGGCGTTGAGCGCGTCATGGGCTTTTGCACCGACGATGAGCTGGAAGAGTTCTTCCGCAGCGTGCCCGAGTTTGAGAAGATGCTGGTGCGGTCGGGCATCGTGCTGATCAAGTACTGGTTCTCGATCTCGGACGAAGAGCAGCACCTGCGCTTTCTGGGCCGCATTCACGACCCGCTCAAGCAGTGGAAGCTCAGCCCCATGGACCTGGAAAGCCGCCGGCGCTGGGAGGATTACACCGGCGCCAAGGAAGACATGCTGCACCGCACCAACATCGCGGAAGCGCCTTGGTGGGTGGTGCCGGCCGACGACAAGAAAGCCGCGCGCCTGAACTGCATCAGCCACCTGCTGTCGCAGTTGCCCTACCACGAGACACCGCGGCCCGAAGTGGTACTGCCCGCGCGCGAGCGGCACGAAGATTACGTGCGCCACCCGGTGCCGCAAAGCATGATCGTGCCGCAGCTGTACTGATAAGAATCCGCCCTCAAAAATATAAGAACCGTTCGGGCTGAGCCTGGCCTGTCCTGAGCTTGTCGAAGGGTCGAAGCCCTGCGCGGTGCATGCACTTCGACAAGCTCAGTGCGAACGGTTTCTGACGGATTGAACGCAATGGGGTATGAGAGCGGATGAGCGTTGACCGCAGGGCGCGTCAGGTGCCCGGCGGCCTGGATCCTTCGGCCGCAGTCGAGCGGCGCAGTTTTTGAATTAAAAGTGCCTTCAGCGCCCATGGATAGAGCGCGGGTAGCTATTTATTCAATAGCAGATGCCAAGTCTGCACGCGTGCCCTGAACCGAGGCGCGCGGGCTGAGAAAGGGCCGCGGACGCCGATGCTTACGCCTGCCGCACGTCCGCCACAGGCTCGCTGGCGAAGTCGGCGCGCGCCAGATAGGCCAGCACGCGGCGGGCGGCCTCTTCGGGCGAGGTGAGTTGCCCGCTTTGCTTGAGCTGCTCGAAGCTCGCCCTGTCGGGGAAAGCCGCCGCGTCGGCGCCGCGCAGGTGCACCTGCATGTCGGTGTCGATCACGCCGGGCGCCAGAGAGCACACCTTCGCGCCGTTCGGCAGCTGCGCCTCGTCCAGTGCCAGACAGCGTGTGAAATGGTCCATCCCTGCCTTGGCCGCGCAATAGGCGGACTGCGAGGCCATCGCCTTGCGGCCCAGGCCGGAAGAAATGTTGAGCACCTTGCGCTGCGCAGGCCAGTACCGCGTGGCGTTCAGGAATGCGGAGGCCAGCAATATGGGCGCTTCCAGTCCCACGCGCAGGGCGTTGCCCAGATCCGCCAGGCGGCTGTCGCGCAGCGGCACGATGGGCGGAATGGCGCCCGCGTTGTTGATCAGCGTGGCCGTTGCGAACCGGTTTGGCGAGATGTCGCCCAGCCAGCCGCGCAGGTGCGTGGCGGCGGCAGTGCCGTCGGTCAGGTCGGTGGACCACTGCGTGAGTGCGGCGCCCGCGCTGGCCGCGAGTGGTGCCAGATCGCCGTTCACGCGGCGCGACAGCGTCAGAACGACGTTGCCGGGGGCAAGCAATTGGCGCGCCATGGCCAGGCCCATGCCGCGCGATGCGCCGGTCAGGATGTAGATGTGCTCTTTTGCGCTCGTCATGGTCGGGCAATCTACCAAATTCGCGTGATGCAGCATGTCCAACAGAGTCCGAAGCTTCAAAACGACCCAAGCCGCACGCGGCGGCTTGGGTCGTTTTGAGGGTGCTCAGGCCGTCACCAGCCTCTTTCTTGCCTCGGATGCACCTGGCGCGCACAAGGCGCGCCGGGCGGCAGGCGCAGCCTTACAGACTGATCTGCGTTATTTTGGCGGCGCCGACGGCAGCGCCGGCTTCCAGGCCGACGTTGGTCAGGATGAAGCTGCTCACGGCCTGCTTCATGGTTTCGGTGTCGACGGAGCCATTGGCGCCGATCTTGCCCACGGCCACGGTGGCGTCAGCGCCGGCCGTCCAGCCCTTGCTGTTCTTGAATTTTTCCAGCGCTTCACGTGTGTTGAACACGTAGATCACAGCCTTGGATTGGCCACCGGCCTGGAAGCCGATAGAACCTGCAGTCGTGCTGTAGTAACCGGTGGTGCGGCCACCTTCGCGCAGTGCGCCACGACCATATTCGGCGCCGACGACGAACGAGCCGCCGACCACCGACGGGAACACCAGCGTGCCCGCGGCGCGCTGCAGCATTTCACGCGAGCCCGGCACCGTGGTGTACAGGCGCGACAGCGTGGCGTCCACGTTTTTGTCCATGGCGGCGCGTTCGCTGGGGCCAGAGGCCTCAGAGCCGGCGGGCGTGGTCGTGCAGCCGATCATGGCAACGCTGCCCAGGCCCACAGCAATGGCCAGACCGATGGAGCGGAGTTGGAGCTTGTTCATTTTCATGGTTCCTCTTTCTTTCTGTACAAAGGCTTATTCAACGGCGCCACTTTAGGCCCGCGCCCCGGCCAAAGGCGTAGGACAGATGCTTGCCGCCGTGTCGCGCGCCAACCCGTTTTTCACGCCCGAACATGCGGGCTTGATCTGGTCAAGCAAGCGGGTCCAAGCTGCAAGCCTTGGGGGTCTCGCCCATGCCGATTCCACCAGGGTGTGCTGCCGCGCGGCGCTGGCTGTGGCGACCTCACGCGGCGGGGCGCTGCGGCGCGGGCTGCGGGCCAACGGCGATGGGGATGTCTTTTGCCGCCGCGCCACGCAGGCCACCGACCTAGAACGGCACCGCGCTGGCAAAGCGCAGCGGCGCGTCCGTCACCGGATGCCGCAAGGCCAGGGTGCAGGCGTGCAGCATCAGGCGCGGCGCCTGGTCGGGCGCGTCGTACAGCGCGTCACCCACGATCGGGTGGCCTTGCGCCAGCAGGTGCACGCGCAGCTGGTGCGACCTGCCGGTGATGGGTTCCAGCGCGACGCGCGTGGTGTGGGTGGCGGCGTCGTACGCCAGCGGGCGCCAGCGCGTGCGGCTGGGTTTGCCCAGCAGCGGATCGACCTTGCTGCGCGGGCGGCGCGGCCAGTCGACGATCAGCGGCAGGTCGATCAGCGCCCACTCGCTGGCGCGGTCGTCGTCATCGGCAATGTCCGGGGAGGTAGCCTGCGTGGCATCGCCGTCCGGCACGGCGGGCAGCACCATTTGCCCGTGCACCAGCGCCTCGTAGCGCTTGTGCACGCGCCGCTCGGCAAAGGCGGCGGACAGGCAGCGCTGCACGTCGATACCGCGCGCCAGCACGATCAGGCCGCTGGTCGCCTGGTCCAGCCGGTGCACGATGAGCGCGTCGGGCCAGCGCTGTTGGGCGCGGGCGCTCAGGCAATCGGCGCGGTCTGGCCCGCGGCCGGGCACGGCCAGCAGGCCGCTGGGCTTGTCCAGCACCAGCAGGTGCGCGTCTTCGTGCACGACGACCAAAGAGGGTGATGAGTCAAAAGTGCCATTGGCGCAGGCTGCATAAGCGCTGGCAGCTATGGAATCAGGAGCGACTGTCACGGCCAAAGCCCAGGTCAACGCTGTCGGCGCGCGCCACTCAAGCGCCCGCTGGCGGCTGGTCGCCCGTGCCCATGGCCAGCACTTGCGCGATCTCAGCCGCCTGCACGCTGCGCGCGCTGCCAAAGCCGGCGATCTGCCGCGCGCCGGTGGGCACGAGGGTGACAAAGCGAAAGTCGCCCAGGCCGGTCATGAAAGCGGCCTCAGGAAAGCGTTGCACGTAGGCGGCGTGGGCGCTGCGGCCTGCGGGTGAATCGGGCGCGGGCGTGCTGGCCAGCGCGTCCAGCGTGATGCGGGGCAGGTCGTGCACGGGCGCGCCGGGCACTTCGGGGGCCGCGATCAGCAGCGACGCGCGTGCGTCGGCCAGCAGGTTGGTGGTGTGGGCGGCCAGGCCGCTCAGGTGCAGGACGATGCAGCGCTCGTGCGCGTCGATGGCAAAGGGCACCATCGACACGCTGGGCGCGCCGCTGCTGGCGTCCAGCGTGCCCAGCGCGGCAGTCCGCCGGGTGCGCAGCAGCTCGTGCAGGGCGTGGCCCAGGCGTGGCAGGTGAGGGGACATGGCGGTGTTGGCTGGCGCGCGGGCGCTGTTAGTTTCAAAAAAAAACCATCGCCAGCGCCCATCCAGAAAGCGCTGGCAGCTATCAAAACCTGAGTATGGCCGCGCTGGGGCGCACTGCGGGGCCTAGATCACCTTGCACAGCTCGAACACCAGCGCGGGGCCCAGCGCCTGCTTGAGCGAGCCTGCCGCCACGCGGCCGGTGGAGAGCGTGCCGATGGTGGAGGCCTGGAATTCGGTGGCGCCCACTTGCTCGTTGATTTCGATCACGGCGGGCTGCGTGCCCGACCGTGCGCTGATGCGGTCGCGCAGCTGCTCCATCGCAGGGCCGGCCACGGCGGCGTCGTAGATCAGGGCGTCGGGCAGATGCTGCTCGGCCACGCGCATGGCTTGGCCCATGCTGTCGGCCTGGTCCAGCAGCACGCCGTAGCCGGCCAGCGCCTGCAGGCACTGCGCGCGGCGCTGCGCGAGGGTGGACACGATCAGCACGCGACAGCCTTGAATCACGGCCGACACGCTGGATTGGCCGTTCAATTCGTCCATGGCGGTGGACAGCTGCGCCTCGGTGGGCGCCGCCAGGCTGAGGGTGACGCGCACATGGTCGTTGCGCATCTCCATCTGGGCCTGCGCGCCCATCGCGCGCGCCAGTTGGTGCCACAGCACCCAGCGCATGCTGCGCCAGCTGCCTTCGGGCAGGGTGGCAGGGTCGCACCACGCCGATACGCGCAGGCGTGCGCGGCCGCTGCGCTGCGATTTGTCCACCGCGATGACGACTTCGCTGGACAGCTGGCCCGCCCACTGCAAAAGCTCGTCGATCAGCGAATACGCCATGCTGGAATCGGCCACCACCTGCGCCTGCGCCAGGCCCTGGCGCACATGGACGTGGCGGCGCTTGAACCATTCGCCACGGGCGGTGAGCGCGGCGCGCGCCACGTCGGCCAGGTTCAGCACCTCGCGTTGCTGGGCGGGCGGGTCTTCGTGCAGGCGCAGCACCTGCTGGGCGGCCAGGCCGGCCTGACGGGCGCGTTCGATGGCGTCGCGCAGCGGCCCCAGCCCGCTGACCAGGCTGGGTTCAAGACGGTTGAGGCGGTCCAGCTGGTCGCTGGCGGCGGCGAGGGAAGATGACACCTCTTGGCCCATCACCCGAACCATCTCGGGCCAGGACAGGGGTTGGCCATCGGCCGAAGGGCTGTCGGCGCCTGGGCCTGCCGGGGTTCGGCCACGATCGGCGACGTCATCGGGCTCTGCGCCCGGGGTGCGCCGGTCGGCGCCCGTTCGCCGCAGTGAAAACCAGTTCAACGCCATCCTCGGCCTCCTTGCATGCGCCCACTCTGCCGGCTGGCCAAAGCCAGCGCCGCCCGCGGGCTTGGGTTATTCGGCGAAAGTATAGGCGTGAAGCCTGCGCGGCTGGGGTGCGGCGTGCTGGGGCGAGGGCGCGCTACGGGTGCTGCCAGGGCACGTCACCCCGTCGGTGAGGCGGCGCCCCGCGTGGCCGCCTTACTGGCGCAGGTTGCCGGCCGTGCTGGCGCGCATGCGGTTGATGTCCAGCGGCGACACCTCTGCCGCGGCGTTGCCCCAGCTGGTGCGCAGGTAGCTGAGCACCGCGGCGATTTCGGTGTCGCCCAGCGTCAGCGCAAACGGCGGCATGCCGTACGGCCGGGGGTGGCCGGCGGTATCGGGTGTAAAGCCGCCGTACAGCACCGTTTGCAGCAGGTTCTGCGTGTGCGCCATGGTCACTGCGCGGTTGCCTGCCAGGGGCGGATAGGCGCCGGGCACGCCCTGGCCTTGGCTGCCGTGGCAGTCGGCGCAGTGCTGCTGATAGAGTTTTTCACCCAGCACCACGGCGCTGGAGCGCACGTCCGGCGCCGCTGCGGTGCGGGGCGCGGCGCCCTCGGTGGATGGCAGCGCCTTCAGGTAGCTGGCCATGGCGCGCAGGTCGGGCTCGTTCAGGTACTGCGTGCCCTGGGTGACCACTTCGGTCATCGGCCCGCTGACCTGGCCATGCGGCGCCACGCCGGTGCGCAGCAACTGCACGATGTCGTCCACCGGCCAGTCGGCCATGCCCGCCTCGCGCGCTGAGACCAGCGAGGGCGCGTACCAGCCTTCGCTGGCCAACACGCCACCGCGCAGACTCTGCCAGTCGCCCCCGCCCAGCGCATCGCGCGCGGTGTGGCAGGCCGAGCAATGCGCGACCGCGTAGGTCAGGTAGGCGCCCCGCTGCACATCGGCGTCGGCCGGACCTGGGGGCAGCGGAGGCTTGGCGCCAGGCTGGAAGTACAGCGTGCGCCACACCGCCAAGGCCGCCTGGGTGCCATAGGGCCAGCGCAATTCGTGCGCGGGCACCTGCGCACGCACCGGCGGCAGGCTGCGGAAGTAGCTGAACAGCGCGTCGGAATCCTCGCGCGTCAAGGCGGTGGTGTGCGTGTAGGGGAAGGCCGGGTACAGCAGGCGGCCATCGGCCGAGCGGCCAAAGTGCAGCGCGCGCCAGAAGGCGGCGGCGCTCCATTGGCCGATGCCGGTGTCGGCGTCGGGCGTCAGGTTGCTGGTGAACAAGGTGCCGAAGGGCGTGGCGATGGGCCGGCCACCGGCGCCGGTGCTGGCGCCGCGCACCGTGTGGCAGGCGATGCAGTTGCCCGCGCGGGCCAGGTAGGCGCCGCGCGCCACCATTTCGGCATTGGCGGCGGGCGCGATGGCGTCGTCCGCCACGCGCGTCATGCCGTAGTTGAACCAGGCGACCCAGGCCGACAACAGCAGGAGCAGCGCCACCAAGGCGGCGGCGGACCATTTCAGCAACTTCATCGGCGCCCCTCGGGGATGGGCGCGTTGCCGCATCTCAGGTCGGGCGTATCGGGCGGGGCTGCGGGGCGCTGGGCGGCAGGCCGCGCGTCGGCCGGCACGGACTGGGCGGCCAGCCAGCTGACCACCGCGTAGGCGTCCTGGTCGGAAAGGCGGCGCACGACGTCGCCCATGCAGTCGGGCGCGTGGGCGCGGCGCTGGCCGGTTCGCCAGCCGCCCAGCTGGGCCATCAGGTAATCGACCGGCAGGCCCAGCAAGCCCGGCACGGCGGGCTGGGTGCCGGTCAGTGCCTGGCCGTGGCACTGCACGCAGGCGGGCAGGCGCAAGGCGGCATCGCCCTGCAAGGCCAGGTCTCGCCCGCGGGCCAGCACGGGCTCTGCCGGGCGCGGGGCAGCCGCCGTTGGGGCCGGGTAGGGCACGTTCAGCGAAGCAAAGTGCTGGGCGATTTCGTAAAGATAGGCGTCAGACAGCGGGTCAACCAGCCGCGCCATCAGGCCGTAGTGGCGCCGCCCGTCGCGAAAGTTGAGCAGTTGGTTGTACAGGTAACCCGCTGGCTTGCCCGCCAAGCGCGGGTAATAGCCATCGGGCCCGGCGCGCCCCTGGTCGCCGTGGCAGGCGGTGCACGCCAGCGTGCGCTGGGCAATGGAATCCTCGAACTTCGGAGCGGCCAGCACGGCGGGCGCCAGCACCAGCAGGGCTACCGACAGCGAGCGCTGGGCCCAGCGCCCGGCGTGTTGGAACCGGGACGGCAAGCGCATGCGGCCTCTAGCGGATGGTGATTTCGGCGCGGCGGTTGCGCGGCTCGGGCGTGTTGTCGGGGGTGACGACGATGGGCTCGCGCTCGCCGCGGCCAACGGCATCGACGCGCGAAGCGTCAAACCCGCGCGCGACGAGCAGGTCGCGGATGGCGCTGGCGCGCTGCAGAGAAAGCTGGTCGTTGGCCGGGCCCGCGCCCACGCTGTCAGTGTGGCCGGTCACGATGATCTCGCCGCCCGGGCGTGCCCGCGCGCGCGAAATCAAATCGGCCAGCTGGGCCATGGATTCGGGCGTCAGCTGGGCGCCGCCCGTCTCAAAGTACAGCGTGAATTTCTCTTCCGGGGCGGGTTGGGCAGCCAGCAGCTCGCGGTAGCGGGTCTGCACCTTCTCGGGCGAAATCTGGTCTACCTCCAGGGGCTGGCGCGGGTACACCAGCGCCTCGGTATACGGCTGGGCCAGGGTGGTGGTGGCGCCACCGGCTTCGACCACGACGGCGCTCTGGCGCCCTTCCTGCGGCAGCAGCACCACACGCGTGGCGGGCGCGCAGCCGGCCAGCAGGGCCAGCAACAAGCTGAGGGCAGCGGTGAGCTTCACAGGTTTTCCTCCACGATGAAGTCGGTGCCGCGCACGCCAATCACGGTGGTCGGCGTGGTGACCTTGACTTGCTCAGGCTGCACCTTGGCGATGATGCCGGTCACCACGCGCAGCGTGCCACGCGCCAGGTTCACCAGCATGTTGCCGCCCTGCGTGGTGGGGTCGAACTGGAAGGAAGCCAGATCCACCGAGCTGTCCGGGCCCAGCGCCAGCACTGTGCCGTCCTTCAGCGTGACGGCGGCGGCGCTTTTGGCGCCCGTGAGCACGCGGTCGGCCGCCATCAGTGGGCTGCCCACCACGGCGGCGCTGCGCACGTTGCCGCGCACCACCGTGACTTCGCCCTGCACGGTCTTGAATGTGCCTTGCCGCGCGTCGCCGAATACGGCGGCCGGTGCAGCGGCTTCGGGTGCGGGGGCCGCAACCGGCGGTGTTTGCGCCATGGCGGCGGAGCCGGCCAGCAAGGCGACGGCGCCCATCCAGCGGGCGCTCAGGGCAAGGTGCGCGGGGGTCATTCGGATTGGCATTGTTGTTCTTGGGTTCAAGGTCTTGGCAAGGCGCATGCCACGGCGGGATCGTTCCAGACGATGGTAACGCACCCCCAAGGCCAAAGGTGTACCGAAGGCGCGCACCAGCGGCCACAATCTGCCTGTTTGGCGGCCCGGCCGCCCGGCGGTCTTGACAAGCCCTGATCTGGCGCAACACTGGAATGAGCGCCCAACCCCCGCGCCCCACACCATGCCGCCCGCCGCCCCGAAGAAAGATACTGCCCAAGTGACCCTGATCCTCGCCCCCATGGAAGGCCTGCTGGACCACGGCCTGCGCGAGCTGCTGACACGCGCTGGCGGGGTAGACCGCTGCGTGTCCGAATTCATCCGCATCACCGACCAGCTGCTGCCCACGCGCAGCTTCACCCGCGTGGTGCCAGAGCTGCTGCGCGGCGGGCGCACGCGCGCCGGCGTGCCGGTGCGCCCTCAGCTGCTGGGCTCTGACCCGGTTTGCCTGGCCGACAACGCCGCGCGCCTGGCCGAACTGGCCCCGCCCGGCATCGACCTGAACTTTGGCTGCCCCGCCAAAACCGTCAACCGCCACCGCGGCGGCGCCGTGCTGCTGGATGAGCCCGAACTGGTGCACGCCATCGTCGCCGCCGTGCGCCGCGCCGTACCAGCGCACGTGCCCGTATCGGCCAAGATGCGCTTAGGCTACGAGGACGACAGCCGCCTGCTGGACTGCGCCCGCGCCATCGAGAGCGCCGGCGCCAGCGAGCTGACGGTGCACGCGCGCACCAAGGCGCAGGGCTACAAGCCGCCGGCGTATTGGGAATCGATTGCCCGCGTGCGCCAGGCCGTGCGTCTGCCCATGGTGGCCAACGGCGATATCTGGAGCGTGGCCGACGCGCAGCGCTGCCGCGCTGTGACCGGCTGCACCACGCTGATGATGGGCCGCGGCATGGTGCGCCGGCCCGGCCTGGCCCTGGCCATTGCGCAGGCGGGTGGAATCGCGGACGCGCGCCCCGCCAGCCACGGCGCGCCGTCGTCTGACACCGACCCGGCCGTGCAGGCCCTACCATGGCGCCGCATCGAGGCGCTGCTGGTGGATTTCTGGGCGGACGTCAGCGCGCGCGTAGAGCGCCGCCACCGCGCCGGTCGGCTGAAGCTCTGGCTGAACTACCTGCGCCACGCCTACCCCGAGGCGCAGCAGGCATTCGACGTGCTGCGCCTGGTCAACGACGCCGACGCGATCGGCGCCTGGTTGCTATCTATTCAAGAGCGGCTGGCGCAGGATAGCCGGGCGCCAGAGGCCGATTTTGTGCTGTAAACGCCAGGCGCCCCGCGCCTCAGAACCATTCAAACAACGAGAGGGAAAGCGCCCGTGGCATCCAGTTTGTTACTGCTGATCGACGACATCGCCGCCGTGCTGGACGACGTGGCCGTCATGACCAAAGTGGCCGCACGCAAAAGCGCGGCCATGGCCGACGACGTGGCCGTGCTCACCAAGCTGTCGGCCAAGAAAACCGCTGGCGTGCTGGGTGACGATCTGGCGCTGAACGCGCAGCAAGTCACCGGCGTCAGCGCCAACCGCGAAATCCCGGTGGTGTGGGCCGTGGCCAAGGGCTCGCTGGTCAACAAGGCCATCCTGGTGCCCGCCGCGCTGGCCATCAGCGCCTTCGCCCCCTGGGCCGTCACGCCGCTGCTGATGGTGGGGGGCGCATTTCTGTGCTTTGAAGGCTTTGAAAAGCTGGCGCACAAATTCCTGCACCAGCCCGAGGCCGACACGCACGACGCCGAGCTGAAAGCCGCCCTGGCCGACCCGAACGTCGACCTGGCCGCGCTGGAAAAAGACAAGGTCAAAGGCGCCGTGCGCACCGATTTCATCCTGTCGGCTGAAATCATCGCCATCACCCTGGGCACCGTGGCCGGGCAGGATTTCTGGACGCAGCTCACGGTGCTCACGGGCATCGCCATCATCATGACGGTGGGCGTCTACGGCCTGGTGGGCGGCATCGTCAAGCTGGACGACCTGGGCCTGTGGCTCAGCCAGAAAGCCAGCAGCACGGCCCAGGCCATTGGGCGCGGCATTCTGTGGCTGGCGCCTTGGTTGATGAAGTTCCTGTCGGTGGCCGGCACCGCCGCCATGTTCCTGGTGGGCGGCGGCATCATCGCCCACGGCGTGCCCGCGCTGCACCACCTCATTCAAGGCTGGGCGCAGGGCGCGGGCGGTATCGGCTGGCTGGTGGAGATGCTGGCCAACGCCGCCGTCGGCATCGTCACCGGCGCCATCGTGGTCGGCGCGGTCACGCTGATCCAGAAGCTGCGCGGCAAGAAGCCGGCAGCGGCGCATTGATTGACAAGCGTTTTGTGCCTCTGGCGCAGGTACAGCAAGCGCCAGCAGCTATCTATTGAATAGCGAACCGGCGCTGCGTATGAAAGTCAACGCGCCCGCAGAAAGTCACCCACCTCCAGCAGCACCAGCTCGTTGTCGTCCGCCTGGTTGGGCTCGCGGCTGCTGCTGAACGGCAGGTTGTTGTCGTTGCCGACCACGATGTGCGTGGCGTCCACCACGTCCACGTTCTCGATGGTGAAGAAGGGGAACTTCAGCACCCCGTCGGTCAACGGCTTGCGGGCCAGGTGCTTGGGGTCTTGAATGGCCAGCAGGTCGATGTAGCCGACCTTGCGCAGCGGCCCGCCGGCGTTGGCGTCGGTCAGTTCCACCTTGTAGACGCGCTTGAACTTGGCCGGGTCGCTGAAGCAATCCGGGCGCGGCTGACCGGCGGGGCAGGCTTTGTCGGCCGTGCCTTCGCTGTTGTCGCGCTCGATGATCAGGCCGGTGGTCGCGTCGATCATGTTGAAGTCGCCGATGGCGTGCTGGGGCGCCTCCAGCAGGTATTTCCATGAGCGGCCCGTCCATTGCTGCTGCGCCACATCGAACTCCAGCACGCGCAGGGCGGTCTTGCCGTCCACGGCTTCGTAGGTTTTGGCGTCTTCTTGCCACAGCGGGCCTTCGAGCAGCGCGTACAGCTTGCTGCCGTCGGGGCTGGCGGCCATGCCTTCAAAGCCCTTGGATCGCTTGACCTGAAACGCGGGCGCCTTCGCGTCCGGCGCGCCTGCGGTGGTGACGGCCGGGTGGTCGGGCGAGCGCACCACCTTGCCATCCACCAGTGTGTCGAACACGCCGAGCACGCGGCCGTTCAGATCGGCCTTGATCAGAAAGGGGCCGAACTCCTCGCCAATCCACAGCGCGCCGCCCGCAAACTGAAAGCTCTCGGGGTCGAAGTCGGCGCCCGTCAGGTAGCGCCGCTGCGTGCCTTCCTCGGCGATGCGAAAGGGCACTTTCTTGTCCGGGTCGTGCAGGAAGACGGTTTTCAGGCGCTTGAACTGGCCGCTCTTGAAATCCACCCCGTAGTGGTTCAGGTACAGCATGAAGTCGGGCGAATTGGCTTTGGCGCCCGCGCCGTTGTCGGTCAGGATCCAGAAGGTGCCGTCCGCCATGCGCTTGATGCCCGAGTGGCCCTGCGCCGGCTGGCCTTTGAACGGCAGCGACACGCCCGTGGGCCGCCCGTTGGATCGGCCCTCCACCGTGCCCAGTTGGTCCACGCGCTGGGGCGTGGTGAACTTGCCGCTGGTCTGCAGGTCGGGCGGCGCATCCTTGGGCGCCGGAATCATCGTGCGCGCGGGCAGCACGGCGTGCCCGTCCAGCGTGGCGGGGAAGGCGGTCTGCGCGTGCACAGGCAGGCTGGCGGCGAGCGCCAAAGCGGCGCCGAGGCAGAGGGTAGAGCGTCGAAACATGAAAGCGATGAAGGCTGAATGAGAGAACCCGCGACAGTGCCCGCACGGCATGACGGTGGTGTGACGCGAATGTGACGCCAGGCAAGCCGCCACGCGACATCGTCGCCGGCAGTGCTTGATATCGCATACCGCAGCGCGGTTCGATGCGCTTTTGAGCGCTAGCGCAGGCGGAATAAGCGCAGAAAGCTATCTATCCGATAGCAATTCAATCGACCGACCGCGCCAACTCCGCCAGCCTTACCGGGTTCAAGCCGCGTGGGCCTGCCGCAGCTGCCGCTTCAGCAGCTTGCCACTGGGGTTCTTGGGCAGCGCGTCGGTAAAGATCACCCGCTTGGGCGCCTTAAAGTGGGCCATGTGCGCGGTGCAGTGGGCGATCAGTTCGGCCTCGGTCAGCTCGTGGCCGTCTTTCAGCACCACCACGGCGGTCACGGCTTCCACCCATTTCGGGTCGGGCAAGCCGACCACGGCGACTTCGCTGACCTGCGGCAGGCGGTAGATCATTTCTTCCACCTCGCGGCTGGCCACGTTTTCGCCGCCGGTCTTGATCATGTCCTTCTTGCGGTCGACTACGCTGATGTAGCCCTCGTCGTCGATCACGCCCAGGTCGCCCGAATGGAACCAGTCGCCGGTGAAGGCGGCGGCGGTGCGCTCTGGGTCGTTGAGGTAGCCCAGCATCAGGTGCGGCGAGCGGTGCACGATCTCGCCGACCTCGCCCACGGCCACGTCGCGCAGCTCGTCGTCGACCACGCGGGTTTCCACGTTCAGCACCGCGCGCCCGGCCGACCCCGGCTTGCGCAGCTGGTCGTCGGGGCCAAGCATGGTGGCCAGCGGGGCGATCTCGGTCTGGCCGTACAGGTTCCACAGCCGCACGTTGGGCAGGCGGCGGGCGATTTCCTTCATCACCTCCACCGGCATGATGGAGGCACCGTAGTAGCCCTTGGCCAGCCGGCTCAGGTCGGTCTGGTCGAACAGGGGTGAGCGCAGCAGCGCGATCCACACCGTGGGCGGCGCGAAAAAGCTGGTCACGCCGCGCTCGGCCATCAGCCGCAGCAGGTTGTCGGGCGTGGGTTGGCTGGTGATGTGGTTTTCAGAGCCGATGTAGATCGCCGGGCCAAAGAACACGTCCAGCTGCGCGCAGTGGTACAGGGGCAGGGCGTGCAGGGCCACGTCATGCTCGGCCACCTCGGCGTTGATGCAGCAGCTGACGTACTGCCACAGCACGGCGTCGTGCGTCAGCATGGCGCCCTTGGGCGCGCTTTCGGTGCCGCTGGTGTAGACGATCTGCAGCAGGTCGGTGCTTTGCAGCGTCGGCTCGGGCAGGGCGGCGGTGCAGGCGGCAAGCTCGAAGAAGCTGGCCATGCCGGGCGCGGGCTCGCTCGGGTCTTCCGAAGGCAGCCAGAGGAAGTCGGCCACGGGTGTGCCCTGCGCGGCGGCGGCGCGCGCCAGCTCGGCCAGGCCGCTGTCGGTGGCCAGCGTGCGGGCGCCGGCGTGGCGCAGGATGTAGGCGACTTCGTCCGCCTTCAGCATGAAGTTGATGGGCACCAGCACCGCGCCCAGCCGCGCCAGCGCAAAGCGCAGCGCCGCAAAGCCGTGCGAGTTGCGCGCCAGCACCGCCACGCGGTCGCCATGGCCCACGCCGCGCCCGGCCAGGCCAGCGGCCAGGCGGGTGACCAGGGCGTCGAATTCGGCGTACGTCCACTGCGTGTCGCCGCAGCGGATGGCCAGCTTGTTCGGCAGGCGCTGGGCGGTGCGGCGAAGGATGTCGCCCACGGTCTGGCGGCGAATGATGGGGTGCATGCTTGTCTCCGGCTTGTTGTAATGATTGGTATAGAAATCAGGCTCTGGCGCAGGCGCAGCCAGCGCCGGCAGCTACGAGTTGTGTAGCAAAAAGGCTGCGGCGCTTGACTGTGCCCCACTGCGCTTCAAGGCTGCGTGAGCACGATGGGGCCGTTGTACGGCGCCCACCGCGTTGACGTGCAGCACGCTGGCGCGCACCACGAGCATACAAAGGTGCGATGGCTTGGGTATGCGGCAAGCCACTAGGCCAGCAGCGCCGCGCCTTGCCCCGCAGAGGGCGCGGCGTGCAGCGCGCCCGCACCCGAGGCCACCTGTTGAATCGCGCCGCGGAAGGTGCCCGGCGACTGGCCCGTCCATTTGCGAAACGCCTTGCGGAAGTTGGTGGCTTCCGAGAAGCCCAGCCGCTGGCCCACCTCGTCCACCGACAGCGTGGTGTGGGTCAGAAACTCGATGGCCAGCGACGAGCGCAGGTCGTCCATGATCTGCTGGTAGTGGCTGCCCAGCTCCGACAGCCGGCGCTGCAGCGTGCGCACCGACAGGCCCAGCTGGCAGGCCATCTCGTCCAGCTTCGGAAAGCTGCCGCAGCTTTCGATGCACGCCGTGCGGATGCTGAGCTCCAGCTCGGTCTGCGCCGGCAGGCCGTGCGCCAGGCGCTGGCACATCTGTTCGCACAGCTCGGCGGTGCGCGGCTGGGCATGGGGCAGCGGAAACTGCAGCATCGACGCGTCGAAGTGCCATTCCAGCCGCCCGGCGCCGAATTGCACCGGGCAGCCAAAAATGGCCTCGTAGGCTTCGGCATGGGCAGGGCGCGCGTAGGGCAGCATCAGCACGCGCGACGGCAGCGGCGCTTCCAGCACGCAGGCTGTGAGGCGGTGGATGGACGAAAACCAGTATTCGGTGCACAGCGGCAGCAGCTCGCCCAGCTGCAGCACGTCCCGCCCTTCAAAGATGGCGGTGTCGCCTTCGATGCGAAAGCGCTTTTCCAGCACCGGCCCGGCCAGCTTGATGTGCCGCACCCCCAGCGCGACCGCATCGCCAAAGGTGGGGCTGCTGACCAGCGCATAGCCGTACACGCCAAAGTCGCACAGCCGCTGGCGCTGCCCGGCACGCAGGCCCACGTCGCCCGTGCCGGCCAGGCGCAGCGCGTTGCGGTAGAGGGCGACTTTCTGCGCGTGCGACATACGCACCTGCTGATCGCCAAAGTGCTGCTCAGTCAGGCCAGAGCCCTCCAGCACCGCCCGGCTGGGCACGCCCTGCGCTTGCAATTCGGCCAGCAGGGCGCCCATGCCCAGCATGCTGTGCGTGTGCGCTGCCGGGTGCAGGTCGGCGGGGCTGGCGCTTTCAGAAATGGTCAGGTTCAGGGGCATGGGGGTTTTCCCGAAAGGTGGGGTGCTTGGCGTCTTTTTACCCCATGCTGGCGCAATTTCACCTCCCCAAGCGCCATGGCGGCTCGCAAACTGGCCGCTCAATACCGCAGCAAGATCGAAAAAGGCCAGCATCTTATGAACGACGACCGCCCGGCACCGGCGCCCCTTGAGGCCGCCGCGCGCCTGCAGAACGTGTTCGCCGCGCAATCGGCCGCGTACGCGCAGAACCCCTATCCGTCGGCCCAGGCGCGAAAGGCGTCGCTGCGCCAGCTCAAGCGCCAGTTGCTGCGCTACCAGGACGCGCTGGCGCAGGCGATCTGCACCGACTTCGGGTTTCGCTCGCACGCCGAATCCAAGATGCTGGATGTGCTGAGCTCCACGCTGGAGATCAACCACGCCCTCTCGCACCTCAGCCGCTGGATGCGCCCGCGCCGCCGCCGGCCGGAGCTGCTGTTTGCCACCAACAGCCTGCGCGTCACCTACCAGCCCAAGGGCGTGGTCGGCGTGATCGTGCCGTGGAACTTCCCCGTGTACCTGGCGCTGGGGCCACTCACGGCGGCGCTGGCGGCGGGCAACCGCGTGATGATCAAGATGGCCGAGGTCACGCCCGCGACCAACGCGGTGCTGCGCCGCATGCTGGCGGAGGTGTTTGCCGAAGACCAGGTGGCCGTGGTGGGCGAAGAGCTGGTCAACCCCAACGACTTCACCGCGCTGCCTTTCGATCACATCGTGTTCACCGGCTCGCCCGCCGTGGGCCGCGTGGTCATGCGCACCGCCGCCGACAACCTGACGCCGGTCACGCTGGAGCTGGGCGGCAAATCGCCCGCGCTGGTGGCGCGCGGCTACCCGGTGGCCGAGGCGGCGCGCTCCATCGCCCACGGCAAGGGCACCAATGCGGGCCAGATCTGCGTGGCACCCGACTACGCCCTGGTGCCGCGCGAGAGCGTGGCCGATTTCGTGGCGCAGGCCAAAGCCAGCTTCATCGAAATGTTTGGCACCGACTTGGCCGCGTCGCCCGACTACACCGCCATCGTCAACGACCGCCAGGCCGCCCGCATCGACGCGCTGCTGCAAGACGCGCGCGCCAAAGGCGCGCAGATCGAGGCCTGCGCGCAGCCTGGGCCGGGGCGGCGCATGCCGCTGCAGATCGTCACGGGCCTGACGCCCGACATGCGGCTGATGCAAGAGGAAATCTTTGGCCCCGTGCTGCCGGTGCTCCCATATGACCAGCTTGAAGACGCCGTGCGTCACATCAACGCCGGGCCGCGCCCGCTGGCGCTGTATTGCTTCAGCCACGATGCCGCCCTGCGCGACCAGGTACTGAAAGCCACGCATTCCGGCGGCGTCACCCTGAACGACTGGGGCTGGCAGACCATCAACCACGACGCGCCGTTTGGCGGCGTGGGCAACTCGGGCATGGGCTCGTACCACGGCGAAGAGGGCTTTCGCGAGCTGTCGCACGCGCGCACGGTCTTCAAGCGCCATCGCTTCTTCCCGATCAAGCTGTTTCACCCGCCCTATGGCAACTGGGCGCAGCGCCTCACGCTCAGGTTCTACCTGGGCCGGGGTGGCGATCCCGCGGTAACGCCTGAAACCCCCGCCTCGCGGCGCGTGCTTTGAACGAGGTTGACATGCACCCAGATACCCCTGAATTCGACTACGTCATCGTCGGTGCGGGCTCGGCCGGCTGCGTGCTGGCCGCACGCCTGAGCGAAGACCCCGCCGTATCCGTCTGCTTGTTGGAGGCGGGCGGGCCCGACACCAGCGTGCTGGTCCACGCGCCCGTCGGCGCGGTGTTGATGATTCCGACCAAGATCAACAACTACGCCTTCCAGACCGTGCCGCAGCCGGGCCTGAACGGCCGCCGGGGTTACCAGCCGCGCGGCAAGACGCTGGGCGGCTCCAGCTCGATCAACGCCATGCTCTACGTGCGCGGCAACCGGTGGGACTACGACCACTGGGCTTCGTTGGGCAACCCTGGCTGGTCGTTTGACGAGGTGCTGCCGTATTTCAAGCGCAGCGAAAACAACGAGCAGATGGGCAGCGACCCGCTGCACGGCACGGGCGGGCCGCTGAACGTGACCTACCCCAACCACCGCAGCCCGCTCAGCGAGCTGTTCATCCAGGCGGCGGCCACCCAGGGCATTCAGGCCTCGGCCGACTGCAATGGCGCCACGCAGCAGGGCGCCTTCATCTACCAAGTGACGCACAAGAACGGCGAGCGCTGCAGCGCGGCCAAGGCCTACCTCACGCCCCATCGGGCGCGGCCCAACCTGCGGGTGATCACCCACGCCGTGTCGGCTCGCGTGCTGACGGAAAACCGGCGCGCCACCGGCGTGGCTTACTACGAAGGCAAAGGCGACCAGCTCAAGCAGGTGCGCGCGCGGCGCGAGGTGATCGTGTGCGGCGGTGCGTTTGGCTCGCCGCAGCTGCTGATGCTGTCGGGCATCGGCCCGGCCGACCATCTGCGGCAGCTGGGCATTCCGGTGGTGCACGACCTGCCGGGTGTGGGGCAGAACCTGCAGGACCACATCGACTACGTGCAGAACTGGCGGGTGCCCGCCGACACGGCCACGTTTGGCTTTTCGGCGCGCGGCACGGCCAAGATCGCCAGCGCCATCCGCGAATGGCGCCAGCGCCGCACCGGCATGATTTGCAGCCCGTTTGCAGAGGCGGGCGCGTTCTTCTGCTCGGGCCCCGAGGTGCAGGTGCCCGACCTGCAGCTGATCTTCGTGATCGCCGTGGCCGACGACCACGCGCGCAAGCTGCATTGGGGCCACGGCGTGTCGTGCCATGTGGACCTGCTGCGGCCCTTCAGCCGGGGCGAGGTGCGCCTGGCCGACAAGGACCCGCGCACCGCTCCGCTGATCGACCCGCGCTTTCTGAGCGACGAGCGTGACCTGCCCATCCTGGTCAAAGGCGCGCAGCTGCAGCAGCGCGTCATGGAATCGAAGCCGTTGGACGCGGTGCGCGGCAAGCAGATGTACCCCACGCGCGCGGACGACGTGGCGGGGCTGATCGCCGACATCCGCAATCGCGCCGACACGCAGTACCACCCGGTGGGCACCTGCCGCATGGGCAACGACCGCCTGGCGGTGGTGGATGCGCGCCTGCGCGTGCACGGCGTCGACGGCCTGCGGGTGGTGGACGCGTCCATCATGCCCACGCTGATCGGGGGCAACACCAACGCGCCGACGATCATGATTGGCGAGAAGGCAGCGGACATGATCCGCGAGGACGCGCGTGCGGCCTTGGCGCCGCGCGTTGGGGTGCGCGATGTGGCGCAGGCTCAGCACGCCGAGGCGTGAGGCGCACCGCCCTGTCTAGGGGTGAAAAGTGCCTCTGGCGCTTGAACGGCTTGCGCTGGAAGCTATGTTGTTTGTAGCAACTGGCCCTGCATTGCACGGCGGTAAGAATCGCCCGCAGAGCAGCGCCTGTTCGGTGGCGGAATCAATCAGCGGCAGGTGCCTGCCAAGGCGGCGAGCTGCCTCAGTCGATGAATTCTGCAAACCCCTGCGGTGGCTCAAACCGCTTGTTGCGCCACAGCAGGCGCGTGGGCACGGGGGCGGGCAGGGCGCGCTGGGGCACGGGGTGATCCGCATCGCCGGGGTAGCACAGCACGCGGGTTTCGGGGGTTTCCACGGGCTGCGGCTCGATCAGCGGCGGGGTGCGGCTGCGTGCGTCGGCCATCGCTTGGGCCACGTCGCGGTACTGCATCAGGTGCAGCAGGCTGACGATTTGCGGTGGCGCCATGTCGATCTCGTGCGCGCGGTACTGTTGCAGCGCCGCGCGGGGCGTGAGCCAGCGCGCCTCGGTCACTTCAAAATCGTCGATCTGGGTTTGCTGCGCGGGCGGCGCGGCGGCCAGGAAAAAGCGCGTGTCAAAGCGCTTGTTCATCACCGAAGGGCGGCGCGGGGTGATCCAGCGCGACCAGGGCGCCAGCGCGTCGGTGTCCAGCCGGGCACCGTGCGCGGCCAGCAAGGCGGCCAGGGGCTCGCCCGCGCGCAGGCGGGCGCAGGCGTCGGCGCTGTGCAGGGCGATTTCGTCGTCGCCGCGCTGCAGCAACAGCAGGCCCGATTCCTCGGCGGCCTCGCGCGCTGCGGCCACGAAGAAGGCGGCGGCCTGCTGCGCCGTCAGCCCCGGCTCGCCCAGGCGCGCGTGCAGCAAGGCGGGCGGCTGGTCCAGCCGCGCCAGCATGTCGGCGCTGGCGTCGGCCGCGTCTACCTTGCCGCCCGGAAAGACGTAGGCGCCGCCCAGCACGGCGGAATCGGCGTGGCGGCGCATCAGTAGCACTTCCAGCCCCTGCGCGCCGTCGCGCAGCATGACCACGCTGGCCGAATCGCGCGGCGGGGTGTCGATGGTTTCGTGGTTCAGCTCCATGGCGGGGCATTGTGGGGGCAAGGGGCGGCCGGGCCATGTCCGCTGCGCTACACGCGCGCGGCGGGGCGTGCTTTACATTCGCCGCCGACGGTAGTGAATATCGCCTTTCGCAACCGAACCTGAAGAAAGCAACGCATGGACAAGATCGATTTCACCGGCCGCGTGGCCATCGTCACGGGCGCTGGCGGCGGGCTGGGCCGGCTGCATGCGCTGGGCCTGGCCGCGCGTGGCGCGAAGGTGCTGGTCAACGACCTGGGTGGCGCGGTGGACGGCAGCGGCGGCTCTGCCACGGCGGCGCAGAAAGTGGTGGACGAGATCAAGGCCGCAGGCGGCGAGGCGATGGCCAACGGCGCGTCGGTGACCGATTTCGACGCCGTGCAAGCCATGGTGCAGCAGGCCATCGACGCCTGGGGCCGCGTGGACATCCTGGTCAACAACGCGGGCATCCTGCGCGACAAGAGCTTTGCCAAGATGGAAATCGCCGACTTCCGCCAGGTCGTGGACGTGCACCTGATGGGCGCCGTGCACACGTGCAAGGCGGTGTGGCCGCACATGGTGGCGCAAAAGTACGGCCGCATCCTGATGACCACCTCGTCCAGCGGCCTCTACGGCAACTTCGGCCAGTCCAACTATGGCGCGGCCAAGATGGCGCTGGTGGGCCTGATGCAAACGCTGAGCATCGAAGGCGCCAAGAGCGACATCCGCGTGAACAGCCTGGCGCCCACCGCCGCCACCCGCATGACCGAGGGGCTGATGCCGCCCGAAGTGCTGCAGGCGCTGCGCCCCGAGGCGGTGGTGCCCGCCATGCTGGTGGCTGTGAGCGAACAGGCGCCCAGCCGCACCATCCTGTGCGCCGGCGCCGGCACCTACGAGGCGGCGCACATCACGCTCACCCACGGCGAACACCTGGGCCTGAGCCCCGACACGCCCGAGCGCCTGCTGGCCGCGCTGGCCGGGGTGACGGCGCGCGCGGGCGAGACCGTGCCCGAGAGCGGCGCCGCGCAGGGCACCAACGAGGTGGCACAGGCGCTGGCCGCGCGCCGCTGAGGCCGCCGCCGCCCCGGCGCGCGCCAAAAGGCCCGCCCGCACGGCGGCCGGGCGCCTGTGATACCGTCGCCTCCCCGCCCAACAAGGACAAGCCATGGACACCCTGAAGGACCGGCTGGCGGCGCTGACACCCGATCAGCTGCGCGGCATCCGCCGTGGCATCGAGAAAGAGAGCTTGCGCGCCCAGGCCGACGGCAAGCTCGCACTCACCCCGCACCCGACGGCGCTGGGCTCGCCGCTGACCCACCCGCACATCACCACCGACTTCAGCGAGTCGCAGGTCGAGCTGGTGACCGGTGTGCACGCCAGCGTCGAGGCCGTCATCGCCGAGCTGACCGAGGTGCACCAGGTCGTCTACCACGAGCTGAAGGCGCTGCGCGACGAGATGCTGTGGGTGTCCAGCATGCCCTGCGGCCTGCCCACGGACGAAACCATTCCGCTCGGGCGCTACGGCACCTCCAATGTGGGACGCGCCAAGAGCGTCTACCGCATGGGGCTGAGCCACCGCTACGGGCGGCGCATGCAGACCATCTCGGGCATCCACTACAACTGGTCGCTGCCGGGCGTGACCAGCCAGCAGTATTTCGGGCTGATCCGCAACTTTCGCCGCCAGGCCTTCTTGCTGCTGTACCTGTTCGGCGCCTCGCCGGCCGTGTGCTCGAGCTTCGTCGCCGGGCGCGAGCACCTGCTGCAGCCGCTGGGCGACTGCGCCATGTACCTGCCCTGGGCCACCTCGCTGCGCATGGGGCGCCTGGGCTACCAGAGCGATGCGCAGGCCTCGCTGGCGGTGAGCTACAACAGCCTGGAGAGCTACGCCGCCTCGCTCGAAGAAGCGCTCACGGTGCCCTATCCGCCTTACGAGGCAATTGGCATCCAGAACCCCGGCGGCGACTACAACCAGCTGGCCACCACGCTGCTGCAGATCGAGAACGAGTTCTACGGCACCATCCGCCCCAAGCGCGTCATCTACCCCGGCGAGCGGCCGCTGCACGCACTGCGCGAGCGCGGGGTCGAGTACGTCGAAGTGCGGCTGATGGACCTCGACCCGTTCGAGCCGGTGGGCATCCAGGCCCAGGTCGGGCATTTCATCGATCTGTTTTTGCTGCACTGCCTGCTGGCCGACAGCCCGCCCGACACGCCCGAGGAGATTGCCGCGCTCAAGGCCAACCAGCACCTCACGGCGGCGCGCGGGCGCGAGCCCGGCCTGTTGCTGCGCCGCGGCGCGCACGATGTGGTGCTGGTGGACTGGGCGGCCGAGATCGTGGCCGAGCTGGCGCCCATGGCCGCCGCCGTGGATGCCGCGCTGGGCGGCAGCGCCTATGCCGAGGCCCTGGCCCTGGCCAAGGCGCGGCTGGCCGACGAGCGCCTGCTGCCGTCGGCGCGCGTGCTCAAGGCCGTGGGCGAGCAGCCGGAACACGGCTTCGTCGGCTTCGTGCGCCAGCAATCGCTGGCGGCGCGCGAGGCCTTGCTGGCGCTGCCGTACCCCGAGGCCCTGCACCAACGCTACGGCGCGCTCGCCGCCGCCTCGGTGGCCGAGCAAAAACGCATCGAGCGCATGGACAGCATGCCGTTCGAGATTTACCGGCGCGAATATGTTTCGCCCCGGCGCCTGGAGCGCGGCGAGAGCGCGGTGATGGAAGACTCCGAGTCGGTCTAGCGCAGGGTGCGCTGCGGGCCTGCGCCGCTGCGATCAGCGCAGCTGCGGCAGCAGCGGTTTGCCAGCGTCGGCCGGCACCGACGCCAGTGCCGCCAACACGTCCTGCGCATTGCCGCGCACGCGCTCGGCCAGCTCGATCGCCAGGTGCAGGCGGCGCAGCAGCCAGGGGCTGACATCGTGCTCGAACGGGTCCGGCAGCACCTCGGGCACGGCTGGCAGCGCGCCGGCCGACTCCGGCTCGGGGCTTTGCGCGGGTGGCGGCTGGCTGCCTGGCGGCAGCGGCGCCGACAGCGTCAGGATGCCCTGAATGCGGTTGCTGGCCAGCTTCATCGGCGCCTGGATCTGGTCGAACTGCAACTGATCGCGCCGCAGCAGCAGCATCGACTTGACCGCACTGAGCTGGCCCATGAGCTGGTAGCTGTGGCCCTGCAGCTGCTCCAGCAGGGCCAGCGGCGGGCGCACCGCGCGCGGCTCGACCAGCGTGCGGCCGGTGGCCTGCACCAGGGCCGATACCGCGTCGTAGGCTTCGCGCCGCGCCAGACGCCACATCAGCTCGTGCTCGGTGTCGATGTCGTCCAGGTGCGCCAGCGCCAGCGACAGGCGCGCGTGCTGTTCGAGCGCGCGCAGCACGCGCCGCACCAGCGCCGGCAACTGCCCGCGCTCCCACGAGGGCAGCACGTAGGAAAACGCCCAGGCGATGCCGGCGCCCAGCAAGGTGTCGGCCACCCGCTCGACAAAGGCGAACGCCGTGCTGTGCGTGGTGAACAGCATGTGCGCCTGCACCAGCCCCATGATGGAGGCGGCCACCGCGGTGACGGTGTAGCGGCGCAGCGCAAAGCCGTGCGCCACGCCCTGGCCGATGGTGACGGCCAGCACCATCAGCAGGGCCGGCGGGTGCAGCCCGAGGAAGGCCGAGGCCAGCAGGCTGCCCAGCAGGGTGCCGGCCACGCGCTGGTTGCGCCGCTCCAGCGTCTGCGCCAGGCTGCCGCGCAGCACCACCACGATGGTCAGCAGGATCCAGTAGTCGTGCGAGCCCCAGGGCAGCAGGCTGGCGATGGTGTAGCCGGTGCCCACCGCCAGCGCCGCGCGCACCGCCTGGCGCAGCGCCGGCTGGTTCCAGTGCCACAGCGTCAGAAAGGGTTGCGGCGACCAGTCGGTGGGGCTGACGAACAGGCGCCAGCTGTTGCGCACGACCGCCAGGTCGGGCTCGGCCTCGTCGCGCGCCAGCAGCGTGAGCTGGCGCACCGCGTCGTTCTGGTGGCGCACGCGGTAGGCCACGCCGCGCAGCAGGCTGTCGCGGTTGCGGCTGTCGGCGTCGGCCATGGCAGGCCCGTGCGCGGCCAGGTGCAGCCCGGCCAGGCGCGCGGTGTGGTCGGCCGCCAGCGCCGGGCGCCGGCCCAGCAGCAGGTCGTCGGCCAGCTGCTCGACATCGGCCGCCATGCCGCGGTAGATGGCGGCGAGGTCCTCACGCGCGCTGGTGTTCTGGGTGGCGTGGCGCACGCGGTCCAGGTCGAGCTCGCTCGCCACCAGGTGGTCGCGCATCTCCAGCACCACCATCAACATGCCGGCCAGGCGCTGGCGGCGCGCGGTGCGGGGCGACTCGAGCACCACGTCGCGGGTCGATTGCAACTGGTCGGCCAGCGCCGCCTGGCGCTTGAGCAGCTCGCCCAGGCCGCCCGGCGCGTACACCGCCGCATCGGGGTCGCTCTGGGCTTGCGGGCAGCTGCCGGGCAGGGCCGCCACCCGGCGCGCGTGCGCGCGCAGCAGCGCCGCCACGGCCAGCAGAAGATCGGCCACGAGCTGGGTTCGGTAGCGCCCGTTGAGCACCAGGTTGGCCAGCACCGCGTAGCCCACGTAAAGCAGCGAACCGATGCCGCAATAGGCGGTACGCACCAGGGCTTCCTCGGGGCTGGCGGGCACCGGGGTGGACATGGAAAACACCGCCGCCAGCATGACGCCGATGGCCACCGGCGTGCCGCGCTTGCCCCAGGCCATGCCCAGGAACACCACGAAGGTCGCGGGCACCAGCAGCAGGCCGAGCTCGAACGGGTGGCCGTGCAGGCGCTGCACGGCCCAGAACAAGGGCACGCCGATGAGCGGCTCGACCACCATGTGCGCCAGCTTGCCGCGGCGCGGGCCGACCATGTCGGCGGCCAGCGCGGCAATGACGCCGACGGTGGCGACCGCCGCCGCCTCGGCGCCGAAGGCCGCGTGCATGAAGCCCGACACCAGAAACAGCCCGAGCGCGCACGAGGCGCCGTTCAGCACGTAGTGGCTGAGCGCCACGCGCAGCCAGCGCCGGCGCCGCTCGGCGCCCAGCCAGCGGGTGAACAGGCCTTCAACCATGCCGGGGCGGCGCCGGTTGTGGCGGAAATGGGAACGAAAAACGCATCTGGCCGGCGTGCAGAAAGCGCGGAAAGCTATGAAAACAGGAGTGCGGCGATGCCGTGCGACGGCCGCCATCGGCGTGCGGCAGGCCGGCGCAGCGGGGGCCGAAACAGCCCTCTGGCGCGGGGCCGCATTGTGGCATGGCGACCTATGATCGACGCATGAACAAAGCTTTCACCCGCGAAGGCAGGGACCGCCAGCGGTTTACGCAGCGGCGAAGGATAAGGCCGATGTCGGCCCCCGCCTTCGCGGGGGCGATGGTCGTTTTATCGGCTCGCGCATCAGAGCCGGCTTCGCCTTCTCCCACAAAGAAAGGGGCCAGGTTTCCCCGGCCCCAGACCCAGTGCGACCCCCGCAGAGGATCAGAATTTGAACTGTATACCTGTCTTGACCGAGTAGCCGTAGCGTTCAACCTCGTCGGTCCGCGACGAAATGCCCTGGAAGACGCGATAGGGTTCGTCGTTGAGGTTCGATCCTTCGAGGAAGATCGTCACATTCTTGACGATGTCATAGCCGATGCGCGCGTCCCACTGGTTGAAGGCGCCGACATAAAGATCGGTGTCGGTATCCTCGCCGGGTTCGAGCAGATAGGCCGAGCGGTATGTATAGGCGACGCGCGCCGACAGCCCGCCCTTTTCATAGGAGAGGAAGGCGGACGCCACCCGGTTCGACTGGCTGGCGAGCGGGAGCCGCTCGTTGCCGCGGCCCGGAATGCCCTTGGCACGCGACTTCACGAAGGTAATGCTTCCGCCGATGCTGAAGCCGTCGAGCGGCGCAGGCAGGAAGCTGAGTTCGGTCTGCGCGTTGATCTCGATGCCCTTGACGAAGGCGCTGTCGGCGTTGACCGGCATCGTCACCTGCGCATCGACCAGCGCCTGCCCGGCAAAGGTGCCGCTCTGCACGACGGTCGCCGTGTAGATCGGATTCTCGATCGTCTTGTAGAAGCCGGCGATGCTGAGGATGCCCTTGCGCCCGATATAATATTCGCCCGCGAGGTCGTAGTTGGTCGAGGTCAGCGGCCTCAGGGCGGGATTGCCCCTCGTCACCTCGTTATCGCTGGCGTTGACGACGGTCGTCGGCGCGAGCTGTTCATAGTTCGCCCGCCCGATCGCGCGCGTCACCGCGGCGCGCAGCACGAGCGACGGCGTCGCGTTCCAGCGCAGGTTGAGGCCCGGGAAGAAGTCGGTGTAGCTCTGCGACCCGAAGCTGTCGTAATCCTTGCCGAGATCGGCGACGGTCGTCGTGTCGAGGATGTCCTTCGCCGCATAATTGCTCTTCGTCTTTTCCATGCGGACGCCGGGGATCGCGGTAAAGGTGCCGAATTTCAGCGTCGCCATCGCATAGGTGGCGAAGATCTTTTCGCGGATCAGATAGTCGGCGGCAAGGCTGTCGCCGACGGTGCCTTCCTCATCCAGCTCGAACCCGGCGAGGTTCGACTGGAAGAAGCTGTCGGCACTCGGGCGGCTGATCGTCGCGCCGAACGGATAGCGGCCCTTGAAGATGCTGTCGATCGACCCGTCCTGAACCTGATCGAGCGTGAAGTCGTCGTCATAGCCGCCATAGATCACCGATTCGGCATCATTGGTCTTGCGCCGGCTTGTATATTTGGCGCCGACCTGGATCGTGCTGTCGTCGCCGATGCCGATCGGGGTGCGGAAATCGGCGCGCGCCTGATAAAGATCCTCGCGCGCGCGGCGATGCTCATAGCTTGTTTCGTCAAATTTATAATTGGACGGGTCGAACGCCGCCGCGTCGGATTGATAGAGCGGGATCGATCCCGACAGGTCGTAGAAAGCTGACATCACCGGGCGAAGGGCTGATCGGCAAATGGCATTGATGAAATAAATTTTCCTATTTATATAGAGTCGATAAATATATTCCACAATGGAGAGGCACGTGAAGCGCATTCTGCTGTTATCCACTGCACTGCTGGCGGCGTGCGCCGCGCCCGGGCCGGGGGCCAACACCCCGGTCGCCAGCCAGCCATCGCTGAAGCTCGAGAAGGTCGTGATGCTGATGCGGCACGGCGTCCGTCCGCCGACGAAGCCCGTCGTCGTTCCGCCGGGCTATTCGTCCGAGACATGGCCCGGCTGGCCCGTCGATTTCGGCCTGCTGACGCCGCGGGGCGCGGCGGGCGTCAGGCTTCTTGGCGAAAGCGATCGCGCCTATTTCGGCGCCCGCGGCTTATTTCCCGGCGGATGCCCAGCGCCCGGCACGATCGTCCTGAAGGCGAGTTACAAGGAGCGCACGATCGAGACGGCGCGAAGCTGGGCGGCGGGTTTCATGCCCGGCTGCGCCGCGGCGATATCCCACCCCGCCGGGTCCGGCGACGACGCGATCTTTCACGGTCTCGACAGCGGCCCGGCGTCGTTCGACGGGAATCGCGCTTATGACGCGGCCCTGGCGCAAGCGCCCGAAGGCGGCCTCGCCGCCGAGACCGAACGCCACCGCGACGAACTGACGCTGCTCGCGAAAGTGCTGAATTGCGCCGTGCCGGCCTGTCCTCTCGTCGCCGAACCCAGCCGGCTGGTTGCGCAGCCGCACGATCGCCCCAAGCTCGAGGGTCCGCTCGATATCGCATCGACCGCGAGCCAGACGCTGGTGCTCGAATATCTGGAGGGCAAGCCGATGACCGAGGTCGGCTGGGGCCGCGTGAGCCGCGCCGAGATCGAACAATTGCTGCGCTTCCACCCGCTCGAGTTCCGTTATTTGAATCGCCCCGGCTATATCGCCGCCGCCGCCGCCGCACCGATCGTGCACGAGATCGTCACGGCGCTCGGCGACCGGCGCGCGGCGCGGCTGACATTGCTCGCCGGACACGACACCAACGTCGCCGACCTCGGAGGCTTCTTCGACTTGCACTGGCAGGTGCCGAGCTATCCCGCCGACGAAGTTCCACCCGGCAGCGCGCTGGGGTTCGAGCTGGTCAGCACGGCCGGCGGCGACCGCTATGTCCGCGCCTTCTATCGCGCGCAGACGATGGACCAGTTGAGGAACCTCGAAGCGCTGGGATCGGACGATGCCCTGTTCCGCCGCTATCTCCCCATTCCAGGGTGCGGCGATTCGGTCGAGGTGACCGCGTGTCGCTGGAACGATTTCGCCCGGATCGCCGCGCCGCGCGGATAAGGATGCCTATCCGCCAAAGCTGCGCTGGACGGTCAACCCCACATAGCGGCCGCTGCGCAGCACCCGCAGCTCGCGATAGCGCAGCGCGCCGTCGCCGCGGATACCGGCATAGATGTCGCGCGTCCGCGTCGCGGCGCTGTCGGTCTGAACGCCGGCCCGGCCCTGCGCGCCGCGCAATGCGGCGCCGGCCTGCGCAAAGGTTGCGCGGCGGTGCCTGGCTGAGGTCAACGGGCTGCCCGCCTCGCCCCGGGCGCGCGGCCCAACGCGATCGCGCCGCCTGTGCTACCTTCGCGCCCAGCAAAACAAGGACACACCATGAACAACCTGAGGGACCGACTGAGCGGTGTTGGGCCGGAGCGGTTGCGGGGCATCCGCCGCGGCATCGAGAAAGAAAGCCTGCGTTCGCGGCCCGATGGCACGCTGGCGCTCACGCCGCACCCGGCAGCGCTGGGCTCGCCGCTGACCCACCCGCACATCACCACCGACTTCAGCGAATCGCAGATGGAGCTGGTGACCGGCGTGCACCCCAGCGTCGAGGCGGCGCTGTCCGAGCTCGGCCAAGTGCACCAGGTGGTCTACCAAGAGATGGCTTCGTTGGGCGACGAGATGCTATGGGTATCCAGCATGCCCTGCGGCCTGCCGTCGGACGAGAACATTCCCATTGGCCGCTACGGCACGTCCAACGTCGGCCGCGCCAAGAGCGTGTACCGCATGGGCTTGAGCCACCGGTACGGCCGCCGCATGCAGACCATCTCGGGCATCCACTACAACTGGTCGCTGCCAGGGGTAACCAGCGATGACTACTTTGGCCTGATCCGCAACTTCCGCCGCCACGCCTTCTTGCTGCTGGTGCTGTTTGGCGCATCGCCAGCGGTGTGTTCGTGCTTCGTGGCAGGGCGCCCGCATGAGCTGCAGCCGCTGGGCGACAACACCATGTACCTGCCCCATGCCACCTCGCTGCGCATGGGCAGGCTGGGCTACCAGAGCGACGCACAATCGTCGCTGGCCGTCAGCTACAACAACCTGGAAGGCTACGGCGCGTCTCTGGAAAAGGCCTTGACCGAGCCGTACCCCGCGTACGAGAAAGTCGGTATCCGCAACCCCGGCGGCGACTACAACCAGCTGGATACGTCCCTGCTGCAGATCGAGAACGAGTTCTACGGCACCATCCGCCCCAAACGCGTCATCCACCCCGGCGAGCGGCCGCTGCATGCGCTGCGCGAGCGGGGCGTGGAATACGTCGAAGTGCGGCTGATGGACCTGAACCCGTTTGAAACCCTGGGCATCAGCGCCGCCACCGCGCGTTTCCTGGACGTGTTTCTGCTGCACTGCCTGCTGACCGAAAGCCCGCCCGACACACCCGAGGAAATCGCCGCCCTGTCGCGCAACCAGCACCGCACCGCCGCCACCGGGCGCGACCCGGCGCTGCTGCTGGAGCGCGCTGGCGCCCAGGTCAAGCTGACCGATTGGGGCCACGAGGTGCTGGCCGGGTGCGAGCCCATCGCCCACGCCATGGACCACGCCATGGGCGGCACGGCGTACACCGAAGCGTGGCGCGCGGCGCGGGCTGCGCTGTCTGCGCCCGAACAACTGCCCTCGGCCCGCGTGCTGCAGGCGGTGCAGGCTGCGCAGGGCCAGAGCTTCAAGAACTTCGTGGCCGAGCAGTCGCACAGCACGCGAGACGCCTTCCTGATGCAGCCGTACCCCGATGCGCTGCGCGACCGCTACGACCACATGGCCGTCGCGTCGATGGAAGAGCAGCGCCGCATCGAGCGCAGCGACACCATGCCGTTCGAGGAATACCGCCGCCAATACGTCTCGCCCGAGCGCCTTGGCCTGCGCCCCGGCGCGGTGATGGTCGGCGCCGAATCGCCCTGACAGCCCTGAGTGAAGGCGGGCGAGCAGGGCGGGCGTCTTGCGCGCTGATTTGCCCGCACCCTCAGCCGCCGTCAGCAGCCCGCCCAGCGGGGCGGCTGCTTTCTTAAGCATTTTCGGCCTTCAGCGCAGGCCCATTCAGCGCTGGCAGCTACGTTAACGATAGCGTTTGCCTCCGCACCACGGCTTACCCGTTCTTCGCCATTTCCACCTGCATGAGCATTTCCAGCTTCTCAACTTCGACACAGCCACAGACCGCCCCAACCCTGCGCCGCCGCCAATGGATGGGCGGGGCCGTCGCTCTGGGCGCCACGGCGCTGCTGAGCGCTTGCGGACGCAACAAGACCAAGGCGCAACCGGTGTCAGCCGGGGCCAAGGTGCTGGCGCTGGGCGATTCGCTCACCTCGGGCGTGGGCGCCACGGCCGAAACGGCGTACCCCGCCGTGCTGGCCCGGTTGACCGGCTGGAACGTGGTGAACGGCGGCGTGTCGGGCGACACCAGCGCGCAGGCGCTGGCGCGCGAACCTGCTCTGCTGGCCGAGCACCAACCCAAGCTGGTGATCGTCAGCATTGGCGGCAACGACTTCCTGCGCAAGCTGCCCGAAAGCGACACGCGCACCCACGTGCACGCCATCTGCCGGCAGGCGCTGGATGCGGGCGCGCAGGTGCTGCTGGTGGCCGTGCCGCGCGCCACACTGGCCGCCGCGCTGGGCCAGATGACCGATCACCCCTTGTACGCCGAAGTGGCGAAAGACCTGAAGATTCCGCTGGTGCGCGGCGCCTGGGGCGAGGTGCTGTCCAAGCCCGAGCTGCGCTCAGACACCGTGCACGCCAACGCCAAGGGCTATGAGCAGTTCGCTCGCAGCGTGCAAGGCGCGGCCGCGGCGGTGGGCTTGCTGGCGCGCTGACGGTTTCGTTTAGTTGCC
Source organism: Ottowia oryzae (assembly GCF_003008535.1). Classification (NCBI taxonomy): domain Bacteria; kingdom Pseudomonadati; phylum Pseudomonadota; class Betaproteobacteria; order Burkholderiales; family Comamonadaceae; genus Ottowia; species Ottowia oryzae. The sequence continues at coordinate 2,212,894 of NZ_CP027666.1, forward strand.
CAATCCGGCTCTGGCGCTGGTGTGGCCAGCGCCGGGCGCTATGAATTGAGTAGTGAAGCGGATGGCCGGACGCCGCAGCGTCCACGGGCGCTGGGCGTCGCGCCGCTCACTCGATGTTCTGCACCTGCTCGCGCATCTGCTCGATCGACACCTTCATGTCCACCGAGATGCGCGTCATCTCCAGCGCCGCCGATTTGGAGCCGAGCGTGTTCGCCTCGCGGTGCAGCTCCTGAATCAAGAAATCCAGGCGCTTGCCGATGTCGCCGCCCTTTTTCAGCACGGATTCGATTTCGTCCAGGTGCGCCGCCAGGCGTCCCAGCTCTTCGGCCACGTCGATGCGGATGGCGTAGGCCGTGGCCTCGGCCAGGGCGCGCTCTTGCCCGGCCTCGGCGTTGACTTGGGTGTCGCCCGCCGTCAGGGCCTCGTTCCAGCGCGCCAGAAAGCGCTCTTTCTGCGCCTGAACCACCTGGGGCACCAGCGGCTCGGCCTCTTTGGCCAGGCGGCGCAGCTCGGCCACGCGGGCCAGCAGCAGGTCGGCCAGGCGGGCGCCCTCGCGGGCGCGGGCGGCGACGAAGTCTTTCAACACCGCGCCGGCCAGCGTGAGCAGGGTTTCGCCCAGGTCTTCGGTGTGGCTGGCGCTGGCGCCGCCGGCCAGCCGCAGTGCGTCGGTCACGCTCAAGGGGCGGGCGTCGGGCAGCCACACGCGCACTTGGTCTTGCAGCGATGCCAGGCGCTGCAGTGCGCGCGGGGGCGGGTCGGTCAGGGCGGCGTCTTCGCGGCCCTCGACGTAGGCGCGCAGTTCGACCTTGCCGCGTTTGAGCTGGCGTGTGAGCAGCTCACGCAGCGCCGGCTCATGCGGGCGCAGCTCATCGGGCAGGCGAAAGGCAAGGTCCAGAAAGCGGCTGTTGACCGAACGCAGCTCCACGGCCACGCGCGGGGCGGCAATCTTCCACACGGGGGCGTCGCCCTCGGGGGTGGCCACGGCTTGTTGGCCGCTGGCGAAGCCGGTCATACTGTAAACTGACATGTGATATTTCCCGGTGTTGACGCGGCTAGGGTGGGCGAGTTGGCTTTGGCGCCAGGCACACCAGCTTCGTGCCGGTGTTGCGCATCAAATTATGTCAAAGCTCAAACCCGCTCCTCTGCCGCCCGATACGGTGATCGGTGGATACCGCGTGGTCCGGCGGCTTTCGGCTGGTGGTTTCGGCGTGGTCTACCTTGCGGTGGACAACGAGGGCCAGCAGGTCGCCGTCAAGGAATACCTGCCTTCGGCGCTGACCATGCGCGAGCCCGGCGAGCTGGTGCCGCACGTCGCACCCGAAAAGCTGTCGCTGTACCGCCTGGGCTTGAAGAGTTTCTTCGAAGAAGGCCGTTCGCTGGCGCAGATCTCCCATCCGTCGGTGGTGAGCGTGCTGAACTTCTTCCGCCAGAACGAAACCGTGTACATGGTGATGAACTACCTGGAAGGGGCCAGCCTGCAGGATTTCATCGTCACCGCGCGCGAGCAGAAAAAGCAGAAGGTCTTCCGCGAATCCACGATCCGCTCGCTGTACGACGAGATCCTGCGCGGCTTGCGCATCGTGCACCAGCACAAGATGCTGCACCTGGATTTGAAGCCCGCCAACATCATGATCACCGACGACAACCGCGCGGTGATGCTGGATTTTGGCGCCGCGCGCGAGGTGCTGAACAAGGAAGGCAACTTCACCCGCCCGATGTACACACCGGGCTTTGCCGCGCCCGAGATGTACCGCCGCGACTCCACCATGGGGCCGTGGACGGACATCTACGCCATCGGCGCGTGCATTTACTCGTGCATGCAAGGCTACCCGCCCAACGATGCGCCGCAGCGGCTGGAGAAAGACCGCCTCGCGCTGTCGTTGACGCGCCTGCGCGGCGTGTATTCGGACAACCTGATCGAAGTGGTGGAGTGGTGCATGTCGCTCGACCCGCTTTCGCGTCCGCAATCGGTGTTTGCGTTGCAAAAAGAGCTGAGCCGCGAAGGCGAGCGCCAATACACCAAGCTCAGCGTCGGTGAAAAGGTGCGCTTGCAGTTCGACACCATGCTCAACGACACCAAGAAGAATCTCAAGCGGGCCACGCGCATGGGCACGCACCAAAAATAAGCGCATCGCTCGATGAAATTCTCGGTGTTCCAACTCAGCCGCCGCGGCGGCCGCGAAAAAAATGAAGACCGCATGGGCTATTCCTACACCAGGGATGCCGTGCTGTTTCTGTTGGCCGACGGCATGGGCGGCCACCCTGAAGGCGAAATGGCCGCGCAGATCGCGCTGCAGACGCTTTCCACGCTGTTCCAGCGCGACGCCAAGCCGTCGCTGCCTTCCGTGCAGGGCTTTCTGGCCACCGGCGTGATGGCCGCGCACCACCAGATCATTCGTTACGCCAGCGAACAGGCGCTGATGGACACGCCCCGCACCACGCTGGTGGCCGGCCTGATCCAGGACGGCGAACTGCATTGGGCGCACTGCGGCGACTCCCGGCTGTACGTCGTGCGTGACGGCGCGCTGCTGTCGCGCACGCGCGACCATTCCTACATCGAGGCACAAGCCAGCTCCGGCGCCAGCACCGAGGGCGTCAACCGCAACGTGCTGTTCACCTGCCTGGGCTCCACCGTTCGGCCCATGTTCGACGTGGCCGGGCCGCTCAAGCTGCGCGAAGGCGACAAGCTTTTGCTGTGCTCCGACGGCCTGTGGGGCAGCGTGGAAGACGACGAGATCGTCAGCATGCTGGCCGACGTGCCGGTGGCCGACGCCGTGCCGGCGCTGGTCGAGCGGGCGCTGGCCATCGCTGGCGAGCGTTCCGACAACGTCACCGTCATCGCGTTGGAATGGGAAACGCCTTCCGAATCGGCTTTCCAGCCCAGCGGCTTCACCGAAACGCAGATGATGAGCGATGAGGTCTTCGCCTCCACCATCCAGTCGGGCGGGCTGGATCCGGCTCTGGACGACCTGGACGACGATGCCATCGAGCGCTCCATCGCCGAAATCAACGAAGCGATTCAGCGCACCGCCTCGCGCAACCGCTGATTCTTCCTTTTTAGCCCGCGCCGCTGCACCGGCCCCGTTTGGCCAGCGCAGCGCTGCCTTGGAACAAGCTCACATGACGACCACCCATAACCTCATCGTTTCTGCCCGCGCGCCCGACCAGCTGCGCGACGTGCGCATCCAGCGCGGCTACACCATGCACGCCGAGGGCTCGGTGCTGATCTCGGTGGGCAACACGCAGGTGCTGTGCACCGCCTCGGTCGAAGAGAAAGTGCCGCCGCACAAGCGCGGCAGCGGCGAAGGCTGGGTGACGGCTGAATACGGCATGCTGCCGCGCGCCACCAACACGCGGGGCAGCCGCGAGGCCGCCAAAGGCAAGCAAAGCGGGCGCACGCAGGAGATTCAACGGCTGATCGGCCGCAGCCTGCGCGCCGTGTTCGACCTGAAGAAACTGGGCGAGCGCACCATCCAGCTCGACTGCGACGTGATCCAGGCCGACGGCGGCACGCGCTGCGCCAGCATCACCGGCGCTTACGTGGCGGCGCAAGACGCCGTCAGCTGGCTGCTGGCGCGTGGCTTGATCACCGAATCACCCGTTCTTCACCCGGTGGCGGCCGTGTCGGTCGGCATTGTCGGCGGCGCGCCCGTGCTCGATCTGGACTACGTGCAGGATTCGTCCTGCGACACCGACATGAACGTGGTGATGACCGGCGCCGGCCACTTCGTCGAAGTGCAGGGCACCGCCGAAGGCGCGGCCTTTTCGCGCACCGAGATGAACCGCCTGCTGGACCTGGCCGAAAAAGGCATTGGCGAACTCATCGCGCTGCAGCAGCAGGCACTATTGGTTTGATAGCTGCCAGCGCTGGTGCAGACTGGGCCACAGCCTGATTTGACTATGAAAATCGTCCTCGCCTCCAACAACGCCGGCAAGCTGGCCGAGTTGCAAACCCTGCTGCAACCGCTGGGCATGCGCCTGGTGCGCCAGGCCGACCTGGCCATCAGCGAGGCGCCCGAGCCTTACCGCACCTTCGTCGAAAACGCCTTGACCAAGGCGCGCCACGCGGCCCGCGAGAGCGGGCTGCCCTCCTTGGCCGACGACGCCGGCCTGTGCGTAGACGCCTTCGGCGGCCTGCCCGGCGTCGACACCGCCTACTACGCCACGCAGTTCGGGTACGACAAGAGCGACGCCAACAACGTGCGCGCGCTGCTCGAGCAAATGCAGCACATCGACAACCGCCGCGCCGCCATGGTCAGCACCCTGGTGGCACTGCGCAGCGCGGACGACCCCGAGCCGCTGATCGCCGTCGGCCGCGTGGTGGGCGAGATCGCGCGCGCGCCGCGCGGCGAGGGCGGGTTCGGCTTTGATCCCGTGATGATCATTCCCGAGCTGGGCAAGACCTTTGCCGAGTTGCCGCCCGAGGTGAAGCACGCCCACAGCCACCGAGGGCAGGCCACCCGCGCCATGATCGAGCTGATGCGCCAGCGCTGGTTGGCCTGACTCCGCGCCGGTCATCCGGTGCGACGCCGTGCACAGCCGGGCCGGCCGACCCACAATCGCCCCATGCAGCACGATATTCAGCATTACATGCGCCCCGGCACGCTGCATTTGCCGGCGCTGCCCCCGCTGTCGGTGTATGTGCACCTCCCCTGGTGCCTCAAGAAGTGCCCGTACTGCGACTTCAACTCGCATGAGCGCCGCGCGGGGGCCGACGCCGCCGCGCAAGAGCAGCGCTACGTGGCCGCGCTGCTGGCCGACCTGGAAGCCAGCCTGCCGCTGATCTGGGGCCGGCCGGTGCACAGCATCTTCATTGGCGGCGGCACGCCCAGCCTGTTCTCGCCCGAGGCGATCGACCAGCTGATTGCGGGTCTGCGCGCGCGCCTGCCGCTGACGCCCGTGTGCGAGATCACGCTCGAAGCCAATCCCGGCACGTTTGAGCGCGAGCGCTTCGCCGCCTACCGTGCGGCGGGCGTCACGCGTTTGTCGATTGGCGTGCAGAGCTTCAACGACGCGCACCTGAAGGCGCTGGGCCGCGTGCACGACGCCGCGCAGGCGCGTGCAGCGGTCGAAGAAGCCGCGCGGGCGTTCACCACCTTCAATCTGGACTTGATGTACGCGCTGCCCGGCCAGACGCTGGACGAGCTGAAGGCCGATCTGGACGCCGCGCTGTCGTACGCGCCGCCGCATTTGTCGCTCTACCACCTGACGATCGAGCCGAACACGGTCTTCGCCAAGTTTCCGCCCAAGGTGCCCGACGACGACAGCGCCTGGGACATGCTGGACCACCTGATCGCGCGCACGGCCGAGGCGGGCATGGAGCGCTATGAAGTATCCGCCTACGCGCGCGCCGGCCACCGCAGCGTGCACAACCAGAACTACTGGGAATTTGGCGATTACCTGGGCATTGGCGCGGGGGCCCACGGAAAGATCAGCTTCGCGCACCGCATCCTGCGCCAGGTGCGTTACCGACAGCCCGAGCTGTACATGGACAAGGCGCTGGCAGGCGACGCCGTGGCCGAGGCGCACGAGGTGGCGCGGCGCGATCTGCCGTTTGAATACATGGTGAATGCGCTGCGCTTGCGCGATGGGTTCACGGTGCAGGATTTTTGCGATAAAACCGGCTTGCCCGCCAGCAGTGTGCGCCGGCAGCTATCAGAAGCAGAGCAAAAGGGCTGGTTGGCGCAAGACGGTGCCTGGTGGCGGCCCACGCCGCGCGGCTTTGATTTCTTGAGCGACGTGCAGCAGCTTTTCCTGCCGGAGCCTGCGGCGCCCAGCCGTACTGCCTAGAGTAGGCCGACACTGACACGTGTAGGGCGCGTGGGCTGACGGCCACCGCGCGGATACGCCCGTAAAGTGACTCCATCGCACGCAGCACTTGGAATTCGTGAAGCGGTCACGAAGGGTGAAGCGGCGTCAGGAGACCCTACATGAACGAGAACACCGTCAAAGGCAACTGGCTGCAATTCAAAGGCAAAGTCAAAGAGCAGTGGGGCAAGCTCACCGACGACGATCTGGATGTGATCGCCGGCAAGCGCGACCAGATGGTCGGCAAGCTGCAAGAGCGCATGGGCATTGCGCAAGACGAAGCCGAAAAGCAGGTCAAGGACTGGGAAACCCGCGAGAGCTATCGCTGGGATTGAGGCCCGGGCCGTGAAGGTGGGGTCAGTCGCCCCACCTAACGCGAGTTGATCCGACGTGCGCCGCGTCAGCTTTAGGCTGAACGCGGCGTTTTGGTGTTTGGCGCCCCGCGGATAGCAGCGGATACGTGCGGATGCCCGCGGATCGCCGGTTCAGCGCCAGCGGTCAGATGCCGTCCAGCTTGGCGAGCTTGGGAAAGCCGGCGCTGGTGACCAACTCCTTCAGCAGGGGCTCTGCCGCTGTGCCGGTGGCGATCAAGTCCCACTGATGCCCATCCATGAACCCTTCGTCTACGCTGTGGTGCATGAAGGTGAGCAGGTGGTCGTAGTAGCCATCTTGGTTGAGCACACCGATGGGCTTGTTGTGGTAGCCCAGCTGGCGCCAGGTCCATGTTTCAAACAGCTCTTCAAATGTGCCGATGCCGCCGGGCAGCGCCAAAAATGCGTCGGCGCGTTCGGCCATCAAGCGCTTGCGCTCGTGCATGTTTTCGACCACGTGCAACTCGGTGCAGCCGCGATGAGCGTGTTCTCGTTCCACCAGCGCGCGCGGAATGACGCCGACCACACGCCCGCCAGCGGCCAAGGTGGCGTTGGCCACTTCGCCCATCAGCCCTGCGCGGCCGCCGCCGTAGACCAGTTGCCCGCCTTGGGCGCCAATCCATTGGCCGACGGCGCGGGCTGTCTCTGCGTACGCGGCGAATCTCCCGGGGCGCGAGCCGCAATACACGCAGATCGAAAACGCAGGTTCAGGAGCGGTCACGGAATCGTTCATACGATGAAGAATCGGGTGTAGATGGCGGCCGCCCAGGCGCCGCCGGCGATCAGCAGGCTGAGCAGCACCGCGGCCGAGCCCATGTCCTTGGCCCGTTTGGACAGCGCGTGCCATTCAGGGCCGATGCGGTCCACCACGGTTTCGATGCCGGTGTTGAGCAACTCTACGATCATCACCAGCAGCACGGAGCCGGCCAGCATGACCACTTCCACCCAGCTGCGCCCCAGCCAGAAAGACAGGGGCACCAACACCACGGCCAAGATGGCTTCCTGGCGAAAGGCGGGCTCGCGCCACCCCGCGCGCAACCCGGCCAGGGAATACAAACCGGCATGCCAGACGCGCGAAAGGCCGGTGCGCGCCTTCTGCGGATTCACGGGGTTGAGGCGGGCATCGGGTGGCATGGTCAAAGCGAAGTTGAGGGTGGGCAGGCAGCGGCGGTGGGCGCAGGTAATCGGAAGGCGTTCACGCGGCGGGCGGCCTCAGGTACGCCGGCGGCTCACGTCCGGTTGCACGTCGATCAGGCGCGTGCCGGCCCAGATGTCGTGCCAGAACTGCTGCTCGCGGTTGAAGCGGCTCAAAAGGGCCCACACAGCCACCCAGCCGGCCATCAACAACGCGACTTCCGCGCCGCTGAGTGGCCAGGGCGCCATGGCCGCCAGTGGTGGCAGAAACCAGACCCAGCTGAACACGTAACGCAACAAGGCGCGACCGCCTCGCAGCGGGTGGCCCGATTTATCCACCACCTTGATGTGCCAGGTCTTCATCGCCAAGGTTTGGCCGCGGGTCCAGAACCAGACGAAATACAGCGCCGACACCGCAAAAAGAAAAGCCTGCAGCCCGTGGCGATTGTCCAGGGCGTGGCGCGTCTGCGTGCTGGCGCTGAAGATGTAGCCGGCCACGAACACCACGCCGAACATCAGCATGCCTTCGTACATCCAGCACGCCATGCGGCGACGCAGCGAAGGCGCGCGCATCCGCGAAGACTGCGAGGGGGGCGAGGCAAGAGGGCGCGCGGCGGGGGCGTCGAGCGAGGGCATATCCGGAAGCGGCGGCCAGACCGCTGGGTGCAAGGCGAGGGGCTTGTGAAACAGCGCAGCGCCCTGCAAGCGGGCGCTCAGCGCGTCGTGGTACTGGCCACCGAAGCCGGTGGCTGAGGCAGGAGTGTATTGCGATTCACCGGCGCCGCCGACCGGAAGGCGGCGGGCGAACTGGCCACCGCGCCCGGCCCGGCGGCCTCTGCGGGGCGCAGCACACGGGTGCGTGGGGCAGGGCGCAGCGCCGGGGCCGCACCCGCCGGGGCTTTGGGCCGATCGCCGGCAAGCCGTTCACGCTCTTCGGCGGGTAGAGCCTGGTACTCCTCCCACTTGGCGCGCTTCTCATCCGCAGGCACGCGCCGCACCTCGTAAAAATTCAGGCGGGCCTGGGTGCGCTGCGCTGCCGTCAGCTGCGCCCACTCGGCCATCCGGCCCTGCAGCGTGGTCTGCTCATCGGGCGACATGCGGTTGAAGTTATGGGAAACCGCCACCCACTTGCGCTGCTGATCAGAGCTCAAGCCACGCCAGTGGTTGGCCAGCGGCGCCAGCGCACGCTTTTGCTCGGCGTTCAGGCTGCTCCACGGCAGGCTGCCCACAGCCGCCTGAGTGCCGGCGCCCGACGACGAGGTCTGGCCGAACGCGGGTGCGATGGCCAAAACGACGAGCAGCAGGAGAAGCGGGGCCGTGGCACGCATTCGCAGAGTGTGCAGTTGTCGATCAGTGGCTGACAGTCGTCGACTGGCCGCTGGTTTTCAGAAATTGCACGAAACCTGCATCGGAGTAGGCCTCCGGCGGCAAATCGTCCGTCAGCAAAGAGGCGTCCAGGTCGGCCACCTCCGTCGTACGGTCATCGTCCTGAACCACATTGGCGGCAACCAGGCCGATGACCAAGGCGCACACGAGCGCCAGCGACGTGAGGCGCCCCCAAAAGCCCAGCCCATCTTCGCCCGAGCCCAGCGTCAAGGTGTTTCCGTGGCGGACAACCGCATTGGCGGTGCGAAGCCGGGTGACCGCCACGGGCTGCTTGCGCCGCGCCATGGCCTGCATGCGCGCGGCGCGCAGCCGTTCGCTGATATCGTAGGGCAGGTCTTCGGCCCCGGCGGACAATCGCGCGGCCACGCGCAGGCCGAAGCGGTTCTGCGCAACTTCTGCCATCTGGGGGAGGTAAGGTTTGGTCATGGTGCGATTCCCTTGATGCGCAGCGCCTTGGCCAGTGCCTGAACCGCCCTGGAACAGTGCGTTTTCACACTGCCTTCAGAGCAACCCATGGCGGCCGCAGTTTCTGCAACATCCATCTCCTCCCAGTAACGCATTAAAAACGCCTCTCGTTGACGGGCTGGCAGCGCCTTTATCTGTAACTCAATCGCTGCCAGGATTTCACTGCGGCGGGTGGCGTCTTCCGCGCTCTCGATCTGCTCGGCGTTCGACGCGCCGGCGAAGGCTTCCAGCAAGTCGAAGTCGCCGTCCCCGTCGGGCGACTCGAAGTCGCTCATGTTCGAAAACACAGCGCGTCGCGTTTTCTGGCGGCGGAACCAGTCGAGCGTGCTGTTGGACAGGATGCGCTGGAACAGCATGGGCAACTCGCCCGCGGGCTTGTCCCCATAGTGCTCCGCCAGCTTCATCATGCTGTCTTGCACGATGTCGAGTGCCGCGTCTTCGTCTCGTACGTGGTACATCGAGCGCTTGAAAGCCCGTTTTTCCACGCTTTTGAGGAAGTCAGATAGTTCTTGTTCGGTGGCCAAATCGTTCGATCAGCGAGGGGCGCCGGGCACTGCGACTGCGTGGGTTGGGTGTTGGCCGGCGACCGCACTGTGCCGGCAGGCGCCGGATTATGGCACCGCGCCTAGCCAAGAATTTTCGGGCAGACCCTTTCAGAGCGCCATGCTGCAATGCGATAATGGGCAGTTGCAGTCATCAAGGCAAACGGGTCACCGTCCGGCGACAGAAGTGGGGTCGTCCATGGCGCGTGGTCTCAAGTCCTGAAGCGGCCTCACGAGGGCTGGCAAGGGGCACCCAAGGTATTTCGTCAGAGAAATTCTCGAAAGGTTCATCTCATCATGGAAATCTCCAAAGCCGAAATCAAGTCGGCCGCCGCAGCCTCTGCCCGCGGCGATTCCGAAGAACTCCGCGGCGCTGAAATTCTGGTCAAGGCCTTGCAGGCCGAAGACGTGAAGTACGTCTGGGGCTACCCAGGCGGCGCGGTGTTGCACATTTACGACGCGTTCTACAAGCAAGACACCATCCAGCACGTGCTGGTGCGTCACGAACAGGCCGCCGTGCACGCCGCCGACGGCTACGCACGTGCCACGGGCGACGTGGGCGTGGCGCTGGTCACGTCCGGCCCCGGCTTGACCAACGCGGTCACCGGCATCGCCACGGCGTACATGGATTCGATCCCGATGGTGATCATCTCCGGCCAGGTGCCCACCGCCGCCATCGGCCTGGACGCCTTCCAGGAATGCGACACCGTCGGCATCACCCGTCCCGTCGTCAAGCACAACTTCCTGGTCAAGGATGCGCGCGACATGGCCGACGTGATGAAGAAGGCGTTCCACATCGCCCGCACCGGCCGCCCCGGCCCCGTGGTGGTCGATATTCCGAAGGACGTGTCTTTCAACAAGGCTGCCTACAAGGGGTACCCCGAGAGCATCGAGATGCGCTCGTACAACCCCGTCAAAAAGGGCCACTCGGGCCAGATCCGCAAGGCGATGCAGCTTTTGCTGAACGCCAAGCGCCCCTACATCTACACCGGCGGCGGTGTGTTGCTGTCCAACGCCTCGGCCGAGCTGCGCCAGCTGGTGGACATGCTGAATTACCCCGTCACCAACACGCTGATGGGCCTGGGCGCGTTCCCGGCCGAAGACCGGCGCTTCCTGGGCATGCTGGGCATGCACGGCACCTGGGAAGCCAACAACGCGATGCAGAACTGCGACGTGCTGCTGGCCGTGGGCGCGCGCTTTGACGACCGGGTCATCGGCAACACCAAGCATTTCGCCTCGGTCGATCGCAAGATCATCCACATCGACATCGACCCTTCGTCCATCTCCAAGCGGGTCAAGGTCGACGTGCCGATCGTGGGCGACGTCAAGGACGTCCTCACCGACCTGATGGGCATGATCCGCGAGGCCAGCCACCAGCCCGACCGGGCCGCGCTGGACGCGTGGTGGCAGCAGATCGAAGGCTGGCGTTCGCGCGACTGCATGAAGTACGACCGCGACAACACCGACGTCATCAAGCCGCAGAAAGTCATCGAGACGCTGTGGAACATGACCAAGGACGCCGACGCCTACATCACCTCCGACGTGGGCCAGCACCAGATGTGGGCCGCGCAGTACTACAAGTTCAACGAGCCGCGCCGCTGGATCAACTCCGGTGGCCTGGGCACCATGGGCGTGGGCATTCCCTACGCGATGGGCATCAAGCTGGCCAAGCCCGAGAGCGAAGTGTTCTGCGTGACGGGCGAAGGCTCGGTGCAGATGTGCATTCAAGAGCTGTCCACCTGCCTGCAGTACAACACGCCGATCAAGATCCTCGCGCTCAACAACCGCTACCTGGGCATGGTGCGCCAGTGGCAAGAGATCGAATACTCTGGCCGCTACAGCCACAGCTACATGGACGCGCTGCCCAACTTCGTGAAGCTGGCCGAGGCGTATGGCCACGTCGGCATGCTGATCGAGCGCCCGCAGGACGTGGAAGGCGCGCTGCGCGAGGCGCGCAAGCTCAAGGACCGCACCGTGTTCATGGACTTCCGCACCGACCCGACCGAAAACGTGTTCCCCATGGTGCAGGCCGGCAAGGGCATCACCGAGATGCTCCTGGGCGCCGACGACCTGTAAGTTAAATCGGCTTCTGGCGCCCGTCAGCAGTGCGCCAGCAGCTATCATTTTTGTAATTTGACGAATCTATTGCCCGCCGAGTCCGCCGCTTACCGGCTGCGGAGGAGGGCGGTGAAAGCGCAGGCTTTCACGTTGGCAAGAAGAGGGCTCGACCATGAAACACATCATTGCCGTTCTGATTGAAAACGAGGCGGGCGCCCTGTCCCGCGTGGTGGGGCTGTTCTCGGCCCGTGGCTACAACATCGAATCGCTGATCGTGGCGCCGACCGAGGACGAAAGCCTCTCGCGCATGACCATCCAGACGCGCGGCTCGGCCGACACCATCGAGCAGATCACCAAGCACCTGAACCGCCTGATCGAGGTGGTGAAGGTGGTCGACCTGACCGAAGGCAGCTACATCGAGCGCGAACACATGATGGTGAAGGTGCGCGCCGTGGGCAAGGAGCGCGAGGAGATCAAGCGCACCTGCGACATCTTCCGCGGCCGCATCATCGACGTGACCGACAAGAGCTACACCATCGAGCTGACGGGCGACCAGTCCAAGCACGACGCCTTCCTGAATTCGATCGACAAGACCGCCATCCTCGAGACCGTGCGCACCGGTGCCAGCGGCATCGGGCGGGGCGAGCGCCTGTTGCGCGTTTAAGCGTCTAGCGCCCGACCAGCGGTCGCTGGCCGGTACTTTTTAAATAGCAAGTTCCCTGATTTACACCCTGTCATTCCAAGGAGATACGACGTGAAAGTGTTCTACGACAAAGACTGCGACCTGAGCCTGATCAAAGGCAAGACCGTCGCCATCATCGGCTACGGCAGCCAAGGCCATGCGCACGCGCAGAACCTGAACGACAGCGGCGTGAAAGTCGTCGTCGGCCTGCGCAAGGGCGGCGCCAGCTGGGACAAGGTCGGCAAGGCCGGCCTGACCGTGATGGAAGTGAACGACGCGGTGAAAGCCGCCGACGTGGTCATGATCCTGCTGCCCGACGAGCAGATCGCCGAGGTCTACAAGAACAACGTCGAGCCCAACATCAAGCAAGGCGCCTCGCTGGCCTTTGCCCACGGCTTCAACGTGCACTACAACCAGGTGGTGCCCCGCGCCGATCTGGACGTGTGGATGGTCGCGCCCAAGGCCCCCGGCCACACCGTGCGCAACACCTACACCCAAGGCGGCGGTGTGCCCCACCTGGTGGCGGTGCATCAAGACAAAACCGGCAAGGCGCGTGACCTGGCGCTGTCTTACGCCATGGCCAACGGTGGCGGCAAGGCCGGCATCATCGAGACCAACTTCAAGGAAGAGACCGAGACCGATCTGTTCGGCGAGCAGGCCGTGCTGTGCGGCGGCGCGGTTGAGCTGATCAAGATGGGCTACGAAACCCTGACCGAAGCTGGCTACGCCCCTGAAATGGCGTACTTCGAGTGCCTGCACGAGCTGAAGCTGATCGTCGACCTGATCTATGAAGGCGGCATCGCCAACATGAACTATTCGATCTCGAACAATGCTGAGTACGGCGAGTACGTGACCGGCCCTGAGGTGATCAACGAAGAGTCGCGCAAGGCCATGCGCCACGCGCTCAAGCGCATCCAGAACGGCGACTACGCCAAGCAGTTCATTGTGGAAGGCCGCACCGGCTACCCCAGCATGACCGCACGCCGCCGCAACACCGCCGACCACAGCATCGAAGTGGTGGGTGCCAAGCTGCGCGCCATGATGCCCTGGATCGCCAAGAACAAGCTGGTGGACCAGTCGCGCAACTGATCGAAGTTGTTCGCACCCGGCCGAAAGGCCGGTGGGCGGCGCCACCTGCTTGGCGCTTGCCCGCACCCCGACAAGGCCACCCGCGCGGTGGCCTTGTCATTCCGGGCGGCGCACGCGCAGGCGTACACTTGCTCACAGATGGCCGCGCAGCACCTGCCACGGCGCGCGGCCGGGCGGCGTGCCTGCCTCGCAATACTACAGATTTGATAGCTGCCAGCGCTGGTTGCACCTGCGCTAGCGACCGATTTGATTCATGAATTCACCCGACCGCCAACCTGAACCGCGCCAGCCCGCGCCGCCACTGGGCGTGTCGCAGCGCGTGCGCCGCAAGGGCATTTACGTGCTGCCCAACCTGTTCACGCTGGCGGCGCTGTTCGGGGGCTTTTACGGCATCGTCATGGCGATGAACGGGCGGTTTGACCTGGCCACCACCGGCATCTTCGTGGCCATGGTGCTCGACAGCCTGGACGGCCGCGTGGCGCGCATGACCGGCACGCAAAGCGCGTTTGGCGAACAGATGGATTCGCTGGCCGACATGGTCAGCTTTGGCGCGGCACCGGCACTGCTGGCCTACGAATGGGCGCTGCGCCCGCTGGGCCGCTGGGGCTGGATTGCGGCGTTTGTGTATTGCGCCTGCGCGGCGCTGCGGCTGGCGCGGTTCAACGTCAACACCGCGGTGGTGGACAAGCGCTACTTCCAGGGGCTGCCATCGCCTGCCGCCGCGGCGCTGGTGGCGGGGTTCATCTGGCTGACCAGCGCCATGCTGGTGTCGCACCGTGAGGTGCCGATCTTTCGCGCGGTGATTTCCTTGCTGAGCAGCGACCCCATTGGCCGTGCCGATCTGGGCTGGATCACCTTTGCCGTGACCTTGTTCGCCGGCCTGACCATGGTCACCAACCTGCCGTACTACAGCTTCAAGGACTTTGGCGGGCGCCGCAGCGTTCCCTTTGTGGTGCTGGTGCTGATCGCGCTGCTGTTTGCCGTCATCAGCATCGAGCCGGCCACGATGCTGTTCATCTTGTTCGTGGGCTACGGCTTGTCCGGCTACGTGCTGTATGCCTGGCGCCGCTGGCGGGGTGTGCCGGTCAGCATCGTCAGCACGTCGACGGATGAGCCTGACGAACGCGGCCTGCACGACTGAAAGCGCGTGGCTTTGTGATAGAGTGCGCCTTCCTATGACACGCATGGCTCTGAACCTACTAGCCACCTCCTTCGGGCGGAGACGGTAGCGCGCGCAAAAAAAGCCATAGCACCCAACCACGGCCCGTTAGCACCAGCAACGGGCCGTTGTGTTTTGGGGGGTTGCTGGTCGAATCCACTTTTGACCGAAAGATCGACATGCTCAAGCAACCGCAGACCAAGTACCGCGCATTCCCGCCCGTGCAACTCGAAGGCCGCCGCTGGCCCGACGCGCAGCTGACGAAAGCGCCGGTCTGGCTGTCCACCGACCTGCGCGACGGCAACCAGGCGCTGATCGAGCCGATGGACGCCGCTCGCAAGCTGCGCATGTTCGACCTGCTGGTGCAGGTGGGTTTTAAAGAGATCGAAGTCGGCTTTCCAGCCTCGTCGCAGACCGAATTCGATTTTGTCCGCAAGCTCATCGAGGAAGGCCGCATTCCCGATGACGTGACCATCCAGGTCATGACCCCGGCGCGAGAGGAGTTGATCGAGCGCACGGTGCAAGCCCTGGCCGGCGCCCGCCGCGCGATTGTTCACGTCTACAACGCCGTTGCGCCCGTGTGGCGGCGCGTGGTGTTCGGCCTGGAAGTGCCGCAGGTGATGGAGCTGATCGCGCGCCACGTCGGCCAGGTGCGCCGCTTGACCGACGCACAACCGCAGACCGAATGGATCTTGCAGTACTCGCCCGAGACCTTTTCGTTGGCTGAGCTGGAGGTGTCGCATCAGGCCTGCGAAACCGCCATCACCGCCTGGGGCGCCGGGCGGCCGATCATCCTGAACCTGCCCACGACGGTGGAAAACGCCACGCCCAACGTGTTTGCCGACCAGATCGAATGGATGGTGCGGCAGTTTGCCGACCGGCCCGAAGTGGTTCTGTCGGTTCATCCGCACAACGACCGCGGCACTGGCGTGGCGGCGGCTGAATTGGCCATGATGGCCGGCGCGCACCGCGTGGAAGGTTGCCTCTTCGGCAATGGCGAGCGCACCGGCAACCTGGATTTGGTCAACGTGGCGCTGAACCTGTATACGCAGGGCGTTGACCCGCAGCTGGATTTCTCCGACATCGACGCGGTGCGCCGCACGGTGGAGCACTGCAACCATCTGCCCGTGCACCCGCGCCACCCGTATGTGGGTGAGTTGGTCTACACCTCGTTTTCCGGCTCGCACCAAGACGCGATCAAGAAAGCCTTTGCCGCGCGCCGCGAAGGCGATGTCTGGGAAATCCCGTACCTGCCGATCGACCCGAAAGACCTGGGCCGCAGCTACGAAGCGGTGATTCGCGTCAACAGCCAATCGGGCAAGGGCGGCATGAGTTATCTGCTCGAAAGCGAATACGGCTTGGCCATGCCGCGCCGCCTGCAGATCGAATTCAGCCAGGTCGTGCAGCGCGTGATGGATCGAGACGGTAAAGAGCTGACCGCCGCCGACCTGTGGCAACTGTTTCGCCATGAGTACGGCCTGGACGCGCGCAACGTGATCCAGCACCGCGTGTGGGAAGCCGCCGCGGGCGACGACGGGCAGCGGCGCGTGCAGCTGAGCGCCAACATCGACTGGCAAGGCGCGCCCTGCACCGTGCAAGGGCAGGGCAACGGCCCCATCGACGCTTTCGCCAGCGCGCTGTCTGCGGCGGTGGGCTGCCCGGTGCGCGTGATCGATTACCAGCAACACGCCATCGGCGAAGGCGCTGATGCCCGCGCGATGGCGTATGTCGAGCTGCGCCTGGGCGATTCGCCCGCGTTTTTCGGCGTAGGCACCGACAGCGACACCTCTGCCGCGGCGATGCAGGCCTTGATCTCGGGCCTGCACCGTGCCCACGCAGCCGGTTGGGCGACCGAGTCGGCCCCTGAGGACGCACAATGCGCGGTTGTCGTTGCCTGAGCGCAGCCTAAGCCATGAACGCCACATACCAAAAACACAGGAGTTGATACCCATGACCGACAAGCTCATCATTTTTGACACCACTTTGCGTGACGGCGAGCAGTCGCCCGGCGCCAGCATGACCAAGGACGAAAAGCTGCGCATTGCCCGCCAGCTGGAGCGCCTGAAGGTGGACGTCATCGAGGCGGGCTTTGCCGCCAGCTCCAACGGCGATTTCGACTGCGTGCAGGCCATTGCCAACGCCATCAAGGATTCGACGATCTGCTCGCTGTCGCGCGCGAACGACCGCGACATTGCCCGCGCCGCCGAGGCGCTCAAGGGCGCGGCCAGCGGCCGCATTCACACCTTCATCGCCACCAGCCCGCTGCACATGGAGAAAAAGCTGCGCATGACGCCCGACGAGGTGTTCGAGCAGTCCAAGCTGGCCGTGCGCTTCGCCCGCAACCTGATGGACGACATCGAGTTCAGCGCTGAAGACGGCTACCGCAGCGACATCGACTTTCTCGCCCGCGTGTGCGAAGCGGTGATCAAGGAAGGCGCACGCACCATCAACATCCCGGATACGGTGGGCTACGCCATCCCCGAGCTGTATGGCAACTTCATCAAGACGCTGCGCGAAAAGGTGCCCAACAGCGACCAGGCCGTGTGGTCGGTGCATTGCCACAATGACCTGGGCATGGCGGTGGCCAACAGCCTGGCGGGCGTGAAGCTGGGCGGGGCGCGCCAGATCGAATGCACCATCAACGGCCTGGGCGAGCGTGCGGGCAACTGCTCGCTGGAAGAGGTGGTGATGGCCATCAAGACGCGCCGCGACTATTTCGGCCTGGACGTGGGCGTGGATGCGTCGCAGATCGTGCAGGCCAGCCGCATGGTCAGCCAGACCACCGGCTTCGTCGTGCAGCCCAACAAGGCGGTGGTGGGCGCCAACGCCTTTGCCCACGCCAGCGGCATTCACCAGGACGGCGTGCTGAAGGCGCGCGACACCTATGAAATCATGCGCGCGGAAGACGTGGGCTGGAGCGCCAACAAGATCGTGCTGGGCAAGCTGAGCGGGCGCAACGCCTTCAAGCAGCGCCTGCAAGAGCTGGGCGTGGTGCTGGAGTCCGAGGGCGAGATCATGGCGGCGTTTGCCAAGTTCAAGGAACTGGCCGACCGCAAGAGCGAGATCTTCGACGAGGACATCCTGGCGCTGGTGGGTGACGAAAGCGTGGCCACCGAGAAAGAGCAGTACGGCTTTGTGTCGCTGTCGCAGCGCAGCGAAACCGGCGAGCGCCCCGAAGCCGAAGTCGTTTTCACCGTGGGGGGGCAAGAGGTGCACGGCAAGTCCGACGGCAACGGCCCGGTGGACGCGTCACTCAAGGCGATCGAATCTCACGTCAAGAGCGGCGCCGAGATGGTGCTGTATTCGGTGAACGCGATCAGCGGCTCCACCGAGAGCCAGGGCGAGGTCACGGTGCGCCTGCAGAACTCGGGCCGGGTGGTCAACGGCGTGGGCGCAGACCCCGACATCGTGGTCGCCTCCGCGAAGGCTTATCTGAGTGCCCTCAACAAGTTACACAGCAAAGCTGACAGGGTGGCTGCACAAGGCTAGGGTTAACCCGTATAACTCTAGAAACAAATGAGAAAAGAGGTGCAAGTCTATGTTATTGCGCCTCTTTTTTTGTTTTAGTACACTTGCGCCCTGTCTGAAGTATGGGTTGGAGTGAAAAGATGGCGCTGGCTGCACTGGGAAATCGTTGGACTCGGCTGTGGCGCGATGGCATTGGCGCCATTTCCATAGGACTGGCGCTGGCCGCCACCCCCGCGATGTACGCCCACGCGGCGCCCAAGAAAGCCGCCAAGTCCGCCGAAACCCACAAGGCTGCGGCCAAGCCGGCAGCCAAATCGGCCACCAAATCTGCTGCTGCCAAAGCCCCCGCAGCCAAATCCGCCGCCGTCGCCAAGGCCGATTCGCGCAAAGACAGCCGTAACAACTCCAAACGCGCCGTGGCCGCCGGCAAGGGTGCCGAGAAAGTGGCCGCCCATGCCAAGGGCGGCAAGAGCGGTGCCAAAGGCAACGAACGCCTGAAGGTCGCAGTCGGCGGCACCAAGGCCCAAAGCCGCGCGCAGCAACGTGCCGAACGGCTGGCTGCACGCGAAAACCGCGTCGCTCTGCGCAGCGCCGTGCACACCCAGCGCGAGGCGCCCGCGCCGCGCCTGTCCATGGCCCAGATGGCCGGCCTGCACCATTCGGGCGACCCACTGGACCTGAAATCCAGCGTGGCACTGGTACTCGATCAAGATACCCGTGAAGTGCTGTTCAGCAAGAACGATCATGCGGTGTTGCCCATCGCCTCCATCACCAAACTGATGACCGGCCTGCTGGTCTCGGAAGCGCGTTTGCCGCTGGACGAGATGGTGACCATCACCGAAGAAGACGTGGACTATGAAAAAGGCAGCAGTTCGCGCCTGGCCGTGGGCACCACGCTGACGCGCGGCGAGCTGATGCACCTGGCGCTGATGTCCAGCGAAAACCGCGCCGCACACGCGCTCGGCCGCAGCTACCCCGGTGGCCTGCAGCGCTTCGTCACGCTGATGAACAACCGCGCCGCGACCCTCGGCATGCGCGACACGCGCTATGTGGAGCCCACCGGCTTGTCCAGCTCCAACCGTTCTTCCGCCGTTGATCTGGCCACGCTGGTGGCCACGGCTTCGCAAGACCCGCTGATGCGCCAGCTGACGACGTCGCAAGGCTACGAAGTGGCCGTGGGCAGCCGCGTGCTTCAGTACAACAACACCAACCGCCTGGTGCACAAGCCCGACTGGCAGATCGGCCTGCAAAAGACGGGCTATATCTCTGAGGCGGGCCAGTGCCTGGTGATGCAGGCGCGCGTGGCGGGCCGCAAGGTCATCATGGTGTTCCTGGATTCCACCGGCAAATACAGCCGCCTGGCCGACGCCGAGCGCGTGCGCCGCTGGGTGGAGAACGAGCGTCCCGCCGCCACCTTTGCAGGCAACGGCTACGCCGGCTGAGCGCGCGGGGCGGTGAGCGCCACGGCCGCGTGCCGCGCATCCCAAGCCTACCAAAGACTATGAATTTGATAGCTGCCAGCGCAGGTTGCACCTGCGCTGGCAGCTGTTTTTGTTGATAGACCTGGCTGGGCAGTTGCGGCCGACCGGCTGCCCGCCAGCACCGCCTTGGTGCGTGAAGGCGACGCGACAAGCCAACGCGGCGACCTGCCGGAGCACCCGCCGTTGGCCGTAGCCATCACCTGAATGCTATTGATTGAATAGCTGCCAGCGCAGGTACAGCGGGCGCCAGAGGCCAATTGGGTATTGAATCCGAGGGCGCTGGCCTTGCTGGCCGGGCGCCGAGCCCCGAGCGTCAGCCGCGCGCCAAAGACCCGGTGTGGCCCAGCGCCGCCGAGATTTCCTGCGCGGTATGCTGCAGCTTGGGCAGCCAGTTGTCATCCAGCCGGTCGGCCGGGGCGGAGATGGACAGGCCCGCCACCAGCTTGTCCTGATCGTCGTAGATGCCGGCGGCCATGCAGCGAACGCCCATTTCCAGCTCTTCGTTGTCGTGCGCCACGCCGGATTGGCGTGCGCGGATCAGTTCGCGCTCCAGCGCGGGCAGTTGGGTGATGCTGTTGCGCGTGTGGCCGGCCAAGCCGGTGCGTGTGGCGTAAGCGCGCACGCGCGGTAATTCGTCGGACGCCAGAAACAGCTTGCCCGTCGATGTCAGGTGCAAAGGCGCGCGCCCGCCAATGGCACGCACCACCTGCATGCCGGAGCGCTCGCTGTACGTGCGTTCGATGTAGACGATCTCGTCGCCCTGGCGCACGCTGAGGTTGACGGGCTGTTGGATCAGGCGGTGCAGGTCGCGCATGGGCGCCAGGGCCGCGTCGCGCACGTCCAGCCGGCCCTTGACCAGATTGCCCAGCTCCAGCAGGCGCATGCCCAGCCGGTAGCTGCCCGGCTCGGGCCGGTCGACAAAGCGGCCGAGGGTCAGGTCGTTCAGGATGCGGTGCGTGGTGGACGGGTGCAGGCCGGTCTGCTCGGCGATTTCCTTGAGGGAAATCGGCTCTTCGCGCGACGCCAGCACGTCGATCAGCGCGAACATGCGCTCCAGCACCTGGATGGTGGGCGTGGGGTGGGCGTCGGGATGGGGGCGTCGCATGGGCACTCAGGTTGGCTGGGGGGCGGCAGGGGCAGGGGGGCTGGCGGTCGCCGCGGGTGCGGCTTGCCATTGGCCATCGATGCGACGCTCGGAGGGGCGAAAGCGCGCTTTATAGGCCATCTTGGCGCTGCCGTCGATCCAGTAGCCCAGATAGACGTAAGGCAGGCCGAGCGTGCGCGCCTGCTCAATCTGCCACAGCACGCTGTAGGTGCCGTAGCTGGCACGCACGTCAGCAGGGTCGTAGAAGGTATAGACGGCCGACAGCCCGTCGCTCAGCACATCCACGATGGAAACGATGCGCAGCGCGCCGGCGCTGGGCGCGCCAGCAGGTTCGCGAAACTCAACTAGGCGCGAATTGACGTTGCTTTGCAGCAGGAACTGGGTGTATTGATCCACGCTGTCCTGGTCCATGCCGCCGCCCGTGTGGCGGCCGGTCTGGTAGCGCAGGTACAGCTGGTAGTGCTCTGGCACGTAGCAGAGCTTGAGTATGCGCACTTCCAGCGCGCCATGCCTGGCCTGCGCGCGGCGCTGGCTGCGGTCGGGCTGGAACTGGTTCACGCACACGCGCACCGGTACGCAGGCCTGGCAGCCGTCGCAATAGGGGCGGTAAGTGAACATGCCGCTGCGGCGAAAGCCGCGCTGCACGAGATCGGAATAGGCCTCGCTGTTGACCAGGTGGCTGGGCGTGGCGACCTGTGAGCGGGCCTGCCTGCCGGGCAGATAGCTGCAAGGATAGGGCGCTGTGGCGTAGAACTGCAGCGCCTGAAAGGGAAGGTCCTTGAGGTGGGTCAACGCTGGGCCGGGCGGGGTGGCAGCAATGCGTTCCAGTATACGGGATCGAATTTCCAAATGAGGGCGGGCTGGGGCGCCAATTCGGCCACGGCGCGGGCGAATTCGGCCCTTGGCATTTCGCGCGCGCCCATGAAGTCCAGGTGCGCCGTGTTCTGCTGGCAATCGATCAGCGGCAGGCCTTGGTAGCGGCACCAGGCGACCAGTGCGGACAGGGCCAGTTTGGAGCCGTCTGTCACGCGCGTGAACATGGATTCGCCGAACACCGCGCGGCCGATGCTTACGCAGTACAGGCCCGCCACCAACTCGCCCGCCACCCAGGTTTCCACGCTGTGGGCATAGCCGGCGCGGTGCAGTTCGCCATAGGCGCGGCGCATCTCGGGGCCGATCCAGGTGCCGTCCTGGCCCGGCCGGGGCGAGGCGGCGCAGGCGGCCATCACGTCGTCGAACGCGGTATCAAAGCGGATTTCGCACGCCGGGCTGATGCGAAAGCGTTCGATCACCTTGCGCAAAGAGCGGTGCAGGCGAAACGCATCCACCTGCAGCACCATGCGGGGGTCGGGGCTCCACCAGAGAATGGGTTCCCCGTGGCTAAACCAGGGGAAAACGGTGGCACTGTAGGCGGCGCGCAGCGTACGCACATCCAGCTCGCCGCCCACCGCCAACAAACCTGGCGCGCTGCTGGAGGGCCCCCACGCCTGCGATACCGGCGGGAAAGGCTCGCCGGGTGCCAAGATGGCCAGCTGGGAAAGCTCGCTCATCGCGGTGGCCAGGGTATGTCGATGTCGTGCATGCCGAAGTGGCCCCGGCGCCGGTCTTCAAAGTAGCGCAGCAGCGTTTCGCGCACCGTGAGAAAGGCCAGCTCGTCCCAGGGGACTTCGGCCTCGGTGAACAAACGCGCTTCCAGCGTTTCGGGGCCGGGGTTGAAGGCCTCGCTTTGCAGCGCCGCCAGGTAGAACACATGAACCTGACCCACGCGCGGGATGCTCAGCGTGCTGAACAGCGGGCCTATGGCGATCTGCGCGCCCGCTTCCTCGTCGGTCTCGCGCGCCGCGCCCTCGGCCATGGTCTCATCCAACTCCATGAAGCCCGCTGGCAGCGTCCACTTGCCCCAGCGAGGCTCGATGGCCCGCTTGCACAGCAGCACGCGATCGCCGATGTAGGGCACGGTGCCCACCACCACCAGCGGGTTGACGTAATGCACGGTGCCGCAGGCCGGGCAAACGGCACGCTCGTGCGTGTCGCCTTCGGGGATGCGGTAGTCCACCGCGGCTCCGCATTCGCGGCAGTGCTTGATGGTTCGGCGCTGCATGGGCTGAACAGTGTAGTGGCTCGCGCAGGCGGCCCACGTGCGCCGCGCCCTCTAAACTGGTGGCATGCAACCCGACGCTTTTGTTCTAGAGCAGGCCCCTGGCTACCTCATCCGGCGCGCGCACCAGATCTCGGTGGCGGTGTTTGCCGAGCACACCGTCTGCTTCGACGCCACCCCCATGCAGTTCGCCGTGCTCAGCGTGCTGAGCGATGCGCCGGGCGTGGACCAGATCACGCTGGCGCAGCGCGCGGCTTTTGACGCGGCCACCATTGGCTCGGTCGTGGGGCGGCTCATCACCAAGGGCTGGGTGCACCGCCAACCCGCCGAGCGCGACCGGCGCCGCAAATTGCTCTGGCTGACGCCCGAAGGCGAGCAGGCGCTGGCGGGTATCGCCGCGCTGATGCCCGACGTGCAGGCGCGCGTGCTGGGCGGCCTGGATGCGGCGGAGCGGCAACAGTTGAGAGCCCTGCTTGCCAAATTGGTCGCACATCACGGCAGTGCGCCGCCTGACTGATCGGGCACGCGAAAGCGTCCTACAGCGGCCTGCCACGCCGCAGCGTTAGATTCGTAGACGCCTTGGGGCGCCTGCTCCTCGGGAAAGCCGCCATGCCAACGTGCTGCGGCGTTCCACTGAACGTCATCGTTAAAGGAATATCTCTCATGCAACGACCCTCTTCAAAAATCTTCGGGCGCGGCCTGCTGGTGCTGGCCACGGCGGCAGCGGTGCTGACCACCGGTTGCGCCAACATGACCGAAGCGCAGCGCAATACCGCCATTGGCGCCGGTGTGGGCGCGGCGGCCGGCGGCCTGATCGGCCACGGCAAGGGCGCAGCCATTGGCGGCGTGGTGGGCGCAGCCGGCGGCTACGCATGGTCGCATTACATGGAAAACAAGCGCCAGCAGATGCAGGCTGCAACCGCCGGCACGGGCGTGCAAGTCACGCAGACGCCGGACAACCAGCTCAAGCTGAACATCCCCAGCGATATCTCGTTTGACACCGGCCGCGCCGACATCAAGCCCAACTTGCGCCCCATCCTGGACCAGTTCGCGCAGGGCCTGGGCCAGCAGCCCAATCTGGAAGTGACCATCATCGGCCACACCGATTCCACCGGCAGTGATGCCATCAACAACCCGCTGTCCGTGGCGCGCGCCAACAGCGTGCGCGACTACATCGCCACGCGCGGCGTGGACACGCGCCGCATCCGCACCGACGGCCGTGGCTCGCGCGAACCTGTCGACAGCAACAGCACCGAAGCGGGCCGTGCGCACAACCGCCGCGTGGAAATCTTCCTGGCCGAGCTGGCGCCCGCCGCCCCAGCCCCTCAGCCAGCGCCCTACAACGCGCCGTACAACACCCCCGTGGGCGGCCAGCCCGTGCGCTGATCGGCCAAGCGCCGCCGCCTGTGCGGCACCAGCGTGGTCTTCGCCCTTACGCGCCACCCCAAAAGGTGGCGCGTTTTGCTTTGTGAAGCGCGCCTTTTCGCGCAGGCCTGCTGGCCGGCCGCTCACGTATAGTGGTTTGGCATGAAGCTTTACAACTACTTCCGGTCTTCCGCGTCGTTCAGGGTGCGCATCGCCCTGGCTTTGAAAGGGCTGCAGTACGACTACGTGCCGGTGCACCTGGCCAAAGGCGAACAAAAGCAGCCCGAGTTCGCTGCGCTGACGCCGGAAGGTCTGGTGCCCATGCTGGAGACGGGCGACGGGCTTCGGCTGACGCAGTCGATGGCCATCATCGAATACCTGGACGAAACCCACCCCACACCCCCGCTGCTGCCCGCTGACGCGCCCGGGCGCGCGCGTGTGCGTGCGCTGTCGCAAATCGTGGCGTGTGAAATCCACCCGTTGAACAACCTGCGCGTGCTCAAGTACCTGGTGCACGACTTGAAAGCCGACGACGGCGCCAAGACCGACTGGTACCGCCACTGGGTCGCGGTGGGCCTGCAAGCCTATGAAGCGCGCATGGCAGAGGGCACCCGTGGCATCTACAGCCACGGCGACGCGCCCACCCTGGCCGACTGCTGCTTGGTGCCGCAGATCTTCAACGCCCAGCGTTTTGACTCCGACCTGACGCCATACCCCCTCACCATGGCCGTTTTTCAGGCGTGCATGCAGTTGCCCGCTTTCCAGCAGGCGCAGCCCTCGGCCTGCCCGGACGCCGAGCCATGAGCATCGCCGCCAGCGCCGCCCCCTGGCTGATCCCCGACTGGCCGGCGCCCGGCCACGTGCGGGCGCTGTTCACCACGCGCGGCGCGTCTGAGCACGACGGCGCCTCGCGCGGGCCCTACGGGTTTTTCAATCTGGGCGACCACGTGGGTGACGATCCGGTGGCCGTGGCGGCCAACCGGGCGCACCTGACCCGCGCACTGGGCGGGGCGCAGCCGGGCTTTCTCAACCAGGTGCATGGCACTGTGGTGCGCGACGGCTGCAGCCCTGGCAACGAGCCCAGCGCCGCCGGGCCAGCGCCGGCGCCCACGGCGGACGCGGCCGTCAGCAATCACCCGGGCCGCGCCTGCACCGTGATGGTGGCCGATTGCCTGCCCGTGCTTTTCACCAACCGGGCCGGCACCGTTGTTGGCGCGGCGCACGCCGGCTGGCGGGGGTTGGCGGCGGGTGTGCTGCAAGCCGCCTTGGTGTCTTTTCGGGCTGCGGCGCTCGCTGCACCAGCGCCAGGCGCTATTAAAAATACAGCAGACGACGTGCTGGCGTGGCTGGGCCCGTGCATTGGCCCGCGCGCCTTTGAGGTGGGTGCCGAAGTCCGCGCCGCCTTTGTCGACGCCGACAGCGGCGCCGCTGCCTGCTTTGCGCCCCACGGCGCTGGCAAATACCTGGCCGACCTGCCGGCGCTGGCGCGGCGGGTGCTGGCCGCGCAGGGCGTCGCCGCCATTTACGGCAACGACAGCAGCGACGACTGGTGCACCGTGGCACGTGCCGACCGATTCTTCTCCTACCGGCGCGACCAGGCCGCGCTGGGGGGCAGTGGCCGCATGGCCGCCTGCGTGTGGCTGACGGACCAGCCGGCTCGCACCCACTCCCGCGCCTAAGCGGCCCGTGCCAGCGCGAATGCCCTGCGGCCAAGTGCTCGCAGGGCGGGTTGGCACGGTCAGAGTCAGCGTATATTGGCGCCATGTCAGTTCGCCGTCACGGTGTTTGAACATACTTCGGTGCAGGGTCAAGAAAGGCGCGCCACGACGCCACGCTACCGCGGCGAGCCAGCCCCCTGCGCCAACGGGCGCCCATAACAACGCAGGAGACAACGATGACACCTGAGCAAGCCGCCTCTTTGTGGCAAGGCATGGCGGGCAAGATGCCGCAAGGCATGCCTTCAGCCATGGACATGGGTCTGGTCGAGGGCTGGAAGAAGGCTTTCGAGCAATTCCAGAACATGGATCTGGGCGCCTTCAGCACCATGGCTCAGGGCGCGCCCGGCGCCGAGCTGCCGCAGCTGACCTTCCCCCCCGAAAAGCTGCTGGAGCTGCAACAGAACTACGTGCGCGAAGCCAGCGAGCTGTGGAACCAGACGCTGCAGGCCAACCCGCTGGTGAAAGACCGCCGCTTCAAGTCGAAAGCCTGGTCGGACAACCCCATGGCCGCCTTCACCGCAGCCGCCTACCTGCTCAACGCCCGCACGATGATGGCCATGGCCGAGGCGGCCGAGGGCGACGAGAAAAGCCGCCAGCGCGTGCGCTTTGCGGTAGAGCAATGGGTGGCCGCCGCCTCGCCCAGCAACTTTCTGGCGCTGAACGCCGACGCGCAGCAAAAAGCCATCGAAACGCAGGGCGAAAGCCTGGCCAAGGGCCTGGCCAACATCCTGCACGACATGCGTCAGGGCCACGTGTCGATGACGGACGAAAGCCTGTTCGAGGTCGGCAAGAACGTGGCCACTACCGAAGGCGCCGTGGTGTTCGAGAACGATTATTTCCAGCTGATCGAATACAAGCCGCTGACGGCCAAGGTGTATGAAAAGCCGTTCCTGATGGTGCCGCCCTGCATCAACAAGTTCTACATCCTCGACCTGCAGCCTGAAAACTCTTTGATTCGCTACGCGGTCAGCCAGGGGCACCGCACCTTCGTCGTCAGCTGGCGCAACCCCGATGCCTCGATGGAAAAGGCCACCTGGGACGACTACATCGAAAACGCCGCCATCGAGGCCATCCACGTGGTGCAGGCGCTGACCGGCGCCAAAACCATCAACGCGCTGGGCTTTTGCGTGGGCGGCACCATCCTGACATCGGCCCTGGCCGTGCTGGCGGCGCGCGGCGAGAAGCCCGTGGCGTCGATGACGCTGCTGACCACCCTGATCGACTTTCGCGACACGGGCATCCTCGACGTGTTCATCGACGAGAACATGGTGCGCTTTCGCGAAATGCAGATGGGCGCGGGCGGCATGCTCAAGGGCAACGATCTTGCCTCCACCTTCAGCTTCTTGCGCCCCAACGACCTGGTGTGGAACTACGTCGTCGGCAACTACCTGAAAGGCGAAACGCCGCCGCCATTCGATCTGCTGTACTGGAACAGCGATTCCACCAACCTGCCGGGCCCGTTCTACGCCTGGTACCTGCGCAACACCTACCTCGAGAACAAGCTCGTGCAGCCCGGCGCGGCCGAGGTGTGCGGCGAGAAGATCGACCTGCGCAAGATCGACATACCCATCTACGTCTACGGCTCGCGCGAAGACCACATCGTGCCCATTGGCGGCTCGTACGCCAGTACGCAGGTTTTCCCAGGCAAGAAGCGTTTCATGATGGGCGCCTCAGGCCACATCGCGGGCGTGATCAACCCCCCGGCGGCCAAAAAGCGCTCGCACTGGGTGCGCGACGACGGTCAATTTCCGGCCGACGTGAGCGAATGGATTGCCGGCGCCACCGAAACGCCAGGCAGCTGGTGGTCGGACTGGTCGGACTGGCTGGGCGCCCAAGGCGGCAAGCAGGTGGCTGCGCCCAAGCGCTACGGCCGCGGCACCGCCTACGAACCGATCGAGCCCGCGCCGGGCAGCTACGTCAAGGCCAAGGCCAAGGCCTGAGCGCCGGGCACTTTTAACCTGTTTCAAGTCAGAAAGGCCGCCAGCGCACATCCCACCATCGCTGGCAGCTATCATTAGGAGAGCAGAAAGTGGAAGACATCGTTATCGTTTCAGCGGCGCGCACTGCTGTGGGCAAGTTCGGCGGCTCGCTGGCCAAAGTGCCGGCAACGCAATTGGGCAGCATCGCCATCCAGGCCGCGCTGGAGCGCGCCAAGGTCACCGGCGAGCTGCTGGCCGAGGCCTCTGGCCAGGTCATCATGGGCCAGGTGCTGGCCGCTGGCGCCGGGCAAAACCCTGCGCGCCAGGCGCTGATCAAGGCGGGCCTGCCCAAGTCGATTCCGGGCATGACGATCAACGTCGTCTGCGGCTCAGGCCTGAAGTCGGTGATGCTGGCGCAGCAGGCCATTCTGGCGGGCGACAGCGACATCGTCGTGGCGGGCGGCCAGGAAAACATGAGCGCCAGTCCCCACGTGCTGCTGGGCAGCCGCGACGGCCAGCGCATGGGCGACTGGAAGATGATCGATTCGATGATCGTCGACGGCCTGTGGGACGTGTACAACCAGTACCACATGGGCATCACCGCCGAGAACGTGGCCAAGCAGGAAGGCATCACGCGCGAGCAGCAGGACGCGCTGGCGCTGGCCAGCCAGCAGAAGGCTTCTGCCGCGCAAGACGCAGGCAAGTTCAAGGAAGAGATCACGCCGGTCAGCATTCCGCAGCGCAAGGGCGACCCAGTGGTGTTCGACACCGACGAGTTCATCAACAAGAAAACCAGCGCCGAAGCGTTGGCGGGCCTGCGCCCGGCTTTCGACAAGGCAGGCACCGTCACCGCGGGCAACGCCTCGGGCATCAACGACGGCGCGGCCGCGGTGGTGGTCATGAGCGCCAAGAGGGCGGCCGACCTGGGCCTGACGCCGCTGGCGCGCATCGTCAGCTACGCCACCGTGGGGCTGGACCCGGCCACCATGGGCCTGGGCCCGGTGGGCGCCACGCAAAAGGCGCTGCAGCGCGCGGGCTGGAAGGTGGGCGACGTCGACCTGTTCGAGCTGAACGAGGCCTTCGCCGCGCAAGCCTGCGCCGTCAACAAGCTGCTGGACATCGACCCGGCCAAGGTCAACGTGAACGGTGGCGCCATCGCCATCGGCCACCCCATTGGTGCGTCAGGTTGCCGCATTCTGGTCACGCTGCTGCATGAGATGAAGCGCAGCGGCGCCAAGCGCGGCCTGGCCGGCCTGTGTATCGGCGGCGGCATGGGCGTGGCCCTGGCGCTTGAGCAACCCTGATCGCGCCGCGTTTTCAGCACATATGGCTGGCGTAAACCCTTGGGCGCGGTGACCCGCGCTTAAGGTAAATTGGGCGCATGTCGGCGCCCCAGTTGCGCCGCCAGCTATGGTTTTTGTAGTTCAAAGAGGAGACAGTCAATGAGTCAAAAAGTAGCGTACGTCACCGGTGGCATGGGTGGCATCGGAACCGCCATCTGCCAGCGCCTGCATAAAGAAGGCTTCACGGTCATCGCCGGCTGCGGCCCCACGCGCGACTATCAGAAGTGGCTGGATGAGCAAAAAGCGCTTGGCTACACCTTCTACGCCAGCGTCGGCAACGTGGCCGACTGGCAATCCACGGTCGACGCCTTCGCCAAGGCCAAGGCCGAGCACGGCCCGATTGACGTGCTGGTCAACAACGCCGGCATCACGCGCGACCGCATGTTCCTGAAGATGACGCGCGAAGACTGGGACGCCGTGGTCGACACCAACCTGAACAGCATGTTCAACGTGACCAAGCAGGTGGTGCCTGACATGGTCGAGCGGGGCTTTGGCCGCGTCATCCAGATCAGCTCCGTCAACGGCGAAAAAGGCCAGGCCGGCCAAACCAACTATTCCGCCGCCAAGGCCGGCATGCACGGCTTTGCCATGGCGCTGGCGCAAGAGCTGGCAGGCAAGGGCGTCACCGTGAACACCGTCAGCCCCGGCTACATCGGCACCGACATGGTCAAGGCGATTCGCCCCGACGTGCTCGAGAAGATCGTGGCCACCATCCCGGTCAAGCGCCTGGGCCAGCCGGAAGAAATCGGCTCCATCGTGGCTTGGCTGGCCAGCGACGACGCGGGCTTCACCACCGGCGCCAACTTCTCGGTGAACGGCGGCCTGCACATGAGCTGACGCGCAAGCGCCCGGTCGATAGGCTGTTGCTCGAAGCCCCGCTTGCTGGGGCTTTTTCTCAGGTTCTTCGGTGGCTGGTGCGTTGCGCCTGCACGGTAGCGTGCGCGTGGAACGAGGCGGGCTGCCCCGGTGGCGTGCGGCTGAACACAACCCTAGGTTGTTGGGCAGGATCGAACGTGCCTGGCCGTGATGAGCTGGCGACTGCTTGTCGCGCACTTTCGACCGGCGCGTGCCTCGCGCGGAGCGCGCTTGGCCTCGGTGTCTCAGGTCATGCGCGCGTGATTTCTGCATCTTCTTCTTGTAGCATCACGGCTTTTATCGGGTAAGGCTCATGTTGACCGTAAATTCTGCTCCTGCGATCGGTCTGAAATGCATTGGCTTCGGCCTTGCTGCGCTGGTGTGGGCGTCCGCCGCGCAGGCGCAAAGCAACGCCGTGCTGCTGGACTGCGGCACCGGCCAATCGACCGCGTCGGTGACTATCGGGACAGATGCGAGTTGGTCGAGGAGCAGCGACGGGGGCAGCACGTGGGCTCCTGCAGCGATCACGTTCGACGTCAACGGCAGCTGGAGCACCGCCCCCACGGGGTCCAGCTGGATTGGCAACGGGGCAGGCGGCCAGCCGGCCAGCGCGCAGCAGTTCCTGCGCACTTTGCGACTCGGCAGCGGTGTGGATACGTCAGTTCCGCTGACGGTGAGTTCCAGCTTTCTGGTGGACGACTCGCTGACGGGCTTGACGATCGGTGGCCTTTCCACTGGCATCAGCGGCGGCACCTACACCGGCGCGCCGACCAACGCATCTGGAACCGTGTCGCTTCCGAGTGCGGGCGACTATCCCTTAGTGGCCTTGGTCAACAACAGCGGCGGGGGCTACGGCGTGGCGATGAGCCTGACCATCACCGGTACCTGTCGCGCGACACCGGTGGCCGCAGTGCCCGCCGATGCGCCCTGGGCCTTGGGCACGCTGACGGGCCTGATCGCCTTGCTGGCCACCCTGGCCGCGCGCCGCCGTCGAGCTTGACCGACTGGCCGGGCCAGGTTTGTCCTGGCGATGGTGCCGGGCTCAACCGGCGGGGCGTGAGCTGGTAGGCACGCCAACAAAACGCGTCCCGGTGAGCACAATAGGCCCATAGCGCGAGCGACGCGGTTGGCCTAGCGCTTGCCGGCGCATGAAGGCACCCGCGCAGGCGTCCAGCGTCATCAACAATCCATGCACCCAACCCCTCCCACAGACCCACCGATGAGCCCATGGCGCCTGTCGGTCGCGCCGATGATCGATTGGACGGACAGGCACTGCCGGTTCTTTCATCGCCTGATCACCCAGCGCGCGCTGCTGTACACCGAAATGGTGAACGCGGGCGCCATCGTGTACGGTGGCACCGAACGCCACCTGCGCTTCAACGCGGAAGAGCACCCGGTGGCCCTGCAGCTGGGCGGCAGTGAGCCAGAGCGCCTGGCCCAGGCCGCGCGCCTGGGCGAGCAATGGGGCTACGACGAGATCAACCTGAACTGCGGCTGCCCCAGCGAGCGCGTGCAGCGCGGCGCGTTTGGCGCGTGCCTGATGGCCGAGCCGCAACTGGTGGCCGATGGCGTGAAGGCCATGCTGGACGTGGTGAGCGTACCGGTCACCGTCAAGCACCGCATCGGCATCGACAAGGAAGAAAGCTACGCCTTTGTGCGCGACTTTTTGGGCACGGTGGCCGATGCGGGCTGCCGCGTGTTCATCGTGCACGCCCGCAACGCATGGCTCAAGGGCTTGTCGCCCAAGGAAAACCGCGAGATTCCGCCGCTGCGCTATGAGGTGGTCTACCAGCTCAAGCGCGACTTTCCGCAGCTGACCATCGCGTTGAACGGTGGGGTGACCACTGACGAGCAGATCGCCACGCACCTGCAGCACGTCGATGGCGTGATGGTGGGGCGCGAGGCCTACCACCGCCCCTGGCTGATGCGCGAGTGGGACACGCGCTTTCTGGGCGCGGCTTCAGCGCTGCACACCACGCCGGACGAGGTGGAGGCGGCCATGGTCGACTACATGGCGCGCGAAGCCGCCGCGCACGGCACGCCCTGGTACGCCATCGCGCGGCACATGCTGGGCCTGCACCACGGCCGGCGCGGTGCGCGCCTGTGGCGCCAGGTGTGGAGCGACCACAAGCTCAAAACCCTGCCGGCGCACGAGGTCTGGGCGATCGCCAAGGCGCATCTGGAAGAAGTGCCGGTTGAGGCCTGAGTAGCCTTCTGACGCCCGTGTGGCGGGCGCTGGCAGCTACTGAATCCATAGTAAATATCGGCCCGACCAAGGTGCCGGTCAAAGGCGCCGCGCGCGTGTGGACACCCTGCGCGCGCCTGTGCGCGCCCGCGCAATGAGGTCATCCACCTGGCCCGTTGCCGACGCGCAGAGCGCCCCTTGGCCTACGCCCGACCGGGCACGGGGGGCCAAGAATGGGGCATCCACCATCACCAGGAGCGACAGATGAGCGGCTTTGCCACCGACCCCGGTCAGTTTTCCATGTCCGGCGCCTACTACCCCAAGGGCCACGCCTTCGCGATGTTCAAAGACGCCGCCACGGCGCAGGCGGCTGTCCCTCGGCTGGCGGACCTGCCGCAGATCGGGCAGGTGCAGACCGTGTCGCCGGGCGAGATCACGCAGGCGTTCGCCGATCGCGCCAAGTCGGTGGGCGGCGTGCCGTCGCCGGGGCGCGAGGATCAGTTCATGCTGCGCTATGTCGGGCTGGCGCAGCGCGGCTGCGCGGGCGTGCTGATCGACATGGCCGACGCTGCGCCGGACGACGTGGCCACGGTGCTGGCGTCGGAAGGGGCGTTGTTGGCGTATTCGTACCGCGCACTGGTGATCGAGGAGCTGGTCACGCCGCCGCCGCCCGTGGAAGGCGTGGCCGCCGGCAAGCTGTGAGTGCGCGGGCTGCGCTGGGCCCGCTGGTCCAATAGACCACTCTAAGCCAAATAGGCCGCTGGCGCAGGCGGGAAGGGCGCTGGCAGCTACTTAAAACGTAGCAAAACCGACGTGCTGTGTGGGCGCATTGGGCAGCCATGCACCGCCGGAATCGGTCTTTGTGTATCGCCTTGGCGCGTCAAGCCGTACCGCGCGCCATGCGCGGCCCGCCCCGCTCAGTCGCGCGCTGCGCGCCAGCGCGCTTGCAAGCGCGGCCACAGGACGTTGACCGTCAGCCCGCCCATCACCAGCAGCGCCGCCACGATCTTCCAGCCCGGCAGCGATTCGCCCAGCCACAGCGCCGACGTGCCCATGCCGAAGATCGGCACCAGCAGCGCCATGGGCGTGACGCTGGCGGCGGGGTGGCGCGCCAGCAGCCAGGCCCAGGCCGCGTAGCCAAACAAGGTGTTGCCCACCGCCTGCCACAGCACGGCGGCCCAGGTGGCCCAGTCGGCCGACGCCACGCCCGCGCGGATGGCGGGCCAGCCTTCCAGCCACAGCGACAGCATCAGCAAGGGCGGCACGGCAAACAGGCTGGACCACACCATGTAGCCCACTGCGTCCACCCGGCCCGCGCTGCGGCTGACGATGTTGCCCGCCGCCCAAGACAGCGCCGCCAGCAGGATCAGCACCAGGCCCACGGGCGTGATCGACGCGCCATCCGTCACCGCGTGCCAGCCGATCAGCGCAATGCCCGCCACGGCCAGCAGCATGGCCAGCACCTGGTAGGCGCGCACGCGTTCACCCGCCGTTGCCATGGCCAGCCCGACGGTGAAGAACACCTGGATCTGGATGACCAGCGACGCCAGGCCGGGCGAGATAAAGCGCGTCATCGCGATGAACAGCAGCCCGAACTGCCCCACGCCGATCAGCAGGCCGTACGCCGCCAGATTGCGCCAGCGCGCCTTGGGGCGGCGAATCAGCCACAGCGCGGGCAGGGCGGCCAGCGCGAAGCGCAGCGTGGCCAGCAGCAGCGGCGGCAGGTGGTCCAGCGCGATTTTGATGACGGGGAAATTGCTGCCCCACACAGCCACCACCGCCACGGCCAGCAGCAGGTGGCGCGCGGGTAGCGCGCCGCTGTGCGCAGCGGGTGCCACCGGGGCGGGCGCGGTGGGCGCTGGGCGCGATGCGGGCGATGCGGGCGCATCGGCAGGCGCGACAGGCGCGTTGGTGGCGGGGTTCATGGGCGGCCATTGTCGTCTTTGCTGCTTCAGCGCGCTGGGCGCGGCACTGTCTTGGTGCGCCGCGCGGGCAGGCGCAGGGGTTGATGCCGCGGGCGGGCCGCTTGCGGCGCGCGCGAATGCGGTGGCGCGTGGGGCAGGGTGAGGACGCGCGCGGCGTGGTCGCCGTCACTGAATCTTCTAGCCAAATCAGCCTCTGGCGCAGGTGCGGCCAGCGCTGGCAGCTATCAATTTGAAAGTGAACGGGTTGCAGCCAGCGGGTGTGGTGCGCGCAGTGGGCGTTGCCAAAGCGCGCTGCGGCGCTCGGTCTGGCACCATCGCGGTCGCGGCGCAGCCCCTGTCAC
Organism: Ottowia oryzae; assembly: GCF_003008535.1. NCBI lineage: Bacteria > Pseudomonadati > Pseudomonadota > Betaproteobacteria > Burkholderiales > Comamonadaceae > Ottowia > Ottowia oryzae. The sequence continues at coordinate 2,247,391 of NZ_CP027666.1, forward strand.
GTCAAAAAGCGCTGCGCCATCTCTGCCACTGCACGCGCCGCGCCGGGGCCCTCCAACCGCTTGTCTGCCCGCTCGCTTCACCGCCATGCAATTCCAACCCATCCTGGATGAAATCACCGCCATCTTGCAGCAGGACCTGCAGCAGCACGGCCCCGGCGGCCAGGTGGCCAGCTACATCCCGGCGCTGGCGCGCGTGCCGGCGGGGCAGATCGGCATGGCGCTGCGCACGCGCGACGGGCAAGAGGCGGTGGCCGGGGCGGGCGCGCAGCCGTTTTCGATCCAGAGCATCTCCAAGGTCTTCACGCTCACGCTGGCCATGCAGAAGCTGAGCGAAGAGGCGCTGTGGTCGCGCATCGGGCGCGAGCCGTCGGGCACGGCCTTCAATTCGCTGGTGCAGCTGGAGTTTGAGCACGGCACGCCGCGCAACCCTTTCATCAACGCGGGCGCCATCGCCGTGGCCGATCGGCTGATCGGCCTGTTTGGCGACACGGCCTGTGCCGCGCTGACCGCGTTCATGAGCGATCTGGCGGGCGAGCCGATCGGCTACGACACCGAGGTGGCCGAATCCGAAGCCTCTACCGGATACCGCAACCAGGCGCTGGCCAATTTCATGAAAAGCTTTGGCCGCATCGACCATGCCGTGGCGCAGGTGCTGGACTTGTACTTTCACCAGTGCGCGCTGTCGATGAGCTGCCTGCAGCTGGCGCGCGCCGCTGGCTACCTGTGCAGCGACGGCGCGCACCCGCTGGCTGCCGGCCAGGCGGTGATGACCGAGCGGCAAACCCGCCGCATCAACGCGCTGATGCTGACCTGCGGCACCTACGACGCGGCGGGCGAATTCGCCTACCGCATCGGCCTGCCATGCAAGAGCGGCGTGGGCGGCGGTATTCTGGCCGTGGTGCCGGACCGGCTTTCGCTGGTGGTGTGGTCGCCCGCGCTGGACGCATCGGGCAACTCGGTGCTGGGGCAGAAGGCGCTGGAGCTGTTCACGCGGCGTACGGGGCTGTCGATTTTCTGAGGGCTACAGCGCGCGCAACGCGGCGCACGTGGTGATGCGCGGGGCGGCGGTGCAGCAGGGGCGGCCCTGGTGCGCGTTTGCCGCCATCGGTGGCCCAGCGCTGGCACCCACCGTGCGCGTGTTGCGATGAGCCGGGCACGCTACAGTGCGCGCATGGGCTGGCTGGACGGGCGCATCCTGCGCGATTTGAAGCACGCCGGCTTTGCCAAGGCGGAGCGGCAAGCCGTGCGCGACACGCCCGCCATGTGGGCGCAGCTCTCGCAGTTCTACGCGCAAGGCGGCAGCGTGGAGCGGGTGGACGCCGCTTTCTCTGGTGCCACCGGCGCGCCCCAGCAGATCCGCTTCTTTTGCCCACCGCCACCGGCCGCCTGCGCGCACAGCACCTACGACGCCCTGGCGCACGAGCTGGGCCACGCGCTGCAATGCCCTGCGCAGTGGCAGCCTGCGGCGCATTTCGACAGCGCCCAGGCCTACGCCCACGCGCGCGAGCTGGGTGAAGCGCACGCCTGGCTGAACCAATACCGCTTGAACCAAGCCTGGCAAGGCGGCGCGCCCCCGGCGGCGCAGGTGCTGCTGATCGAAAACGACAGCGACTTTGGCGCCACGCCGGTGGACATCTTCGCGCGCATCGCCCAGCGCGAAGCGGCGGGCTGGGCCGAAGCGCAGATCCTGGACGAGCTGGCCATGCTCAACGCCAACATGTACCCCTGTGGCATGGGTGAGGGCAACCTGAAAACCTACGGCCAATGCAACCGCTGGGCTGCCACAGGCCGTACCCGGCGTGGCGGTGTGCGCAGCCGGCCAGCCCGCATCGGCCTCAGCTCCCGCAGCGTGAGCCGCGCGCGGTAGCAGCAGCCGGGCGCGGCGGACCGATCTCCTACACGGCCGGGCGGGCTGGGCCGACAGCCGGCGCAGGCCATGCCTTCCAGCGCGGCGCTGCATCGGCGGCGAGACTGAAAGCCAGCCTTTTCGCAACGGCGGCACGCCAAGGCCGAAAGCCTGCAGCCTGCCGCCAGACACCTCAAGGAGACCCTTTCATGACCGACCCGAAAACCACCCCCGCCGCACCCGAAGCCCCTGCGCCCCTGCAACAGCCGTCGCAAGACCCGCGCCTGGTGGCGCAGGTGCCGATGGATGCTGACACCGCCTCGCGCGAGGTGAAAAGCGTGGGCGTGGGCGGCGGCGTGGTCGCTGGCGTGGCCGCGGGTGCCGCCGTGGGCACGCTGGTGGGCGGCCCCTTAGGCGCCGTGGTGGGCGGCACGGCCGGTGCCATCGTCGGCGCACTGGGCGGCTACGCCGCCGTGGACGCCACCGACCCCGACTACAGCTACTGGCGCGACAACTTCCGCACCCAGCCCGGCTTCGTGGGCGACTACAACTTCGAGGACGACTACTCGCCCGCCTACCGCCTGGGCTACCAGGGCCGCACGCGCTACGCCGGCAAAACCTGGCAAGACGCCGAGGCGGACCTGCAGCGCGACTGGGAAGCGCTCAAGGGCCAGTCGCGCCTGAGCTGGGATCAAGCCAAGGCCGCCGGCCGCTCGGCGTGGGAGCGTGAGCGTGGTTGAGACGCGCCGATAGGGACGCGCCGATTGAGACGCGCTCACTGAACCGCGCGGGACAGTCCAGTCGCGAGGGCGCTACAGCGCTGGCAGGCCGGGTGCGATCGCTTGGTCTCTCGGCTCGCGCGATGCGTTGACGCCCAGAGCGGCCATGCCTGGTCAAATCAGCCTCTGGCGCAGGTGCCACCAGCGCTGGCAGCTATGTATTCTGTAGTGCTTCTGCGCTTCGGCGTTAAACCACTGCGTCAGCCGATGCGCAGGCTGGCACGCAGCGCCTCATCCCACGGCGTGTGCGGTTCATCCTGCTGCAAAAAGGCCCGCAGCTTGGCGTTCGACAGGCGTACCGGCTGCTGCCATAGCCAGCGCATGTCCAGCACTTCGCGGCTCATGGCGTGAAACGGCGCGACCACACGCATCGCCCCCCACGGAAACGCTTGCGTGCGCGGGCGGTGCACGGTGGCCTGCCCCAGCAAATCGGCAGTGCGCGCGACCAGGGTCTGGCCGTCGGCATCCCAATGGCCCGCCGTGTGAAACGCCTCCCAGCGCTGCAGGCGCGCGCGCTCGGCCAGCAGCAGCGCAACCGTGTGCGCGTAGTCGTCCAGATAGTTCCATTGGTGCCCAACACCCGCCGCACCCGGCTGCCAGATGCGGCGCACGGTGGGCGGGACGCCCGCGCCGGGCACCGAGGGCCATTCGGGTCGGTTCAGCGCGGGCAGCATGGCCTGCGCGATCCAGCCGCGCGGGGCGTGGGCGCCAAAGAAATCCCCCGCGCGCACGACCAGCGCGCGGCATTGGCCCGCTTGCGCCGCCGCTTGCAGGCGCGCTTCCAGCGTGTGACGCAAGCGGCCTTTGGCATTAGCGGCGTTTTCAGTGCCATCGCGCGCAGGCGCACCCTCGCTGATCGGCGACGGGCTGGGCGCCAGCGCGTAGACGTTGCCCGGCAGCATCACCGTCACCTCGGGGTGGGCGACCGCGTCCAGCACCGCGTCCATCATGGGCAGCACTTCGCGCGGCCAATCCACGTAGGTGGCCGGATTGGCGGCATGAACGATCACGTCGCAATCGCGCGCCGCCTGCCGCAACGCGCCAGGTTGCCGCAGATCGACCTGGCGCCAGGGCAGGGTGGCCAGGTCGGGGTAAGCGTTCAGCCGCGGCGCCGCGCTGCCCCGGCCTGCCAGGGTGACGCGCACGCCGCTGCGGGCCAAGCGGCTGGCGATGGCCGCGCCGGCGGCGCCCGTGCCGCCCAGTATGAGGGCGTGGTCGGCGGTGCGGTGCGTGGGCAGGGCGCGATCGGTGTGGGTGGACATGGTGAAGGGTGGCAGCAGTGGATGAATCTGTATGGATTGTTGAGATTCACATGGCGCTATGGAAGGCCAAGAATGTCGGTTTGACCATTCAGTAATGAATAAGCAGCCGGCGCGCCGCGCTACGATGCGCCGCATGTCATCAACGTCACCCCGCGCTGCTTCAACGGATGCCACCGGGCTGCCTGCCAGCGCCGGCGCGGCCACCGACCCTGGCGCGCCCGGCGGGTCGGGCAGCGTGGCCTTGTCCCCAGCGCTTGCCGCCTCAGGCACCCCGGCGCAGCCAGCGCAAGCCGATCGCAACGCCGACGCGCCAGGCTGGGACGAGCTGCGTGCCGTGCAAGCCGTGCTGGCCCACGGCAGCCTGTCGGGCGCGGCGCGGGCCTTGGCCAGCAGCCAGCCCACGCTGGGGCGGCACATCGCGGCGCTGGAGCAGCGCTGGGGCGTTGCGCTGTTCAGCCGATCGAAGACCGGCCTTAAGCCGACCGAGGCGGCCCTGGCGCTGGCGCCGCTGGCCGACGCCATGGCCGCGCAGGCTCTGGCGATGGGGCGGGTGGCAGAAGGGTGGCGCAGCCCGCAACTGCACGCCACCGTGCGCCTGACGGCCAGCGACGTGATGGGCCACGCCGTCTTGCCGCCGCTGCTGGCCCGGTTGCAGGGCGAGCACCCCGGCATCCGCATCGAGCTGAGTTTGAGCAACCGCGTGCAAGACCTGATCGGGCGCGAGGTGGACGTGGCCGTGCGCATGCATCAGCCGCACCAGCCCGCGCTGCTGGCCCAGCGCGTGGCCGACCGGCCCGTGGGCCTGTTCGCCCACCGCCGCTACCTGGTGGCCCACGGGGTGCCGCACACCGAGGCCGATCTGCTGGAGCACCGCCTGATCGGCCACGACCGCGAAGGACCGCCCGCGCTGACGCCAGAGCACGCGGCTATCTGGCAGCACGCGCGCTTCGCCCTGCGCTGCGACGACGAGGCTGCGCAATGGGCGCTGGTGCGCGCGGGTGCGGGCATCGGCGCCGGGCATGTCGCGCTGGCGGCCGAGCTGCCCGATCTGCAGCGCGTGCTGCCCCAGGTCGAACTCAGCCTGCCCGTGTGGCTGTGCATGCACGAAGACTTGCGCCACAGCGCCGCGCACCTCGCGGTGTTCCGGGCGCTGGCGGAAGGCTTGCGCGCGCCGCCTCCCGCCTAGCCCTGGGCTGGCCACGCTGGTCGGCCGGCGAGGTGCTGGCAAGGCGCGGCCAGGGCGCGGCCAGGGCGCGGGCAACGGCCAGGGCGCGCCGCGAAAGGCGGACAATACCGCGCGTGAACATTCTTTCCATCCAGTCCCACGTTTCCTACGGCCATGTGGGCAATTCGGCCGCCGTGTTTCCCCTGCAGCGCCTGGGGCATGAGGTGTGGCCGGTCTACACCGTCAACTTCTCCAACCACACCGGCTACGGGCAGTGGGGCGGCTCGGCCATTGCCGCCACCGAGGTGGCCGCCATCATCGACGCGATGGACGCGCGCGGTGCGCTGGCGCGGGTGGACGCGGTGCTCAGCGGCTACCAGGGCAGCGCCGAGATCGCCGATGTGATCCTGTCTACCGTGGCGCGCATCAAGGCGCTCAACCCCAAGGCGGTGTACGCGTGCGACCCGGTCATGGGCAACGCCAAGTCGGGCTGCTTCGTGCACCCGGATATTCCCGTGCTGCTGCGCGACCGCGTGGTGCCGGCGGCCGACATCGTCACGCCCAACCAGTTCGAGCTGGGCTTTCTGACGCAGCGCGAAGTGCGCACGCTGGACGAAACCCTGGCCGCCGTCGACGCCACCATGGCCATGGGCCCGCGCACCGTGCTGGTCACCAGCGTGGAATGCCCCGGCCGCGAGGCGGGCACCATCGAGATGCTGGCCGCCGACGCCGGCGGCGCCTGGATCGTCACTACGCCGCACCTGCCCTTCAAGGCCAATGGCTCGGGCGATGTGACGGCCGCGCTGTTCACCGCGCACTACCTCAGCACCGGCTCGGCCGCCGACGCGCTGGCGATCACCACCGCCAGCGTGTTCGAGCTGCTGGAGCGCACCCACCAATCCGGCCAGCGCGAGCTGCAACTGGTGCAGGCGCAAGAGGCCTACGTCAACCCGCAGCGGCGGTTTGCCGTGCGGCAGTTGCGCTAACAAAAAGCCTGAAGGGCAACCCAGCCATTCCGAACCAAAGGTGCCGCTGGCGCAGGCGCATCCGGCGCTGACAGCTATATAAATCATAGTATTCAGGGTTGGCCACCGGCTGTGGAGCATTGCCTTGGGCCGCCTGCGGTGGGGCGAGCCGCGCCTTGGCTCAACGGGGCACACGGCCCGCATTGGCGCTGTCAATAGCGAGGCCACTCTCGCCGACTCAGCCCGCCTGCCACACGCCTTGCGCCACCAGCGCTTGCGTGGCCGCGTCGGCCCAGCCGCGGTTGGCCAGCGGGCTGGCCGGGCTGGGGTGCAGCACGCGGCCAAAGCGCAGGCCGTCGGCTTGGCCCTGCAGCGCGCTGCGTGCGCGTTTTTCCGCCCACACCCCCACGCCGATCACCCAATCCGGCCGTAGCGCGCGCACCAGCGTCTGCAGGTGGGTATCGCACGCGGCCAGCAGCGGGCGCTGTTCGGCGGCGGGCAGTTTGTCGGGCGTGATGTTGCGGCCGCCTTCCAAAAACACCAGCGGGCAGTAATTGGCGACGAAATGCTCGGCAAAGAAGGCGGCAGGCGTGCCGAAGCGCGCCGCAAACAGGCCCCACAGGCGCTGGCCGCTGACTTCCGAGCGGGTGCAGGCAAAGCCTTGCACCGGCCGTTGGGGGTTGGTGGTGCCCGGTTGGCCAATGTGGCCGTGCAGGCCCAGCCAATCGCGCACGGCGGCCACTTCGCCAAAGGGCACCCCGGTCTGCGCCATGCCGAAGGGCCCGGGGTTCATGCCGACGAACACCACGCGCTTGCGGCCCTGGGCGTAGCGCTGCAGGTACTGCTGGTGCACGTCCCAGGCGTAGTCCAGCGGGTTGTACACGTGGGTAATGGGGGGCGCGAAATGCAGCGTGTCGACGGCATTGCGCAAGGCGCGTGCGGCCTGGATCAGTTCAGTGGCGGTATCGGGCATGGGTGGGCGCGGGGTGAATGAGGGCGTTGGGCGAAAGCGGGTGGAAAGCCGTGGCCTGCAACCCGATGGGGCCGGGGCGTGCAGGCCCACACTCTAAAACGGTGGCGGGCGGCCACAGCTCACTGTTCGCTGGCGCCATACCTCGAAAACCGGACAGACCGGCCGCCGCGCGCGCTTGGGGGCCGCTGGCGCCAGCGCCGGGCCCCAACCGCATCGGTATAGTCCCGCGCATGCATGTTTCACATCCTTGCGCGCGCGGCTGGCTGGCGCGCTGTCTGGTTTTTCTGAGTCTCGGCTTGGCTGCGGTGGCCGCGCTGGCGCAATCTGCGGGGGCGGCGGGCGAGTTGCGCGTGGGCTCCAAGCGGTTTACCGAGTCGTACATCCTGGCAGAGATTGCGGCGCAGACCGTGCGCGCCGCGGGCCAGCCGGCGCAGGTGCGCCAGGGCCTGGGCAACACCGCCATCGTCTATGAGGCGCTGCGTGCCGGCCAGATTGACGTGTACCCCGAATACACCGGCACCATCGCCCAGGAAATCGTCAAGGACCCCAGCCACACCAGCGTGGCCGATCTGGACCGCGCGCTGGCGCCCATGGGCCTTGGCGTGGGCGTGCCGCTGGGCTTCAACAACGGCTACGCGCTGGCCATGCGGGCAGAGCAGGCCACGGCCCTTGGCGTGAACAAGCTGAGCGACCTGGCCCGCCTGCCTGAGCTGAAGTTCGGCCTGTCCAACGAATTCGTCGGCCGCGCCGACGGCTGGGCTGGCCTGGCCAAGCGCTACGGCCTGCCGCAGTCGCCCCGCGGGCTGGACCACGGCCTGGCGTACGAGGCGCTGGCGCAGCGCCAGATCGACGTGACCGACATCTACACCACCGACGCCCAAATCGGCAAGCTGGGCCTGGTGGTGCTGGCGGACGACCTGGGCTACTTCCCGCGCTACGACGCCGTGCTGCTGTACCGGCGCGATCTGCCCCAGCGCCTGCCCGCCGCATGGCATGCGCTGCAGCAACTGGAAGGCAGCATCGACCAAGCCGACATGATCGCCATGAACGGCCAGGCGGTGCTGGAATCGCGCCCCTTCGCCCAGGTGGCGCAGGGCTTCGTGCGCTTTCTGGTCGGGCCCACGGCGGGTGCCACCGCTGGCGCGGGCGAGACCGACCCGGTCAACGCCGCCGCCACTGGCACCTTGCCCTTAGACGCGGCCGCTTCCGGCGCCAGCGCGCCCGGCGCTGCGCTGACACCCGGCGGCGCGGCATCGGCCGCTGCCGCTGCGGCGGCCGGCACGGCCCCTACACAGGGCGGATTCGCCTCACGCTTCTGGCAGCGCCTGTGGGCGCCCGATCTGGGGGCGCTGCTGGGCCAGCACCTGCTTTTGGTGGTGGTGTCGGTGGGCCTGGCCACGCTGATCGCCGTGCCGCTGGGCATCGGGCTCATGGCGCACCCGCGCGCACGCGCCATCGCGCTGGGCACCGCCAGCGTGCTGCAGACCATTCCGTCGCTGGCCTTGTTGGCCGTGCTGATCGCGGTGCTGGGCGTCATCGGCAAGCTGCCCGCCCTGATCGCGCTGACCGCCTACAGCGTGCTGCCGATCCTCAGCAACACCTGCGCCGGCCTGGCCGAAGTGCCGCCCGGCCTGCGCAACGCCGCTGCTGCGCTGGGCATGACGCGGCACCAGCGGCTGGGCTATGTCGAATTTCCCCTGGCGCTGCCCACGGTGCTGGCCGGCGTGCGCACGGCCACGGCCATCGCCATCGGCACCGCGACCATCGCGGCCTTCATCGGCGCGGGCGGCCTGGGCGAGCGCATCGTCACTGGCCTGGCGTTGAACGACAGCGCCTTGCTGCTGGCCGGCGCGCTGCCCGCCGCTGCCCTGGCGCTGGTCAGCGAAGCGCTGTTTGAGCTGACCGCCCGTCATCTGGCCCGCCGCCGCAGCGCGCCGACGCCCCGCGCCGAACGGGTGCGCAGCACCAGCAAGGCGCGCGTCTCGGCCCCCGCCACGGTGCCCGCCACCATGCCGCCAACGCTGCCCGCCTCACTGGAGGCCAGCACACGGCCCCCCAGCAGCCAACGCCCGCGCACCCGCTCGGCCAGTGGCAGCTCAGCCCGCAGCCTGCGCGCCCAACCAGGCGAGTCGACCCGCGCCAAGCCGACCGAAGCCGACGACGAAGCCGCCCGCGCCCGTCGCCGCGCCCGCGCCGAAGAACGCGCCGCCCACGCCGTCGCCCAGCGCGAGCTGGAGGAGTACGAGCGCCGGCAGCGCGCCAACAAGCCATAGGGCGGGCGAGGGGGCGTTGGCAAGTCAAATCGCCCACCAGCGCTGGTGGGTAGGGCGCTGGAAGCTATCAAAATATAAGTGATCGGCTGCTGGCCTCGACCCGCGGGTGACACTGTTAGCTCGGGTTTGGCGCCCACCGTGTGCGCACCCAAGAAGGATCACGGTGGATGAGGCTGCGGCCCAGTGCGCGGTGGCCTGGGTACCGCGTGATGCGCTCGCTTGGATATGGCGCCCGCGAATGCGCGCAGCCAGTCTTCATAGCAGCCGTGCGCTGCCGTCAGAAACTGGCGGCGCCAGCGGTCAACCGCGTGCCTCTAGCCGCGCCTTCGCCGCAGCCGTCATGGCTTGGTTACCGCGGCAGCGGGGGAATTGGCTGCAGCTCCAGAAAGGCTCGCCCGTCGTGCTGTTGCTGCGCGGCACCATTTTCAGGCCGCAGCTGGCGCAGGTAGGGCGCCAGTAGTCGCCCTCGAAAGCGATGGCGAGCAGCTCAGCTTGCTGCTCAGGGGTGCGGCTGGCGATCAGCTGAAGCAGCCCGGCGCCGTCTTGCGCGTTGATGCCGTTCGCCTGCGCAAAGGCCAGCGCGTCGCGGGTGAAGGTGGAACTGGTCGCGTAAGTGCCGCGCTTCAGGCCCAGGGCGGCCATGGTGCCGAAGAACTCGCGCACCGCGCTCACCGGCACGGGCTTGCCTTGCCAGTGCTTGCATTGAACCACCGCGACCGGGCCGCTGGCATTGCGCGAATGCAGCCAGATGTCCACGCCACCGTCGGCACCGTGCGACTGGCTGCGCGTTTGCAGGCCGGCTTGGGCGAACAGGGCTTCGCACACCGCTTCAAACCGGCGCCATTCGATCAGGGCGAACACCCGGGGCGACCACGCCGCGGGGCGGTCTTCATCTGGAGCAACGGCGGTCGTGATGGCTTTGCCAGCAAAGGCTTGCGGAAGTCGCTGCGCCGCGTCGTCATGGCGCGGCGCGTGTGCGGCGGCTGGATCTGCTGCAGAGTTGCCACCTACTTCGGGGGGCACCGCTGCGGGCACACCACGTCGCGCCATCGCGCCACCTTGTGCGCTAGCCGCTTGGGCGGCCCTCGCTGGCGCAGCCGCGCCGTCCTGCGCGGCCCTCGCTGGCGCAGCCGCGCCGTCCTGCGCGGCCCCGCGCGGCTTGGCGACCGACCTCAGCGCGAAGTGCAGGGCGACCAGCAGCGCACCCAAGCCCAGGAACAACCAGCCTGGCATCCGCAAGCCCGCCTGCATGGCTTGAAACACCGGCTTGGGCGGGGCCATGGCAGGCAGGATCAGCAACACAGCCCCGAAGAACAACAGGCCCGCACCGGCCGAGACCAGCGATTGGCGGGGACGGCGTGGCCGGCCGGCGCGGCGGGCGCGAGGCGATGAGGGATTGCGGCGAGGCGAGGACATGCGGTCAATGGGGATAACGATGTTGTATGGACTAGACGGCAACGGCGCCGATGGTCGGTCAAAACCCGCCATCATTGCGCATCGTCATGCGGGATGCGGCGCGGTCTGCGGGCGAAGCGCTGGCCGGCCGGTGCGGGTGTGTCGCAGTCGGCAGCCCGTCGGGTTCGACATTCTTCGCCCGCACCCGCAGGGGGCACAAGGAGCCTTGGGTGACCAGCTCAACTAGGCATGGCGAGGGCGCGTGCCAGTCCGCGCGTCTTGCCTGCGACGAGAGCACCCGGCGGCAACGCCAGCCAGCCGCACACTGCAAGCCTGCACGCCCCGTTTACTCGCGCAGCCGCCTGCGCGCCAGCCCGGCCAGCAGCAGGCCCGTCAGCGCCAGTGCGGCTGGCCACAGCGTGGGCACGGCCTGGGGTGGCGCGGTCACATTGCTGAAGGTGTAGTTCACACAACCCAGGGTGATGCGGTTGATGAGGTAGTCGCCGTGTACGCCCGAGCCCAGCGAATAGCCGATGGCGCGCACGCGGGCGTTCGGAAACGCCGACTGCCATTCAGTGGCCAGCCCCCACCAGCTGGAGCCGTAGCCGCCGCCGGTATGCGGCGCTCCGGATTTGACGAACAGAGCGGCCGTGCTGGACAGCCACCAGGTGTTGCCGTAGGCCGTTTCACCGACCAGGAAACCGTCGACCGAGCCGTTGCCGTCGAAGTCCACCGCCAGCTGCAGCGAGGGTGGGATGGTGCCGCTGGTGGTGGTGTAGTCGCCGGCCTGGGCGATCGTCTCGGCCCCCAGCGCGCTGAGGGGGAAGTTGGTGGGGTAATAGCCCGCCGATTTGTCGGTCGTGCCGTTGCTGTCGGTCCAGATGCGCAGGGCGTTGGGCGTCAGCGCGTAGTGCCCTGTGGCGCGGGTCTGCGAAAAATCCCAGGCCGACAGGTTGGCCGGCGTGGTGACCACCGAACCGTAGGACGTGCACGCGGGGATGGTCTGCGCCTGGGCGGGGGCGCCCCAGGCCGCTACAGCCACCGCCGCGGCCGCGAGCGCCTGTTTGGCGCGCATCTTCGGGGCACTGCGCTGGGTCGTTGGCATGGCGATCTCCCTCCAAAGTCGTCGAAGTGGCCCAAATGTACCAATATGTATTACATGGTGACCATTAGGGATTGCGAGCCCAGGGCAGGCCAGCTGCCCGCCGGCAGACGGCCGCCCAAACCCGCTTTGCCCGTACCGGCTCAAAGCGTTTGCGACAATCCGGTGCCTTGGCCCATTCCTTGGCCCATTCCTTGGTCCTTTCCTTGGTGCTTTCGTCCCACTGGCCTGCCTTCGCCACCGCTCGCCCCAGGGCTGCCTACCGCTTTTGATCTGCCCGCTACGCCGCGTGCCCTTTGCATGATTCGCCTGCACGACCTCGACCTTTCAGCAACCAGCAACCCGGCTTCCCACGGCGCCGCTGCGCGCGTGCTGCTGGCCCAGCGCCTGGGTCAGCCGACGGGCGAGGGCGCCGCGTCGCAGGGCGGCTCCGCTATGGATTGCGCCTTGCCGCTGCTGGCCGGGCAAGGCGTGGGCGCGGCATCCGACCATTGGCTGGGCGGCGATGCCGACCAGCCCACGCACACCGGCGAAACCACCGTGGCCGAGCTGATCGGCGCCGTCATCACCCACCCCGCCGCACGCCACCCCGCCATCGCCAGCACCACCGTGCGCTGGTGCCAGCGCGGCGACTGGCTGGCCGCCGCCATCGACCTGCCCGAAGCCGACGAGGGCGAAGGCCTGCAAGCCCTGGCCGACGTGGCTTATGGCGCTCTGTTTGCCCTGCTGCACGCGCGCGGCACGCCGCATGTGCTGCGTTTTTGGAACTACCTGGCGCGCATCAACGAAGACGCGGGGGGGCTGGAGCGCTACCGCCGCTTCAACCGTGGCCGCCAAGACGCCTTTGCCCGCGCCCGCCGCAACGCGCTGGAAGGCTCGCCCGCCGCCAGCGCCGTGGGCAGCCCGGCCGGCGCGCCGCTGCAGGTGCGCGTGATCGCCTCGGCCAGCCGCGCCAGCCTGCCGGTGGAAAACCCCCGCCAGGTATCGGCCTACCACTACCCCAGCGCCTATGGCCCGGTGGCGCCCAGCTTTTCACGCGCGGCGCTGCTGCCGCGTGCCGACGGCGGCGCGCTGCTGGCCATATCCGGCACCGCATCCATCCTTGGCCACGCCACCGTGCACGTGGGCGACGTGCGCGCGCAAACGCACGAAGCCTGCCGCAACCTGCAAGCCGTGCTGGCCGCCGCCCGCGCCCAGGCCGCTGGCCGCACCCTGGCGGACCTGCGCGACGCCTGCCTGACCATCTACGTGCGCCACCCGCAAGACGCGCCCGCTGTGGCCGCCGCGCTGGCCGAGCAGCTGGGCGAGGGCGCACCCGCGCTGGCCACCGCCGTCTGGCTGCAGGCCGACATCTGCCGCGATGACCTGCTGGTGGAAATCGAGGGCGTGGTGAACGGCGCGGCGCCCGGCTGATCGCGGGGGCGGGCGCTTGACTCTGCGCGCTGATCGTTGGTGTTGACCGCTGAGTGCGGATCGTTGAGTGCGGATCGTTGAGTGCTGAGCGCTGGTGCTGGTGCCGCTGTATCCCGCGCCCGCGCCGACAGCATCGCCCGCGCCCCCACCGTACCCAACGCCGCCGCGCACCTTTAACGCTGCACCTGCTCCTCCGCAGGCTGCGCCGCTCCCGGCGCGCCGCCTTCGGCCACTGGCGGCATGCTGAAGCGAATCGGTTGCACCACCACACCCGATTGCGGCACGCCGTTGCGTGTGCCGGGGCGGATGCGGAACCTCGGCACCGCGGCCAGGGCGGCCTTATCCAGCGCCGGGCTGCCTGAGCTTTGCACCACCCGCGCGTCCCGCACCGCGCCGGTGGCGTCGTAGGCCAGCCGCAGCTTCACCGTGCCTTGCTGGTCCAGCCGACGCGCCGCAGCGGGGTATGGCACGCTGAAAGACTCCATGCGCGGCGGCTCCACCACATCCGGCACGGTGACGCAGCCGGTCAGCCACGCGGCGCAGACCAGCTCGGTCATGCGGCTTGCCACCCGCCGGTGTGCGCCAAGCGGCCGCGCGATGGTCGAAGTGATGAGGACGAGCGGGGGCGGGTTGAATGCGAGCATTGTTGGCAAAAAATGGCTCTAGCGCAGGCTGCACCTGCGCTGGAAGCTATCAAAATTCAAGCGATGACCAGGGCGACATATTCGACAAGGCGAGGTTCGGGTGAATGCGGGCGTGATGTTTCCGTGCCATCCAAGAGAGCTGATGTTGGCATGGAAATCCGTTGCCAATCAGTGGTTTAGCGATTTCGCGCGTGCCTTGAAGTGCAGTTAGGCATCACACCTGCTGGCCCATCCGCACATGGCACAGCCAACGCGCTTCTTACCGGGCGACCGGCTACGGGCGTCTTCGTGCTCACGGGTCGAGCGTCTGTTGCAACTGCGGCAGGTATTCGGCCACCAGGGCTTGCACGGTGTCCGCCTGCAGGGCGTCGCGCTGCACCTTGAGCGGGTCGCGGTCAAGGCGGCGCGCCAGCCAGCGCTTGAAGCGCGCAAACGCCAGGGGGTGCACCGTGTTCATGCGCGCCATGTGCCCGCTGGGCGCGACCACCATGGCAGAAAAGCGCGGCGCGCTCACCAGTTGCTCGGCGTTGCGCGCCTGCACAGCCCAGAAGTCTTCCTCGTGCTGGCTCAGCCGGGCGGGGTGTGGGTCGTCTTCCTGCACTTCGCGGCGCAGGATGTCCACCTCAAAGCCATCGCTGTTGACCGCCGTGTAGGGCTGCTGTTCGACCAGGGCGAAACTCTTGTCCACCTTGCGCAGCAGCGCCAGCATGGATGCGTCCAGCCGTTGCAACTGGGTGGCCAGCTTGAAGCGCTTGCGGGTGTCCCACAGCAGATCCACGTCGCGCGTGGCGACGGCGGCGCTTTCCACGCGCACACCCGCCGCCGCCTCATAGGCGTACAACGCGTGGGTGCCAACCACCGTGAAATGCTCGGCCACACCCTGTTGTTCAAGCATGTCGAGCAGGGCCACCACCAGGGCGGGCACGCGCCCGACGAAGAGCGCGCGGTTCAGGCGCTGCTGGCGCGTGAGGGCTGCAGACAGGTCTTTGAGCCTTGCCTCGGCCTCTTGCTTGCGCTGGGTGAAGCTGGCGTACATCGCCTCAGTCTCCGCGCTGCGCGGCCCCAGGCTTTTCTGCGCGTTGCGCACCGACGTGCGCACCAGGTATTCACCTTGCGCCACGTTCTTCCAGTACATGCCGCCCCGCACGGCGCTGGCCTTGAGCTGCGCTGCTCGCTGCGCTTCGAAAGTGGCGCGCGCGTCCACGTATTGGCGCCGAGCGTCGTCGCCAATGTCCTGAAAGCGAATGGAGGGCTTTTCCATGCAAAAGATATAAAAATCAAATTATACGGAAAAACTTTATAAATCAACGAGTTGTGTTTATGTCAACGGCAGCGTTGGATGATTGTGCTTTGCTGACCATTTTGGCCGCCAGCGCAGTGTGCACCAGCGCCAGCAGCTATCAAAAAAAGAGTAATGGGCCGTGCTGCGCCCCGACCATCAAGCCTGCCAAACGCCCCAGCCGTTGGCGCGCAGGTCGATACCGATTTCCACCTCGCGCGCGGCCGCTTCGGCGTAGCGCATGGGGTTGAAGCCTTCGTACAAATCCGGCAGCAGGCGCAGGCCGTAGCGCAGCACGTAGCGGTTGTGCTGGATGCCCGCCTTGTGCTTGTCAAAGCGCACGTCCGGGTCCAACCCCGTCATGCCCACGTACACGCAGGGCTTGCCCGTCAGGTAGCCGGGGTTGCTGCGCAGAAAGCGCGGCTCGGCCAGTACGGCGGACGAGAGCTCGATCACGTACACGTGGTAGTGCGCGCGGCCGCCCCGGCGGGGCTTGGAAAGCACGTCGGCCGCCCGCGCACCCGTCTTGGCCGAAGCCTTGGCCGCTGCCTTGCGCGGCGCTGCTCGGCTGGCGGGCGGGGGCGGTGGGTCCGATGGCGGCAGCGCGCGGTTCATGCCTTGCCTGCGGGTGAAGCGGGGGCGGCTGCCAGCTTGCGGTGCATGAGGGCTACAAGCAAAACCGGCCGTTGGCGCAGGTGCAGCGGGCGATGGCCGCTATCAATTGGCTAGCGGATTAGTGCAGAACGGCCACGAGGGCCGCTTGCCCCGCGCCGCAACCGGCTCTGCACCGCGCCCGCCAAGCCGACCGCAGCGCGCCCGAAGCGGCCACAGCGCCAGCCCGCCGCTGCCTCAAAGCCACGTACTGCCGGGCGGCGGGCTCATCTGGATGGTGTAGTCCGCCGTGCCGCCCAGCAGGAAGGCCAGCGCCACGCTGAGCAGCGACATGAAGATGCTGGCCCAGAACGCCGTCCAGAAGCCGTTGATGTGAAAGCCCGACACCAGCTTGGCCACCAGCATCAGCACCAGTGCGTTGATCACCAGCAAAAACAGGCCAAACGTGACCAGCGTGAGCGGCAGCGTCAAGAACACCAGCAGCGGCCGCACCACCGCGTTGGCCAGCCCCAGCAGCAAGGCCGACACCACCAGCGTGCCCACGCTGTCAAAGCGCAGGCCCTTGAACACGTGGCTGGCCACCCACAGGCCGAAGGCGGTGATGGCCCAGTGGAGGAGGAAGGGGGTCAGGTTGGCGAGCATGTTGTTTTCTCAGAACTTATTGGGTGGCGCCGTAGGGCGCCTGAAGGGCTTGGGCCAGCGGTGAATGGGTGTTTTACACGGTGCCGCAGAGGCTCTGCAGGTCGATGCCGATTTTGCGCAGAAACCTAAACAAAACAAGCCCTTAAGCGATCTGCTCTGCGGTGAAGGGCCGCTAATGCGCCAATCTACTTCGACAGCAACAGGCCGCGCAAGAAGCCTTCTTCAGCCTGCCGCGCCTGCGGCAAGTTGAGCAAGGTATGCGGCGCGCCTGGGATGAGCACGATGCTGGACACCGTGTTGCCTGCAAGCACCTTGCCGCAGTGCCCCAGCGCCTGGCTGTTGCCCAGCCAGGGGTTGGATGGCGAAAAATACACGTCCGTGCTGCTCATCACGTTCAACACCGGCAAAGTGTTGGGGATGTTCGACCGGTGGCTTTGCACGTGGTAGTTGTCTTCGCAACTCCAGCTGAACAGCATGCGCCCCCGCTCTTGTGGCGCTGCCGCAGCCCTTTGGTAGCGCGCAACCGCTACGGCGCCCTCGCTGGTGCCCGCAATCACCAGGCGCTGACTCTCGGCCCATGGCAGCGTCGCCAGCGCGTCGACGGCGGCCGACAGCTCTTGTGCACGCATGGTGTGCACAAGCTCGTACTGCGCCTTGGCGATCGGCGACTTGTAGGTCATGCGGTCAGGCAGCTGCATCGAATCTGCCGACAGGCTGGCAACGCCCAAATCGGTAGCCAACCACTTCTGCCACTCTTTGATGGCGGGCGCCACCCCGGACGAACCGTGCACAAAAACCACGACAGGCGCTTTGCCAACCGCGCGCGGTGCGTCTTTGAGCAACCCGTTGAATACCGCGCCACCGGTAACCGACGCGGGCAACGACACCCACGCGTTGTCAACCGCAGCCTTCAAACTTTGCGCGGAATGCACGGTTGCGTTGCCCTTCGTCGAACCCGTTGGCACGTCCGCCTTGGGTGCCGACGCGGCCACGTCGCCCGGCGCTTGGGGGCCACTGGCGCACGCGGTCAAGGCCAGTGCCATGGCGGCGGTGGATAGGGCTGAAGCGAAAGCGCGCAATTGAAAGCTCCTGTGGGGAATGATTTGGCGGCACTGGCCATTGGCAATCGCCGCAATGACAGAGAAGCATAAATCACGCCCATCTAGCGCCCACGCACTTGCCCAATCCCACGGGCGCGGGTTGGCGTGCCGGCTTGGCAGCCGTGACCTTGAAGCGCAAAAACCCGTTAATCGCTTCAGTTGTGAAGCGATATTGCCTAAAATACGCTTCATGGTCGCCGCACTATCGCCTCCACCCCGCTGGATCTGGCAAGCCCTCGGCTGGCCAGTCTTGCACTTTGACGCGCAAGCGGTGCAGGCCTCCATCTCTGCCGCGCGCCTGGCGCAGGGCCGGCTGCTGGGGCTGGCCGCCAGCCTGCAAATGGCCGACTTGGCCGCGCTGCAGTTCGACGAATGGACGCAAGAGGCCGTGGCCACCGCGCAGATCGAGGGCGAGGTGCTGCAAGTCCATTCGGTGCGCGCCTCTGTCGCCCGGCGCCTGGGCCTGCCCGGCGCCAACACCGCCCCCCACGCTGCGCGTGACGCCCGTACCGAAGCCACGCTGGACGTGTTGCAAGCTGCCACACAGCAATGGCAGCGCCCGTTGACGCAGGAAGACCTGTTTGCCTGGCACGCCGCGTTGTTCCCCACCGGCCGCAGCGGGCTGCAAGCCATCGTCACCGGCGGCTGGCGCACGCATGCTGAGCCCATGCAGATCGTCACCCCGCGCCTGGGCAAGCCCGACGTGCTGCACTACCAGGCGCCCGCCTCGGGCGATGTGCCCGCCCACATGGCTGCGTGGCTGGCGTGGTTCAATACCAGCCTGGGCACCATCGATGGCGTGGCCCGCGCCGCGCTGGCGCACCTGTGGTTTGAAGCCATTCACCCTTTTGAAGACGGCAACGGCCGCATCGGCCGCGCCCTGGCCGAACTGGCGCTGGCGCAAGACCTGCAAAGCCCCCAGCGGATGATGAGTGTGTCTGCCCAGTTGCTGGCCGCTCGCGCTGAGTACTACGCCCAACTGCAAGCCGCTACCGGCCATCCCGTGCTGGATGTGACCAGCTGGGTGCAATGGTTTGCCACCCGTGTGCAACACGCCGCCGACGCCTCCACCGGCCACATTCAAACCGTGCTGGGCAAAACTCGCTTCTGGAGCGAATTGCAGACCGATCACCCCGACCTGAGCGCCGCCCAGCGCAAAGCCCTAGGCCGCCTGTACGATGCCGGGCCCGGCGGGTTCGTGGGCGGCCTGAGCACGGATAAATACGTGAACCTGACCGGCGTATCGCGCGCCACTGCGTACCGCGATTTGACCGATTTGGCCGAGCGCAGGCTGCTGGTGCGCACGGGGCAGGGGCGGGCGACGCGCTATGTGTGGCCAGATTGACCAGCCGCCCGCGCGACGGCCGCTGCGCCATCAAGACAGGAAAAACAGCGCCAGCGCCCGCCCCGTGTGCGCTGGCCGCTATCCAACTGAGAGCAGTCGGGTCGCCCGATTCAACGCTTCTTCTCTTTGCCCTTGGGCAAAGTCACCGTCACCGGCGCCTGCGGACGGTCTGAGGTGCTGCCGGTCTTGGGTGGCGAAGTGTCCTTCTTCGGCTTCTTCGTCATCTTCTCTCTGCGCTGTTCACCCATGGCGGGCTCCTTCGGTTGCAGGTTTGCGGGGTTGCGAAAGGTGGCGATGGTAGCTGGCTGCGGCGTGCGATGCGCTGGACGCGCGCCCGGCGCCTGGACAGTCTGCGGCCACCCGTTCAGAGTCAGTTCTTCAACCAGGGGTTGAACACCTGCACGGGCAGCCCCGCAAAGTCCTTGGTGTTGCGCGTGACCAGCACCAGGTCGTGCGCCAGTGCCGTGGCGGCCAGCAGGCTGTCAATCGCAGGCAGAGGCCGGCCGGCCGCCGCCACCAGACGGCCCCAACGGTCTGCGACAGCGCCATCCACAACCAGGATGCGGCCGGTAAAGAACAGCGGCAAATCGGTCTCCAGCCAGTCCGTGAGCGCCTGCCGGCGCGCTGTGTCGGCGGCGCCTTCCACGCCTTTGCGGATTTCGCCCAGCGTCAGCACGCTCAGGTACAGCGTCACCGGCGGCCGCTGGGCAAACCAGGCGACCACGTTGGCATCGGGTGCCTTGCGGCGCAGTTCGGACAGCGCGTTGGTGTCGATGAGGTAGCTCAAAAGCCCTCGTCCTCTGGCTGGCGCGTGAGGCTGGTATCGCGTTCAAACACCACGTCATCGGCGTCAAAGAGCGGTGAGCGCCGCATGAAATCCACCAGCGAGCCCTGCGCCTGCGACAGGCGGTCAAAGGTGCTGCGCGACACCACCACTGCCACCGACTTGCCATGCACCGTGATGTCTTGCGGCTGCGTCTGCGCCGACTTGACCAGCTCCGACATGCGCGCCTTGGCGTCTTGCATTTGCCATGTTTGCATCGGGAGGCTCCTTATTCTGACCAGATGGGTCAGATTTTAGACCGACCACACGTGCAGCTACAAGCTGCGTCGTGCCAAAACCCGGTTCTACAGCGAATTGCAGGCTCGCACCCCGACCTGCGCGCCGCCCAGCGTAAACCCCCGGGCCGCCTGTACGACGCCAGGCCGGGCGAGATTGCGGGCGGCCTGAGCACCGAGAAATACGTCAACCTGACCGGCGTGTCGCGCGCCACGGCCTACCGTGAATTGACCGACCTGACCGAGCGCGGCTGATGGAGCGCACGGGGCAGGGCAGGGGGACACGGTATCGGCTCGTGGGTTAGGATGAATAGTCAAAAATGGCTGTGGCGCTTGACTGGTAAGCGCGAACAGCTATTAGAGATGTAGCGATGAGATGTAGAGACAGAGCTTGCTTATAAATTTTGATCTGACCCCAATTTCCTCCAATTTCCTACCAATTTCCATTTCCCAATTTCCCAGAGTGCGGCGGGCGTTATTGCTCCGGAGCGGCTCACCGAGCGCACGGGCAAGGCAGCGGGCGCGGTATCGGCTGCTGTGGTGATATGAAATTTGTAGCGAGATCGCCCCGAGCGGCGCCGACAGAGGCTGATTGCGAGCTAATCATGCGAGAAAAATCCGCTGTGCCCCATGTTGTCCCGCTGATCCCTTCTGCACCGACCCCACGTTCCCACCCGCTTGTCTACGCTGGCAGTCAGCCGGCGGGCGCTGATCGGCCCTGTGAGATTGGGCTTAAGCCTCTAAAAATTCCACCGGTATTCCACTTGGAAGGTATTAAGATGGCTTCATGCCACGCAAATCCCGCATCGCCACCGCCGCCAACCCTGGGCCGGCCCGCCCGGTGGACGAAAAGCTCAGCATCAACCTGGGCTGCGTCGACCTGGGCCAGATCGATCTGCTGGTGCAGGAAGGCTTTTACGCCAACCGCACCGACCTGATCCGCACCGCCATCCGCAACCAGCTGGCCACGCACCAGGACGTGGTGCGCCAGGTGGTGGAGCGCAAGACGCTGGTGCTGGGCATTCAGCACTACAGCGCGGCCGATCTGGCGGCGGTGCTCGACGCGGGCGAGCGCCTGCAGATCCGCGTGCTGGGCCTGGCCACCATCGCGGCCGACGTCACGCCCGAGCTGGCCTTGGCCAGCATCGAATCCATCACCGTGCTGGGCGCCTTGCACGCGCCGGCCGCCGTCAAGGCGGCGCTGGCCGCCCGTTTGCGCTGAGGCGCACCAGCACCACATCACCCGGCTTTTCTAGGAAGTACCCATGAACCCACAGTTTCAGCAACACATGGCCGAGGCCACGCGGCTAACGCGCCTGGGCGATGTGGCCGCGGCCACCGCGCTCATCCAGGCGGCGCTGGGCGGCGTGGCACTGGCCGGCACGCCGGCCGACGCTACGGCCGCCGCGCGCACATCGGCTGCGGGCAGCGATGTCATCGACGTGGTGGCGCGCGTGGTGCCGCCGCCGCAGGCGCCAGTGCCAGTCCCGGTGTTGCCCATGCCCGCAGGCCCGTTCGCCCGCGCGGGCGCCGCGCCAGACAGCGCGCGCGTAACCGCAGACGCCCCGCAACGCCCCGCCGCACGCACCGCGCCTGATGCCCAGCCTGGCCGCGAGCCCGCGCGCTTCGTCGCCGGGCGCTTTCAGCACCCCACGGCCGGGGCGCGCGACTACAAGCTCTTTCTGCCGCCCGGTGCGGGCGAGCAGCCTCGCCCGCTGGTGCTGATGCTGCACGGCTGCACCCAGACGCCTGACGACTTTGCCGCCGGCACACGCATGAACGAAGCCTCCGCCGCGCAAGGCGTGGTCGTGCTTTACCCGGCGCAGTCGGTGCAGATGAACCCGCAGCGCTGCTGGAACTGGTTCAAGCGCCAGCACCAGCAGCGCGACCGTGGCGAGCCGGCGCTGCTCGCCGCGCTGGTGCGGCAGGTCGTGGCCGATCAACGCATCGACCCGTCTCGTGTCTACGTCGCCGGCCTCTCGGCGGGCGGCGCCATGGCGGCCGTGCTGGGGCAGGCTTACCCCGATCTGTTTGCCGCCATCGGCGTGCATTCGGGCCTGGCCAGCGGCGCGGCCGGCGACCTGCCGTCGGCCCTGGCCGCCATGCAGTCGGGTGCACCGGCGCCACGTGCCTCGCGGCCCGTGCCCACCATCGTGTTCCATGGCGACCGCGATGCCACCGTGAACCCCGCCAACGGCGCGCAGGTTTTCGCCGCCGCCACGCCGCCCGGCGCCACGGCGCACACCGAACGAATCGCCCGCCCGGGCGCGCGCGCCCACACCCGCCAGCAGCAGCGCGACGCGCACGGCCGCGTGGTGGCCGAGCACTGGCTCGTGCACGGCGCCGCGCACGCGTGGTCCGGTGGCAGCAGCGCCGGCAGCTACACCGACCCGCAGGGCCCCGACGCCACGCGCGAAATGCTGCGCTTTTTCCTCAGCCAGCGGAACGGCGGCCAATAAGGCGGTGCGGTGTGGCGAGAAGAGCGGATCGGCCACTAAAGGCATTGCCGCATTTCATGCCCAAATTGGGTTTTTGATCCGCGTCGGCCGACGTGCCGGCGCACATGGCCGCCTGGCTGCGCTGGTTCAACGCCAGCCTGGGCCAGATCGACGGGGTAGCCCGCGCCGCGCTGGCGCACCTGTGGTTTGAAGCCATTCACCCTTTTGAAGACGGCAACGGCCGCATCGGCCGCGCGGTGGTCGAACTGGCGCTGGCGCAAGACCTGCAAAGCCCGCAGCGCTTGATGAGCGTATCCACTCAACTGCTGGCCGCCCGCGCCGACTACTACGCGCAACTGCAAGCCGCCACCGGCCAGCCTGAACTGGACGTGACGCCCTGGGTCGGCTGGTTCGCCACCCGCGTGCAGCGCGCGGGCGAAGCTGCTGCCGCCCACACCCAAAGCGCGGCCGATAAAACCGCCCTTTGGTCACACCTGAACACCGCTCACCCCGACCTCAGCGCCGCGCAACGCAAGTCACTGGGCAAGCTGTTCGACGCCGGCCCCGATGGTTTTGCCGGCGGGATGAGCACCGAGAAATACGTCCACCTGACCGGCGTATCGCGCGCCACGGCCTACCGTGAATTGACCGACCTGACCGAGCGCGGGCTGCTGGCGCGCACGGGGCAGGGCAGGGGGACGCGGTATCGGCTCGTGGGTTAGGATGAATAGTCAAAAATGGCTGTGGCGCTTGACTGGTAAGCGCGAACAGCTATTAGAGACGTAGCGATGAGATGTAGAGACAGAGCTTGCTTATAAATTTTGATCTGACCGCAATTTCCGTAAATTTTGATCTGCCCCAATTTACGTTTAATGCCTGCGCTTCTGCGGCGCGCTTGCTGACCTGATACATCGGAAAATTGAGAGGGCTGGCGCGGCGTATTAGGAAGGTTGGCGAGTGAAGATTTAAATCTCAAATTACATTGAGGGCATAAGCTTCATTGACGTGATTTCCTATTGGCATGTCGTTAACTATGTTGAACTGCCTAGATAGACTAATCATTCTAAGACGATCAATCATTATTGCGTCTCCGAAGTCTGACTTATTTGCCCAATCGCCGTCACTCCATCTAAGATCAATGGGCATGAAATAGTAAGTTGACCACGGGTGATGGGGATTAAGCTTCGCACGAAGTTTAGATGGGGAGGCCTCGAGGTGCTTTCTTCTCCAATCCTCTCGAGAACAGCCGCATTGTGCGAATGCTGACGGTATGGCATCGCGTGTATCCCCAAGCGGGTGCCAAGATACTATATCGATTCCGCCATCACCATGATCCCCTGCCTTAAAGTCGCGATTTTTGAATGTCGGAACCGCTCGAATGTCTCGCGCAATATCTCGATATTTCTCTGGCAGGTTACCTTGATATCTCGAAAGAGCACCTCCTGAAGCCCAAGCAGGATGAACTTCTGACCCGGCCGGCATAAGGTTCTCAAAAACTTTTAGGCTGCACTCCTCAAATACTCGTGCAATAGCATTTTTCGATGGCAAATACGCCATGCTTGAACATATGAGGAGCGTTAGATAAAAGTTTTTCTCGATCGACAGACCTCCGTCCTCAAGCTCTACCGTATCTTCGTCTGCGCTGAGTGAAAAAGGATACGCGTCTCCGAACTCAATGGCTCTGGATCGTATGAAGCCTTTAGAATCAGACCATACTTCATTGAAATCTTTGGTGTGGCCACCAGTACTTCTGATCCTAGTGAAAAGGCTTGCTAGTTCTCCTCGAGAATAGCATTTATCTGGGTGAATTAATGCTCTCAACTCAAGATAGTCAGCCCAAGTGTACTCGTCGGAAGTGTCTGGGGGTGTTTCGATATTGGCAAACATTTTATTCCGCAGTGTCCATCGAAGAGCAGATCTGTTCGTATATTCTCCTGGCACGCTTCGCTATATCATCCGCTGCGTACTTATGTTCTTCAGTAGGAGTGCTCTTTAGTAACATATCCCAGACGAGCCGTAACTTTGAATCAGCTGCTTTGAGAGCTTGGCTCAACGCTTGTTGTGGGCCGTCAGTGAACATAAACGCGTCGGTGAGACTTCCCGTATCGAGTAGAACACGCAGTCCATCCTCGCTATTAACAACAGCGGCTAACTCCTTGAGCTTACGCGTTTCGCCAACAACAGTTCGCCCAGTTGTTTGAGGAACGTACATCCAGTAAAGGAGTTTCTGGAGGTTGTCATGGTCAAGATTATCTGTGGTGCCTGCAGCCCCCTCTTTTAGTCCTAGCCATCCTGCAATGTTCTTATATCCAAGTGCTGTGGTGATGTAAGAAAAATCAACAACTTCTGGGCTAAGGTTGTGCGAGCGAAAAAATTTTATGTCTTCGGCAATGTCAAACAAAGCGAGCCCATTTAGCAACTTCCCGACTGCATCCGAACGACTACCTATTTCCCTTGCGATAGTGCGGAGCTGCTCCTCCTCCGGTAAGTCAGAGTAAAAGGTGTCCCTTAAATCAGCAAGGTATCGAGCTTTTGATAGTGCATCCCATTCCTTGATTCCTGTTATGTGTCGATATCCCAAATATCGTAAGACAAGCTCGCGATTTTCGTAAATTATGCAGGGGAGTTTGGTTGGTTTGTGCTTTGCCTCTCCAACTATCATCGCGACTGAACGGGATTTTCGACGAGGCGGCTGAAGTTCTCCGTTTAGCAGTTTGACTGCTGCTAATCTTCGATTTCCCTCAACCACAATGTATCGGCCATCATCGGTGGGGGCAACAAGGAGAGGTTCTCCCGCGAAGTAGCCCTGCTGACCGATTGAGCTCATTAAATCCTGAACTCCTTCGTCGTCGAGCATTTCGGAAATTACCCTGTCGTCCCCAACATCGCCCCTAAGACGAGAGAAACGGGGATTTTTAGGGTCGAAATCTATTTGATTGCTGTCAATCCATTCGATTTCTTTATTTTCTTTTCTTCTGGTGCTCATATCGATCCTTCAGGGCGTAGACCCCCTTTGTTTGGGTGGTCACCTTATTCCCAGATTGATTGGGGAATGGCTTTGGTCACTGCTTCAAACAAAGGCGGTGGCACTGCATTTCCCGCCACCTTGTAGCGCATGTCCAAACTCCCTGCCGCTGTGTCCGGGAACTTAAGGTCTTTTGGGAAACCCTGTAAGACAGCGGCTTCACGGTAGCTAAATCTCCGAGCAGGGCCATCTGATTCGAATTTCCAGACATTGTGCTCAACCTTGTACAGTTTCGGGCTTATCGGGTGCAAAGGCATGTGCCGAGGGTTGGCTACGATTGTTTTGGATACTTCGTGCCAATCGCGACGCCGATTTCTTGAGAGGTAATACCAGTGAAACTCTCTCTCGTAAAATTCTCCGTCGGGCCAATGACGCATGTGCTTAAGTGCTTCTTTAATGGTGACCCTTGGGAGTAATTTGTTTTCCCCATGCGTCGGATATGGGAACTGATACTCTTCTGAAAAATCATTTCTTATTCCGACAAGAAAGATTCTCTTTCTCTCTTGAGCAACACCATAATCGGCAGCATTTAATACTTGGTACTTGACTTTGTATCCAGCCTCCGTGAAGACTTTTAATTGATCGGTTAGTAAGTGTGAGAAGTTGGCTCGTACCATTCCTGAAACATTCTCTACAATAAATGCTCTGGGATTTATTGCTTTTAATGCCCGAGCAAATTCAAGGTAGAGTGTGTTTATTTTCCGGGAGGGGTCTCTAACACCGCCTTGGCTAAATCCTTGGCATGGATAGCATCCAACCAAAAGATTTGCTTTTGGGAAGTTAACTATCTTTTCCACGCTTCCTAGGATGTAATCGGTGCTTGGATGGTTGGCTTCGTAGACATCTTTTGCAAATGGAAGAATGTCGTTGGCCAATAGAACGTTGAATCCTGCTGCCAAAACGCCAGCGTCAGAACCACCGCAACCGGAAAAAAGCGAGACGGCTGTTTTCATGCTTGAGTTTTCATGGCTTTGTTGTCAACAAACATGACCTCATTTTCCCCAAGAATCCTTCAACCCAGTCACCCGGTTGAACACCACCTTTCCGCCCACGCCATGGTCCGCCCGGTCGGCCACAAAGTAGCCGTGGAGTATTAATTAGGGTCAGAGTAAAAATTCCTGTCGGCGTCCCCGTCCTCAAACCATTTTGGCCTCTGGCGCCCGCCAACGCTGCGCAAGCAGCTCTTGTATTCATAGTGAATCGATCTTCAGCGACTGGAGCGAAGTCCCCGTCAGCGCTTCGTGGGCACTTTGGCGACGGCCTTGCGTGGGGCGCTCGCGGCCGTGGGCACCGGCTGCCCGAACGCGTCGGCCAGGCGCTGCGCACGCTCTGCTGATTTGTGCAAGGCGGCCTTGAGCTGGCGCTTGGGCGGGATCAGGTTGGGGGCCTGTTTTTGGGCTGGAGTCGGGTCCATGACGGCACATCCTCGATCTGAAGGTGTTGATTTCTGAGCTCGGCAATCAGGCGGGCGTCGCCGGCTTGTGAGTTGTCGAACAGCGCCCAATCATCGGCCAGCGGGGCATAAAGCGCAAAGAAGTTGGTCTGGCTGCGGGCAAAACGGCGGCGCACGACGTCGGCCGGCACATCGTGGCCGCCCAGGCTGACGCGCAGCTTGACGCGGCGCACGGCCAGTTGGGCGCTGTCGAGCGAGAAGTAATAGATGGCGATGCGGTAGCCGGCGGCTTTCAGACGCTGCAGGAAGGGAGCGAAGCTGCGGCTGGAGAGGGTGGACTCAAAGGCGAAGTCTGCCCGCGCTGCGGCGAGTTCGCTCAGGCGTCGCAGCATGATGCGGCCGGCCGCCATGTTCACAGCCTCGGTGTTGGTTCCGGCCAAGCCGCGAGCGATGTAGTCGGCGTTGACGAAGGTGGGAATGCCCATGGCCTTGAGGATGTCGTCGGCATGGGTGGATTTGCCGGCGCCGTTGGGGCCGGCGAAGACGACGACGCGCGGGGCGTCGTCCAAGTGGGTCTTCTTCACTTGCCCCACGAATCCTTCAACCCCGCGATGCGGTTGAACACCAGCTTGTCCCCCGCCTGATGCTCCCGCCGATCCGCGACGAAGTAGCCATGCCGCTCGAACTGAAAGCGGTCCTCGGGCTGTGCGGCGGCCAGTGACGGCTCGACGATGGCCTGCACGGTGTTCAGGCTATTGGGGTTAAGCACGGTCAGAAAGTCGCGGCCGCCCGCATCGGGTTGTTCTTCGGTGAACAGGCGGTCGTACAGGTGGACGGTGGCGCTCAATCCGTCGGCGGCGCCGACCCAGGTGATGACGCCTTTCACTTTCACGCTGTCGGCGCCGGGGGTGCCGGATTTGGTGTCTTTTATGAGTACAGCGCTTACCTGGCTTGCGCGGCCAGCTTCATCTTTTGTAGCGCCGGTGCATTGGATGACGTAGCCGTATTTCAGCCGCACGTTGTTGCCGGGGAACAGGCGGAAGAAGCCCTTGGGCGGCACTTCTTCGTAATCAGTCCGCTCGATCCACACCTCTTTGCCCATGCTGAACTGGCGCTGGCCCATTTCGGGGTGGTGCGGGTGTACTGGGGCGGTGCAGGGTTCCAGGTGGTCGTCTGAGCCAAACACTTCGGCCCAGTTGGTGATGACCAATTTCAGCGGCTCCAGCACGGCCATGGCGCGGGGGGCGACGGGGTCTAGGGTGTCGCGCAGGGCGGCGTCCAGGGCGGCGTAGTCTGTCCAGGCGCCGCCGGTTTTGGTGACGCCGCTTCGTTCGGCGAACAGGCGCAGGGCGTCGGGCGTGTAGCCGCGGCGGCGCAGGCCGGCCAGGGTGGGCATGCGGGGGTCGTCCCAGCCGGTGACGTGGGCTTCTTCCACCAGCTGGCGCAGTTTGCGTTTGCTGGTGATGACGTGGGTGACGTTCAGGCGCGCAAATTCGTACTGGTGCGGCGGCGGCGCGACCAGCAGGCCGCCTTCGCACAGGCGGGCCATCAGCCAGTCGTAGAAGGGGCGCTGGTCTTCAAACTCCAGCGTGCAGATGCTGTGGGTGACTTGCTCCAGCGCGTCCTCGATGGGGTGCGCGAAGGTGTACATGGGGTAGATGCACCACTTGTCGCCGGTGTTGTGGTGGGTGGCGCGGCGGATGCGGTACAGCGT
This sequence comes from Ottowia oryzae, assembly GCF_003008535.1. Classification (NCBI taxonomy): domain Bacteria; kingdom Pseudomonadati; phylum Pseudomonadota; class Betaproteobacteria; order Burkholderiales; family Comamonadaceae; genus Ottowia; species Ottowia oryzae. Next base: position 2,275,815 of record NZ_CP027666.1, read on the forward strand.
GGGGTCGCGCAGGTTGATGTTGGGCGACGCCATGTCGATCTTGGCGCGCAGCACGGCGGCGCCGTCGGGCAGCTGGCCGTCGCGCATTTGCCTGAACCGCGCCAGGTTGTCGGCCGGGGTGCGGCTGCGGAAGGGGCTGTTGGTGCCGGGGGTGCCAAAGTCGCCGCGGGTGGCGCGCATTTGCTCGGGCGTTTGCTCGTCGACGTAGGCGTGGCCGGATTCGATCAGGTATTCCGCCGCGCGGTACATGAAGTCGAAATAGTCGCTGGCGAAGTATTCGTGCGGCTGCGCCACGCCGGGGCGGGCGGGGTCGTCGGCGAAGTGGTGGTCCCAGCCCAGCCAGCGCACGGTGTCGCGGATGCTGTCGACGTATTCCTGCTCTTCTTTTTCGGGGTTGGTGTCGTCAAAGCGCAGGTGGCACACGCCGCCAAAGTCCTTGGCCAGGCTGAAGTTCAGCCAGATGCTTTTGGCGTGGCCGATGTGCAGGTAGCCGTTGGGCTCAGGCGGGAAGCGGGTGCGGATCCTGGCTGGGTCCAGCGGGCCCGTTTGCTGGCTGGCGCCATCGCCGGGCGCGCCGCCCCAGTGGCGCTGGGCGTAGGTGCCTTGGGCCAGGTCTTGCTCGATGATCTGACGCAGGAAATTGTTTGGTTTGGCGGCTTCGGCGGCGAGTGCGGCCGCGTTGGTGGGCTTGGGCGATGACATGGGCTGAATTCTAGGTGCGCGCCAGGGCGAAAGGCGCCGCAGGCTTGGTGGCTGGCGGGCGGGCAAAGCGGGCAGGGGCAGGCAGTGCGGGCGCGCCACGGTGCGTGCTGGCGCGGCGGTGCCGGGCTGCGGCGGCAGGCGGGAGCGGGCTGGCGGCGGCCCGGTTCTTGGCTAGGTGGGCGTCGGTGGCGTGCTTGATGAAGGTGGGCGGGGCGCCCTTGGCGGCCTGGCCAATCGGCCGCGGGTGTGAACTATGCCGGGTGCGCCGCGCTAAGTGCTTGATTTGGAACGCAGCCGTTACGAACGGACACGCACTTCACGATCGGGTTGTGGTCCGGCGGCGCGGTTCGTTCGTTGAACAGGCGTCCGGGATGCAGCGGGTTTCTTCCCGCCCGTACCTGGCCCAAACAGGAGAACGCTATGAAATTCATTCAACGCATGGTCACCGGCGGCCTGATCGCCGCTGCCGGCCTGCTGGGTGCCGCGGGGTTGGCGCAGGCCCGGGATGTGTATTGGTCGGTGGGCGTGGGCGCGCCGGGCGTGTCGGTGGGCGTGGGCAATGCCGCGCCTTACTACGCGCCGCAGCCCGTCTACGTCAGCCCGCCGCCGGTGTATGTGGAGCCACGGCCCGTGTACGTGGCCCCGCCGCCGCCCGCCTACTACGGCCCGCCCCCCGGCTACTACCGCCCGCCGCGCGTGGTGTACCGCCCGGCGCCTGGTTATTACTACGGCCCGCCTGGCGGCTACTACCGGCATCACCGCTATGACCGTTACCGCGACTGGCGTTAAACCCAGGGCAGGGTTGCAACCCATGGGCGGCGCGCTGGCAGACATGTAGTATGGTTGCCCAAGGCTGCGCCGCCCCGCGCCTGCGGCCTGGGTTCCCTCTCTGGTAAGGGCCGTCAGTGTCTTGAAGCCAGCCACTCCAAGGTGACCACCCTTCTAGCCCGCCCAGTTCGGCGGGCTTTTCTTTGGGCGACGTTGGCGGCAACGGGCGCTGCCTTGGTTCGCGATGCGCCCAATGGCGGCGGGTGTGTGCCATGTCGCTGCCAAAATACTATTGTTTTGATAGCTGTTGGCGCGCATGGTTGTAGCGTTAGAGGCCGATTTTGCTTGGAGTCACGGCGGCCCGCGCCAGTGGGCGAGCGCGCTGGCTTTTCAGGTCGTCGCAAACAAGCGCTGCTTATTGATCCGGCTGCGGTAGGCGTGTTCGCGCAGCAGCGATTCGGCGCGGCCGGCTTCGCGCGCCGACAGCGCTTGCACGATGTCCTCGTGGTCTTGCTGGGCGCGTTGCAGGAAGGCCAGCTCCAGCGCGGTGGGCTGCTGGCCGATCGCCAGGGCGGTGGCGCTGGCCATCGGGGCGCGTGCCACGTGCTCCAGCGCAGAGGCGAGGGCGGCGTTGTCGGCTGCGGCCACCAGTTCGCCATGAAAGCGCGCATTCAAGGGCACCCAGGGCGCGAGTGAAAACGCGGCGTCGCCCAAATGGCGCTCGGCACCCGCCAGCAACTCGGCGCCTTCGGCCACGCAGGCGTGCAAGGCGGTCAGCAAGGCGGGGCTGGCGCCCCGTTCGGCCACCAGGCGCGCGGCCATGCCTTCCAGCACGCCACGCACGTCGATCGCTTCGGAAAAGTCGCGCGGCGTGAGCGTGCGCACGCGAAAGCCGCGGCGGGGCAGCTGCTCCAGATAGCCCTCGCGCACGAGTTGCTCGAACGCCAGGCGCACCGGCGTGCGGGAAACGTTGAGCTGCGCGGCGACGTCGAGCTCAACCAGGCGCTGGCCCGGCTGCACGGCGCGGGACAGGATGCGCTGGCGCAGCGCGTCCAGCACGTAGTGGATCTGTGGGGTACCCATGCGGCGATTGTCGTTCGGGCCGGCTCGGGCCAATGCATGCATTCAAGCAAAAAAGAATTGATGAAAATCATTAGATTGCTAAAAATGCATGCAAAATTCGGTCACGCGCGCCACGCGGTGTGGCACGCCACAAAGAGCTTGGAGACCCCGATGACAGTGACCCGCCGAGCGGCTGCGGCCGCCTTTCTGATCGCCTGCCTGCCTGCCGCTGCTTTCGCCAGCGGCAACTGGCCGGAAAAGCCCATCAAACTGATCGTGCCGTTCCCACCCGGTGGCGGCGGCGACAACATGGCCCGCCTGGTGATGAACCGCGTGGCGCAGGAGTTGGGCCAGCCGCTGGTGGTGGAAAACCTGTCCGGCGCCGGCGGCAACGTGGGCAGCATCGCGGCTGTGAAGGCGCCGGCCGATGGCTACACGCTGCTGTACGGCACCAACGGCACTTTCGGCATCAACCAGACGCTGTACCGCAAGCCGGGCTTTTCGGCCACCAACGACTTTGTGCCGGTCGGCCGGCTCACCACCATCGCTGCCATGGTGGTCGTGCGGCCCGGCTTGGGCGTGAAGACGATGGGCGAGCTGACCAAGCTGCTCAAGGCCAACCCGGGCAAATACACCTTCGCCTCGGCCGGCAACGGCACCACCTCGCACATGGCGGGCGAGATGCTGAAGACGGCGCTGGGCGCCTTCGTGGTGCACGTGCCGTACCGCGGCGGCGCGCCGGCCATTACCGATGTGATTGGTGGCCAGGTGGACTACATGATCGACGTCATGCCCAACACCGCGCCCCAGGTGCGCGGCGGCAAGCTGCTGGGCCTGGCGGTGTCCACCGCCAAGCGCGTGCCGGGCTTCGACAACGTGCCGACCATCGCCGAATCCGGCGTCGCCGGCTTCGATGTGGGCGCCTGGGACGCGATCTTCGCGCCCAAGGGCACGCCGGCCGAGGTGGTGGACAAGGTCAACGCCGCCATCCGCAAGGTGCTGGCGGACCCGGAGATGCAAAACCAGCTGGCCTCGCGCGGTGCCGTTGCTTCGCCCAGCACACCGGCCGAGCTGCGCAGCTTTGTCGCCACCGAGGTGGACCGCTGGGGCAAGGCGGTCAAACAGTCCGGCGCGACCATCGACTAAAGGAGCGGCACGATGAACACACCCGCCAATTACGTCGGCCTTCCGCCCACGGAGGACCCGCAGATCGTGGGCCTCCGCGACCAGTTCCAGGCCATGGACAACTTCACCCAGGTGTTCGCCATCCGCCCCGGCGACCGCGTGCTGTTCCTGGCCGACCCGCTGCTGGACCCACGCGTCATTCAGGCCGTGCTGGGCCTGGCGCGCGCGCGTGGCGCCACCGCGCGCATTTACATGGAGCCGAGCACACGCGTGACCGAGGTGCCCGAGGGCATCCGCGCGCTGCTGGAAGACGCGACCTTCGTCGTGTCCACCTGGTTCTGCTCGATCATCGACCCGCTGTGCATCCAGTTGCGCCGCCAGGGCCAGCGCTGGGTGAAGATCACCTACTTCCGCAATCTGGACCTGCTCAAGACGCCGCAGGCGCGCTTTCCGCTCGAGGTGATCGGCGAGTTGACGCGCGCCACCGCTGCGCGCTATCCGACCGGGCAGGCGTTCGATCTGCGTTTCACCGACGAGCGCGGCAGCGATTTCCGCATCCACTTCACCCCAGAAATGCGCGAGCGCCAGCTGGGCACCAACCGCTGGCGCGGCCAGATGACGGCGGCGGAAAACGGTGCCTATGTGCATTACCTGCCCACCCACGGGCCGAACCTGTGGGACCACAACTCGGTGAACAACGACATGTCGGTCAAGACCGGGATGTCGGGCGTGTTGTACCCGCAGTGGGCGATCGGCTTCGAGCGCCCGTTTGCCGAACGCATTGGCGTGCATTTCGAGGGCGAATACGTGTCGCGCGTAGAGGGCGAATCGGAAGACGCCAAGGTGCTGCGCGAGATGCTCGTCGGCGGCCGCATGATCGAAGGCGGCGGCTGCGGCTTCAACCCCAAGGCGCCGAGGCACACGGTGTACCCTGCGGGCTCCAACGCGCCGGGTGCGCTGCACTTCGGCATCGACCTGGCCAAGCCCAGCGACTACATCCGGCGCGTCATGCCGGATTGGGAGGAGCCACCGGTCCACATGGACCTGATCACGCTGGATGGCACTGTGCACGCAGGCGACAACCTGCTGATCGACAAGGGGTTTCTGTGTGCGCTGCGCGATCCGTCGGTGGTCGAGCTGGCCAGCCGTTATGGCGATCCGATCGAATTGCTGGAAGTGCCGGTGTACTGAGCGCCGGGGGGCGGGGCGCAGGCCGCGGCTGAACCGCCGCGCCTGGCCCGCCGGCAGCGCCAAAAAAAGTTTGATCCGGTCAAGCGACAGGGCTTGCAAATACTTAGGTATCGAATAATAATCGCGACCTGCGCACAGACATGAAGGACAACACAGCATGATGACCGCCGCTGAAAACGATCTGCTTTGCCGCGTCGAGGGCGATGCGCCCATGGGGCAGCTGATGCGACAACACTGGACGCCGGTTTGCCTGATCGAAGAAGTGGCCGAACCGGACGGTGCGCCGGTCAAGGCGCGCGTCTATGGCGAAGACCTGGTGGTGTTCCGTGATTCCGACGGCACCGTTGGCGTGCTGGACGAAAAATGCCCGCACCGGCGCGTATCCCTGGTGTACGGCCGCAACGAAGAGGGCGGCCTGCGCTGCCTCTACCACGGCTGGAAGATGGACACGCAGGGCAACGTGCTGGAGATGGTGTCGGAGCCGGCTGCCAGCGGCTTCGTCGAAAAGGTCAAGCACAAGGCTTTTCCAGTGCAAGAGTGGGGCGGTTTCGTCTGGGCCTGGTTCGGTGCGGCCGACAAGGTGCCCCCGTTCACGCCGCCCGCCTGGGCACCGACGCAGGACACACGCGTCTCGGTCGCCAAGGTGCTGCTGCCCTGCAACTGGGCGCAGATTCTGGAAGGGGCGATCGATTCGGCGCACTCGTCCAGCTTGCATTCGTCCGACATGGTGCCGGCGCGCGTGGACGGTGCCCAGGCAACCGAAAACAGCTGGCTGCGCCCCTCCACCGACAAATCGCCACGCCTGCAAGCCCAGCGCGGGGAATACGGTTTTCGCTACGCCGCGATCCGCCGCCCGATCAAGGATGCGGCGACGCACGACTATGTGCGCTCCACGGTGTTCGTCGCGCCGTACTCGGTGCTGATCCCGCCCAACAACCTCTACAACGTGGCCAACGTCAACGTGCCGATGGACGACACCCACACGGCGTTCTACTTCATTGCCTGGGGCCATCCCAGCAAGACGCCTGAAACGGCGACCTGGCGGCGCTTCCTGCGCCAGACAATCGGCATCGATCTGGACGACCGCTACCGTCCGCTGCGCAACGAGGACAACCGCTTCTGGCAAAACCGCGAGGCGATGAAGGCAGGCAACTTCACCGGCATCACCGGCTTCCCCAACCAGGACGTGGCGATGTGGGTCAGCATGGGCCCGATCGCCAACCGTGCGGACGAGCGCCTGGGCGCCAGCGATCTGGCGATCGTGGAATTCCGCAAGCAGATGCTCGAAGCCGTGAAGGCCGTCCAGCAGGGCGAGTCGGCGATCGGGACCGGCAGCAAGGCGATTCCAGCCGAGGTCTGCGCCTACCAGGCGGTCATCCCCAAGACCACCGATTGGCGCGAGCATGCGGTGCACTACGTCTGGCTCGACAAAGTCGAGCGCGCCGAAGAACTGGAACCGTCTTACTCCGTGGGAACCTGAGCCAATGGCCAAGCTGCAACTTTCCGTCGCCATGGGCGACTACGATCGCACGCGCGCTCTGCTGGATGGCCGTGTCCAGATCGATGGCGTGGACCCGGTCTACATGACGCTGTACCCGGAGGAGATGTTCTTCCGCGCCATGCGCAGTCAGGAGTTCGACATCTGCGAGCTCTCGTTTTCCAGCTACACCGTGAAAACCGCGAACGGCGACTGTCCCTACATCGCCGTGCCCGTCTTCCTGTCGCGCGCCTTCCGCCACACCTCGATCTACGTACGCAAGGACCGCATTCGCAAGCCGGAAGACCTGAAGGGCAAGCGCATCGGGGTGCCGGAATACCAGCTCAGCGCCAACGTGTGGGCGCGCGCCATTCTGCAGGACGACTATGGCGTGCACCCCGAAGACGTGACCTGGGTGCGCGGCGGCATCGAGACGCCCGGACGTCCCGAAAAGATTCCGCTGAAGTTGCCGGCCGGCGTGCGCCTGGAATCGGCGCCGGAGGACACCACGATTTCCGACATGCTGGACCGCGGCGAGATCGACGGCTTCATGGCGCCGCGACCCCCCAGCGCCCATGTGCTGGCCAACCCGAATGTGGGCTGGCTGTTCGACGACCCGACCGCCACCGCCAAGGACTATTACAAGCGCACCCGCGTGTTCCCCATCATGCACGTGGTGGGTGTGCGCAAGACACTTGCCGAGCAGCATCCGTGGCTGCCGGGTGCGGTGTTCAAGGCGTTCTCCCAATCCAAGGCAGCGGCGTTGGAGGCCTTGTCCGACACCTCCGCGACCAAGGTCACCCTGCCTTTTGTGGAAGAGCAGCTCAAGGCCGCGCGCGAGGCCATGGGCGACGACTACTGGTCCTACGGCGTCGCGCCCAACCGCCAGACGCTGGAAACCTTCCTGCGCCACCACCATTCGCAGGGCCTGTCCTCGCGCCACCTCACGGTGGAAGAGCTCTTCCATCCCGCGACGTACGAAAGCTACGTCATCTGAGCACGGTCCGGGTCGGCGTCAGGCCGACAGGCGGTCAATTGACGGGCGCGGGGCGGGAGGGATCTTCGGCGGCGAGGTTCTCGATCATGCCCAGCAGTGCCTTGCGCACGGTGGCGATGGTGCGGGGCGGCATGCCTTTTGTGCTGACCATGTTCACTTCCTCGGCCAGGGGAACCAGCAGCGGCTCCAGCGCGCGGCCCTTGTCGGTCAGGAAGATGTGGACATTCTTGCGGTTGCCGGCCAACTGACGGCGCTCGATCAAACCGGCGGCTTCCATGGCCTTGACCGCGCTGAAGGTGGTGGGTTCCATCACCCCCGCGGATTCGCTCAGCTCGCGCTGCGTCAGCCCATCGGTTGCCCACAGGATGCGCAGAAAGGTCCAGTGGCCAAACGACACATCGTGCTCGGACAGCCGTTGCTGCAAGGCGCGCATCTGCATCCGCGCCACGTCGCGGATCAGGTGCGCCAGGCGGTCTTCGGGAAGAAGTTCTCGCCAGTGATGAAGAAGGCGTTCGGCACCGATTCGATCGTTCATAGCGTCATGAGGGGGCGGCAACCTGCCTTTCCAAAGGAATGTCGGTGCCTGAGGCTTCAGATTTCAGCATCGCCAGACAGACTTCCAGCGTCGCACGCGACCATTCTCCACCATGGGCGGGCAGGGCACCGTCCCGCGCCACCCGCCACAACTCGTCGATCACTTCCGCGCGGGGTACTTCCGGCAGCTTGATGGGCACGAACTCGATCCCGGCTTGAGACACCACTTCGACGCCGGTCGGCGTCAGGCGCAGATCGGCCAGGTCGCAGCTGACGATGACCGGGCCAAAATGCTGCGCCGCGTCCGGCCCGCGCAGGGTGGGCATGGTGAAGGCGGTTCCACCAAAATTGCGCGCCGCCTTCAAGTCGACTTCGGCCGCTTCACTGGTCGCGGCGGCCAGACGCGCGCGCGTGGCCTGGTGCGCGTCGCGCGCCTTGGCGGTGCCCATTTCGCCCACACCGTCCATTTGGGTGTCGCTGTCGTAGAAGCCGTAACCGTTGTAGCTGATCGAGGCGAATGCGCCATTGGCGAACTGCAGCAGCGCGCTGTACGCGCCTTCGGTGGGGCGGCTGGCATCCCATCGGCCCATTAGCGCGCGCACCGTCCGCGTTTCGCCCCCGGCCAGCAGGCGCACGATGTCGACTTGGTGCGCCGCCTGGCTGAACACCACGCCGCCGCCGCGCGCCGTGTCCAGCTCTTCGGGCCGCCTGGGGCGGTACAGGAAATCGGTGTATTGCAGGGCGTGCACCATGCGCACCGCGCCATAGCGTCCGCTGGCGATCAGCTCGTGCGCCAATAAAACGGGCGCGTTGAAGCTGTGGCTGTGGCCGACGATCAAGCGCGTACCCGCGCGCGCACACACCTCCACCATCGTGTCGGCGTCGGCCATGCTGAGTGCCATGGGCTTTTCAACCAGCACGTGCTTGCCGCGCTCGGCCGCCAGCTGAACGTGGCGTGCGTGCATTTGGTGCGGCGTGGCCAAGTACACCCATTCCACGTCGGGGTGATCGCACACGCTCTGCTCGTCGCCCAGCGCCACACCACCGAAGGTGGTTTCGAACGCGGCACGCGCGCCAGGGTGAGGGTCATAGGCGGCGACCAGCCGCACACGCGGGTCGCCCAGGAAGGTGGGCAACATCAACGTGAACGCACGCCCCAGGCCCAGCACGCCCAGGCGGATCGGCTCGGCGGTTGCGCTCACAGATCGATCACCAGCGGACCGGATTTGGCGCGCGACACGCAAATCATGACGTGGTCGGCCTTCTCCTCGTCCAGCAGCACCATGTCGCGATGGTCCGCTTCGCCGCCCAGCAGGCGCTGCTTGCAAGTCCCGCAGGTCCCGCTTTCGCAGGAGCTGGCCATATCGATGCCCTTGTCGCGTGCGACCTCCAGGATGGAGCGGCCGACGGGGACTTCCAGCTCCACACCGGAGCGCGCGAGTTTCACCGTGAATGGCTGGTCGTCCGCATGAGGCTTGGTGTCGCCGCCAAAGCTTTCAAAGTGCACGGTGCTGCTGGGCCAGTGGCCGGTCATGTCCTTGACCGCGTCCATCAGCCCGCGCGGGCCGCAGCAGTAGACATGCTGCCCCGTCGGTGTTCCCGGCTTTTCCAGCTCCGGCCACAGGTCGTAGGAATTCTGCAGGTTGCCCTCATCGTGGTGGATGACCACATGCGGCTTGAGCGGCGAGTTGGCGATTTCCGCCAGAAACGGCGTGTCCTCGGCGCTGCGGGTCAGGTAGTACAGCTTGAACTTGCGGTCGCCTGCGTTCAGCAGGGTGCGCGCCATCGCCAGCATGGGGGTGATGCCGATGCCGCCGGCAATCAGCACGAAACTTTTGGCGCGCGCGTCCAGCGGAAACAGGTTCTCCGGTTCGCCCACCGGCAGCAGGTCGCCTTCGTGCAAATTGTCGGCCATGCTGCGCGAGCCGCCACGGCCGTCGGCCTCGCGCTTGACCGCGATCACGTAACGGTCGCGCTCCTCGGCGTCGTTGCTGAGCGAGTACTGGCGTATGTGGCCGGACGGCGTGTGGACCTTGACATGGGCGCCGGCGGCGAACGGCGGCAGCAGCTGTCCGTCGGGGTCACGCAGTTCGAACAACTGGACGTCGCGTGCCGCGCGTTCCGCCCTGGCCACGCGCAGAGTCCGGAATGTCTCGGGGGTGCTCATCGTGGGGTTCCTCGGTCGGGTAGGTGGGTGGGGCAGGGAATTCGCGCCTTGACTTTTATCAAAAGTGCACGAGAATCCATATCTTAGATGGCTAAGTATTTTCTTGCAAGCCGTGGATGCGCCGGATGGGCCGGGATCGCACCACCCTGACGGGCCGTCACTCCAGGAGACCCACGATGAAAGCAAACATTTTTGCGCTGGCGGCGCTGGCTGCGGCCTGCGTTCCTTTTGGCGCTGCGGCGCAAACCTATCCCTCCAAGCCGATCAAATTCATCGTGCCCTACGCGCCTGGCGGCCTACCGGACACGGTGGCGCGCTGGGTGTCGCAAAAGCTCGGCGAGCGCATAGGCCAGAGCGTGGTGGTGGACAACAAGCCGGGCGGCAACGGTGTCGTGGCCTACCAGGCGCTGCTGTCCAGCACGCCGTCCGACGGCCATGCCTTCATCGTCTCCGATGGGTCCATGCTGTCGATCACGCCGCAGATCAACAAGAGCGCGACCTACCGTGTCGGCCAGGAATTGCTGCCGGTCTCGATGATCGCCACCTCGCCGCTGTTCATCGTCGGCCACAGCAAGACCGGCGTGAACAGCTTTCAGGACTTCGTCGCTCAGGCCAAGGCCAAGCCCGGTGAATTTACCTATGGTTCGTCGGGCATCGGCAGCACACACCACCTGACGATGGAAGCGCTCAAGGCGGCGCTCAACCTGGACATCCGCCACATTCCGTTCCGCGGTTCGGGCCAGTCCACGCCGGCGCTGGTCGGTGGCCAGGTGGACTTCTCGGTGGCGGCGCTGCCCTCGATCAGCGGATTTGTCAAATCCGGTCAAGTCAAGCTGTTGGCCAGCAACGCGCTCAACCGCTCCAAGCAGGCGCCCGATGTGCCTGCGATCGCCGAGACGGTCCCGAACTTCGATTTCGCTGTGGTGGTCGGCGTGCTGGCGGCCAAGGGCACGCCGCAGGTGGCTATCGACCGCATCAGCAAGGAAGTTGCCGAGGTGGTCAAGCAGCCTGATTTGGTCAAGACCTTCCACGATGCCGTGATCGAACCGGTGGGCGCCGGTCCTGCCGAGTACGCCAAGGTGATCGCGCGCGAGAACGAAGCCATGGCCAAGGCCGGCAAGGTGGCGCAGCTCAAGGCCGATTGATCACATCTTGAACCGGCACCGCGGTGGACATGGGTGACACCACCCTCTGGCTGCTGTCGGCCGCCGCGCTGGTGGTCGGCGGGCTGGTCAAGGGCGCGCTGGGCGTCGGGCTGCCATTGGTAGCGGTGCCGCTGCTCGCGCTGTGGTTGCCGCCGGCCCAGGCGATCGGGCTATTGGCGGCGCCGGTGGTGTTGTCCAACCTGATCCAGGCGGTGGAGGGCGGTCACCTTCGGGCGTCGTGGCGGCGTTTTCGCTGGCTGGTGCTGGCGCAGCTGGTGGCGACGGTGCTGACGGTGCGCATGACCCTGGACCTGTCGCCGGCCCAGCTCAATGCCATGGTGGCGGGCGCGGTGCTGCTGGCGGTGTTTCTGCTGGCGCTGCAGCCCAATGTGCAGATTCCGCCAAACCGTGAACAGTCGATCGGCATCGCGGTCGGTCTGGGCTCCGGGCTGCTGGGGGGCGTGTCGTCGCTGACCGGACCCATCCTGATCACCTATTTCATGGCGCTGCGGCTGTCGCGCGACGCCTTCGTCAGCAGCATCAGCCTGGTGTACCTGGCCGGCTCTCTGCCGCTGTATGGCGCGATGGTCGGTTTTGGCAAGATAGCGCCGCTGGAGTTGGGCTTGTCGGTGCTGGCGCTGTTGCCGGTTTACCTGGGCATGCGCCTGGGCCGCCAGGTGCGCCAGCGGCTGAATGAACAGGTGTTCCGGCGCGTAGTGCTGGGGCTGCTGGTGGTGATTGCCCTGATCCTGCTGACCAAAGGTTGAAAGAAATGACTTCCCCGTCCATCGAAATCGCCGACGAGTTGCATTGGCGCGACGACTTCCTGCTGGGCCACGCGCCGCTGGACGACATGCACCGCGAGTTCGTCGAGGTGGTGAGCGCGCTGCAGGCCGCGGACGATGCCGCGCTGCCGGCCGCGCTGGCGCGCGTGACCGAGCACCTGGTGGCGCATTTCGAGCAGGAAAACGCCTGGATGCAGAGCACCGCTTACCCGGCCACCGAGTGCCATCTCAACGAGCACGCAGCGGTGCTGGCGTCCGCCCAGGCCATGCCGGCGCGGCTGGCGGCGGGCGAGACCCAGACCTGCCGCCGCTTCGCGCAGGAGTTGGCCAGCTGGTTTCCGGGCCACGCCGACTATCTGGATGCACCGCTGGCGCACTGGATGGTGCACAAGCGTTTTGGCGCCGGTAAGCCGGTGGTGATCAAGCGCCGTGGCGCCTGAGCCGGCGCGCACCGTTCACAGGCCTTTGAAGCGCCCGGCGTAGAGCCGGCTCACGCTCAGGGTTTCGTCGGTGCCGCGCAGGGTGAGGTGCAGGCGGCCTGCGTCGTCGCGGCGCACGGTGTCGATGGCGTCGGCGCGCACGGCGGCGCTGCGGTGAATCTGCCAGAACTGCGCGGCGTCCAGCTGGGGCAGCAGCTCTTTCAGCGCCGTGCGCACCAGATGTTCGCCCTGCGCTGTGACCACGCGCACGTACTTGTCGGCCGCCTGCAGCAGCAGCACGTCTTGCACCGGCACCATCTGCACCACGCTGCCGTTGCTGCCGGGCTGGCTGACGGGCAACTGGCGCAGCGGCTCGGGCGCGGGTGTCGATGCGTCTGGCCCAGCGCCGCCACCGGGCAGCGCGGCCAGCAGCTGGCGAAGCTGCTCCAGCGTGGCGGCGGTGGCGGCGTCGATGGGCGAACTGGCGGGGCCGCTGACGGGGGCAATTGCCGGGCTGTGGGGGCTGACTTTTGCTGCAGATTGCATAGCTGCCGGCGCAGGCTGCACCAGCGCTGAACGCAGTTTTTGCACCGTTTTTGCCAACCGCGCGGGCTGCACGGGTTTGAGCACGTAGTCCATCGCCTGCGCCTCAAAAGCCTGCACGGCGTACTGGTCGTACGCTGTGACGAAGACCAGCGCCGGGAAGGGCTGGGCGGCCATGTCCCAGGCGTCGGCCAGCTCGGCCGCCGCGTCCAGCCCGCTTTGGCCGGGCATGCGGATGTCGAAAAACAGCACGTCGGGGCGCAGCGCCAGGGCTTCGCGCACGGCGTTCAGGCCGTCGCCCACGGTGGCCAGCACGCGCAGCTCGGGCCAGGCCTGCGCCAGCTCGGCGCGCAGGGCGGCGGCCAGCAGGGGCTCGTCCTCGGCGATCAGGGCGGTGGGCGTGAGTTGGCCGGAAGCGGCGTTGGGCATGGTGTGCTCGGCTTGCGTGGTGGGCCTGGTGGGCCGCTCAGCGGGCGGCGCGGGGCGGCGTGGTTGAGCGGGGTGCAGCGGGTTTCAGCGCGGACGCAGTCGCATGCCGCTGCCGTCGATCTGCACGTCGAAGTGGCGCAGGAAGGACTGGCCCAGCAGCGCGTCGTCGGCGCTGCCCAGGGCCAGGCCGGTGGTCACGGTGACGTCGTTGCGCGTGAGGTGCCCGGCCTTGACGGGCACGTTCGTCACGCGGCGCGCGTCGCGGTCGCCGTTGGCGGTGCGCACGGTGATGGGCGCGCCCTCGGGCAGGCCAGCCTGCCGCGCCACCTGGTCGCTGATGGCGACAGCGCTGGCGCCGGTATCCACCAGGAATTGGACGCGCACGTGGTTGATTTCACCGGGCACGTAGAAGTGGCCGTCCGGGCTGCGGGGGATGACCAGCTCGCCCCCGCCCGCCTCGTAGGGTTGCAGCGATTCGCGCCCGCGCGCTTCCCACCACGAAAAGCCCGCCCACAGCAGGCCGCCGACGACCAGCCAGAAGGCCAGCAGCGCGAAGGTGTTGCTGCGCAACTGACGCCCCAGGTCGGGTGCGGCGCTGCGGGGCGGTTCGTCGGGGTAGGGTGCAGACATGCGGGGAGGATACCGAAGGGGCGCGGCTGGCTGTCAACCGGCGAATCGTGCAGGCGAGCGCGCACATTGGCGACCAAGCATTGCTGCAAACGTGATAGCTGCCGGCGCACAATGCACCAGCGCCAGAGGCTTTTTTCTTCAATGAAATCCATCGCTTGAGAGGTGCGCGCGCGCGTCCCCGCAGCGCCCGCCCGCGCGTAACGCGCCGCCCTGCGCAAGGTTCAGAGCGATCGGCAGCGCCAGCCGCACCTGCGTGCCCGCGCCGGGGGCGGAATGCCATTCGACCGTGCCCGCGCCGCCGTACGCCGTGGCCACGCGCTCGCGCACCTGCGTCAGGCCAAAGCGGTCGGGGCGCACGTCGGCGGGGTCAAAACCCACGCCGGTGTCGGCCACTTCCAGCATCAGCTGCTCGCCTTGCCGCCACGCGCGCACCGTGAGCGCGCCGCCTTGCACCCGCGGCTCCAGCCCGTGCTGGATGGCGTTTTCAACCAGCGGCTGCAGCAGCAGGGGCGGCACGGGCACGGCGGCCAGCGCATCGGGCAAGTCCAGCGTGACCTGCAGGCGCGGGCCCATGCGCAGGGCCATCAGATCCAGGTAGTCGGCCAGGCGCGCGAATTCGGCCGACAGCGGGTGCTGCGTGGCGCGCGAGGCGTTCAGCGTGGCGCGCAGGTAGGCGTTCAGGCGGTCCAGCGTCTGCTGCGCGGCGGGCGGGTCCAGGCCGATCAGCGCGCGCAGGTTGGCCAGGGTGTTGAAGAGCATGTGCGGCTCCAGCTGGCTTTGCAGCAGGCGCAGGCGCGCCTCGGTGGCGTCGCGCTCGGCCGCGGCCACCTGCGCGGCCAGCGCCGCCGCCTTGCCGCGCGAATGAAAGTAGTAGGTGATGGCCGCGCCGGCCACCACCGTCAGCATCACGCTGATTTGCAGGTCGCGCTGGCCGTCGGGCGGGCGGCCCAGCAGGTGGCGCGCCAGCGCATCGCCCACCACAAAACCGACCAGCATGCCCGCGCCGGTCAGCGCAAAGCCGCGCCAGCCCTTGGGCCAGCCGGCGCCGCCTTCGCCGTCGGGGTGGCAGTGAGGGGCTGGCACCAGCAGGCGCCCGGCTTCGATGAAGGCCCAGGTGACCAGGCCGATCAGCGAGGCGTAGACCAGCTGGTTCACATACCCGTTGCGCGGCCACACGGCGGTGGTGACCACGGCGATCACGCAGCAAAACGCCTGCACCTGCAGCCAGTGGCGCAGCAGCGGGCGCCAGCGCAGGCGCGGCAGGCTCATGATGGCAGGCAGCCCGTGCGAACCACGGCAGCAGCGCTTACTTTAAAAAGCATAGCTGCCAGCGCACTATGCACCTGCGCCAGCGCATGTTTTGGCCTTGATGCGGGCATCACGTCGCGCATCAGCCAAGCAGCGCGTATTCGCCGCCACGCTCAACCGCCCGCTGGTACGCCGGGCGGGCGTGGATGCGCGCCAGCCAGTCGGCCAGGCGGGGGTGGCTCTGCGCCGTCAGCCCGGCGCGCGATTGCGCGGCCTCCAGCGGGAAGCTCATCTGCACGTCGGCGGCGGTGAATTCGGGGCCGGCGAACCAGTCGCGCTGTTGCAGCTCAGCCTCCATGAAGGCCAGGTGCTGGTCGATTTGCGGCTGGATGAAGCTGGCCGTGGCCTTGTCGGCAATGCCGTCGGCGATGGGTTTGGCGAAAAAGGGCATGTCGGCCTTCTTGATGCGCCCAAACACCAGCTTGAGCAGCAGCGGCGGCATGGCCGAGCCTTCGGCGTAGTGCAGCCAATAGCGGTAGCGCACCGCTTCGGCCGAGCCCGCTGGCGGTGCCAGGCGGCCGTCGCCATAGCGCTCGACCAGGGTTTCGATGATGGCGCCGGATTCGGCCAGCGTCAGCCCGTCCACCGTGACCACGGGCGACTTGCCCAGCGGGTGAATCTTCTTCAGCTCGGGCGGGGCCAGCATGGTTTGCGGGTCGCGCTGGTAGCGCACCACCTCGTAGGGCAGGCCCAGCTCTTCCAGCAGCCACAGGATGCGCTGCGAGCGGGAGTTGTTGAGGTGGTGGACGGTGATAGGGCTGGTGGGTGGCATGGTCGATCCATTCAGGTGATGGGCCGCAATTTAGCGCGGGGCCGCCAAAACGACGCAAGCCCCCAGGCCCCACACCGGCACGGCGATCAGGAAAACGCGCTCGGCAAAACCAAAGGCCCAGCGCAGCGGCGGCAGCACGAGGCAGGCCACCAGGCCCGCCAGCCCGGCCGTCACGGCGGTGCGCAGGGCGTGCAGCGCCCCCGCCAGCTCTGTGGTGGCCTGTGCG
Source organism: Ottowia oryzae (assembly GCF_003008535.1). Lineage (NCBI taxonomy): Bacteria > Pseudomonadati > Pseudomonadota > Betaproteobacteria > Burkholderiales > Comamonadaceae > Ottowia > Ottowia oryzae. Next base: position 2,292,095 of record NZ_CP027666.1, read on the forward strand.
GCCAGCAGCGGCGTGGCGCTATCAATGGCCATGTAGTACAGCGTGAATGAGGCTACGGCCAGCAGCATGTGCAGGCGCCCGGTGCGCGTGCGCGGCGCGCCTTCCAGGTCGGTGGGCACCAGTACGACGCCTACGCGCGTGGCCACGGCACCCGTCAGTGTCAGCAGCAGAAAGCTGGACAGGCCCGCCTGCCAGAACAGCAGCGCCAACAAGGCGGCTGCCAGCGTGCCGGCTGTACCGTAAGCCTGGAACAGCGGGCGCGCGGTGCCCACGCCGTAGTCGCTGACGGGGTCACGCACTGGGTCATGCTGCGGATTGCGCGCCTGAATGGCTGCCAGCAGCAGGGGGTTGGCGGCGTACAGCAGGGCGGTGACGGCGGCCAGGGCGGGGGATGCGGCGCTCATGGGGCAGGCAGAAAGAGGGCGGCGGGGCGCCGTCGTCAAGCGCCGCGGCGGGGCTGGCGGACCAGCGCTTCGCGCTCGCGCTCGACCAGCCGCTCGCGCCAACCGGCGCCTGGCGCCAGCAGCCACACCGCGGCGCCGTGAATGGCCAGGCCCAGGCCCCAGCCGAGCAGGGGGTAGGCGTACCAGTGGCGCCCGTTGGCCAGCGCCAGCGCGGCCAGGCCCAGGTTGACCAGCACGTACACCGTGGCGTGGGCGTACCAGCCCATCTTGGCGCCGGCGCGGCGGCGGGCCAGGCGGTCGATTTGTTGCGGGGTGAGCGGGGTGGGGGTGTTCATGTCGGCTCCGGGTCCATCAGCGAAGGGGAGGGGCGGCCCGCCATCAGGCGGCGGCTGCGGTGGCGGGCCCGCGCAGCAGGCGCAGCACGCGCAAGGTGCGGGCGGCGAAGATGCCCGACAGCAGGCCGTAAACGGCGGCCACGGGGTAGGCGAAGCCGGGGTGGGTGGCGATGGTGGGCTCCATCGCCAGTTGCACGCCGATGGCGTACTTCAGCAGGAACACCGCCAGGATCAGCCCCATCGGCAGCCAGCTGCCGGGCAGGTGAAAACTGCGCAGCGCGGCGCTGTAGCGCACGCCGGCCGGCACAGGCAGGCGCAGGCCCAGCGCCAGCAGCGCGGCGTAGCCAGCGGCCCAGACGGCCAGCAGCTCGGGCAGGCGGCCCGTGCCGTTGAAGGCCGATTCCACGCCCCACAGCGCCATGGCGCCCATGGCCACGGGCATCAGCAGCAGGCGGCCGATGTGCACGTCGCGGTCACGTGAGGCGGAAATGCCCAGGTACACCAAGCCGCCCAAGAGCGCGGCCACCCAGGCGGGCGTCTGGCGGACGATGTCGACGATGGCGGAGGGGTGTTCAGCAAGCAGGGTGGTCAGCAGCATGGTGGGCCTCGGTGAGCAGCAAGGTGGGCGATGGCGCGACTGTGGCGGGCGTGCCGCCTGTGCGCCAGCGCGGTGCGACGAAATGCGCTGGTGGGGCGCGAACGGCGCCGAAGGGGCGCGAATGGCGCGGGCTATGGCGTGGCAGCGCTCCCGCACCGCACAGGGCGCGGGGGCGAGGCCAAGCCAATAGCCACCGGAGGAGGGGGCGAGCACGGCGTCGCGACCGGCGTAGCGTCTATCCCGGCTGCTCAGCGCCAGCCACCCCGCCAGCCCGCCGCGCCGCACGGCGCCCGCGCCTGCCCATAATCGCCCGCATGTCCCACCTTGTGCGCCAATCGCCGCCGCCCAACCCACGCCGCCGTGCCTTGAGCGCATTGGCGAGGCTGGCGGCGCAGGCGATCGCCCTCGGCCCCCTGGCGCGCCATGCCCAGGCGCGCGGCCCTGCCAATGCCCCAGCCATGCCCAACCAGCATCTTTTGAAAGCCGCCGCCACGGGCGACGTGCCCGCCATCGAACGCGCGCTGGCCGCAGGCGCCGACGTGGAGGCGCGCGACGCCCGCGGGCGCACGCCCGTGCTGCTGGCGACCGACGGCAACCACGTGGCCGCCGCCCGGGCGCTGATCGCGCGCGGCGCCAATGTCAACGCCCAAGACCAGCAACTGGACAGCGCCTTTCTGCTGGCGGGCGCGCGCGGCTACACCGAGATCATGCGCGCCGCGCTGGGCGCCGGGGCCGACTGGCGCATCACCAACCGCTACGGCGGCACGGCACTGATTCCCGCGTGCGAGCGCGGGCATGTCGACACGGTGCGCCTGCTGCTGAGCACCGACATCGACGTGGACCACGTCAACCGCCTGGGCTGGACGGGCCTGCTGGAGGCGGTGATCCTGGGCGACGGCGGCCCGCGCCACCAGCAGATCGTGCAGATGCTGCTGGCGCGCGGCGCCCAGGTGAACCTGGCCGACCGCGAAGGCGTGACGCCGCTGCAGCACGCCGTGCAGCGCGGTCAGCCCGAAGTGGCGGCGCTGTTGCGTGCGGCGGCGGCAGGTAGCCAAGCGGCAGTCAGATCGGTGCCTGCGTCGGCTGGCCCTGTAACGGTTTTTTAAGCAAAACCGGGCTTTGGCGCCCGTAGAATCTGCGCTGGCAGCTACAAATGGTGTAGCTGCCGGGGTGCCGGGCGGCGCCCATTCATCTGCACGGAAGGATTTCGCTTGGATACCGTTTTGCTGGTCAAGGCCGCGATCATGGGCATCGTGGAGGGCTTGACCGAGTTCCTGCCCATCTCATCCACCGGGCACTTGATCCTGGCGGGCAGCCTGCTGGGCTTTTCCGACGCCAAGGCCAAGGTGTTCGACATCGCCATCCAGACCGGCGCCATTCTCGCGGTGATCATCGTGTACTGGCAGAAGATCCACAGCACCGTCGTCGCGCTGCCCAGCAGCCGGCAGGCGCAGCGCTTTGCGCTGAATGTGCTGATCGCCTTCTTCCCCGCCGTCATCCTGGGCCTGCTGTTCGGCAAGGCCATCAAAGAGCACCTGTTCACCCCGCAGGTGGTGGCCAGCACCTTCATCCTGGGGGCGTTCGTCATCCTGTGGGCCGAACGCCGCCCGCAAAGCGCCGCGCGCGTGCACAGCGTGGACGACATGACCGCGCTGGACGCGCTGAAAGTCGGCCTGGTGCAGTGCCTGGCCATGATTCCGGGCACCAGCCGCTCGGGCGCCACCATCATCGGCGGCATGCTGCTGGGCCTGTCGCGCAAGGCGGCCACGGATTTTTCTTTCTTCCTGGCCATCCCGACACTCATCGGCGCGGGCGTGTATTCGCTGTACAAAGAGCGCGCCCTGCTGTCGACGGCCGATATCCCGCTGTTCGCCGTTGGGCTGTTCTTCTCGTTCATCAGCGCCTGGGTGTGCGTGCGCTGGCTGCTGCGCTACATCTCCAGCCACAGCTTCGTGCCCTTCGCGTGGTACCGCATCGTGTTCGGACTCATCGTGCTGGCCACGTGGTGGACCGGCGCGGTGGTCTGGCAGGACTGAAGCGGCGCCGCTGGCCGCCCACGGCGCCATGTACCAAGGCAGCTGCCACTGCGGCCAGACGCGCTTTACCCTGGCGGCCGACGCGCTGGGGCCGGTGGCCGAATGCAATTGCTCGCACTGCCAGCGCAAGGGCTACCTGCTGAGCTTTCACCCCCGCGCGGCGCTGGCCGTGCAGGCGGGCGAGGGCGAGCTGGCCACCTACACCTTTCACCGCCACGTGGTGGCGCACAAGTTTTGCCCGCGCTGCGGCTGCGCGCCGTTTGGCCTGGGGCAGGCGCCCGACGGCAGCGAACTGGTGGCCGTCAACGTGCGCTGCCTGGACGGCATTGACCTGGCCAGCCTGCCGCGCACGCCGGTGGACGGCCGGTCTTTCTGAGGCGCCAGCGTCTACCATCACGGGATGAACTTCAAAGACATTCTGGCCACTTTGCCCGCCGCCGATGGCCTGCGCGGGCTGGATATCGTGGACGCCACCGGCGCCGTCGTGCACCACATTCCGGCGGCGCCGGGCAAGATGGGTTCGCTGCGCGTGTACTACGCGCTGGCCCAGCGGTTTGACGGCGCGCTGTCGCCCCAGGCGGTTCTGCAAGGGCTGGACTGGTTTGCCGAGCACGTGGCCGACGCGCGCGCCAACGCCGGCGCGCACCCCAACATCGACCTGCTGCTCAAGCCCGGCGCGGGCGACGCAGGCTGGCGCCTGGTGCCGCTGCCCGCCTGAGCATCTCGGGGCAGGGTGGCTGCGGCCAGCCAGCCCCGCCGCGCGCTACAGCAGCGTGTAGACCATGATGAAGCCCGAGGCCACCATGCCCGTCATGGCCAGCAGAAAGAGCACGTCGGCCACCTGCTCCAGCCGCCTGGCCCAGCCTGGACGGCGCGTGCGCAGCGCGATGAAGATCGCGTAGGTGCACAGCAGGAACAGCAGCGCCGACAGCACCAGCACGTCGTCCGCAATGGTGGATGAGGTTTGCTTTTGCCCCACCGAGTGCAAAAGTGCCACCGCCGTGATCGACAGCCCGGCCAGCGTGCCCGCCACCGACAGCAGTTGCAGCAGCTCTTCGCGCATCCAGGTGCGCGGGTTGCGCTCGGGCGGCCCAACCGGTTCTGGCCTTGGGTTGGGCGGCGCGGCGCGATCAGTTTGTGCAGGCATGGTGATACTGGGGCAGAGGCGGGCACGTTAGCAGAGGCGCGCCGTGTAAGCGGCCGGTTTACGCAACTTTTGCCGCAGCGCCTGGGGCTTTACAAATCTTCAAAAGACCGACAAGTGGCAAGACAGGCGCAAGGGCTAGGATGCGCCGTCGGCCAGCCTCGTGCACCAAGCCCGGGCGGCTGTTACACCCAGACATTCGCGATCACTTTTTGCGTGCCCCATGCCCACACCGCCAGCCCCATCCTCCGCACCGGCCATTAGCACACCAGCGCCGCTGCCCCCTCAAGTGCCGGTGCGGCCCAGGCGCTGGCTCGGTTGGGTGCTGGCCCTGCTGCTGATTGCCGCGCTGGGCGGCGGCGCCTACTGGCTGGTGCAACGCAGCAAACAGCCCGCCGCAGGCGCAGCTGGCGCGGGCGCGCGCGGGCCGGGCGGCCCTGGCCCGGGTGGGCCGCGCGGGGCGGGCCGCGGCGGCCCGTCGGTCACCGTGGGCTCGGCCGTGGCGCAGCAGGGTGAATTGCCGGTGCTGGTCGAAGCGCTGGGCACCGTCACCCCGCAGGCCACGGTGGCGCTGGTGCCGCAGGTGACCGGCACGCTGACCGATGTGCTGTTCACCGAAGGCCAGAACGTCACCAAAGGCCAGCTGCTGGCGCGCATCGACCCGCGCCCCTATGAACAGGCGCTGGCGCAGGCCAAGGCCACGCGCGCCCGCGATGAGGCGCAGCTGGCAGCCGCGCAGGTCACGCTCAAGCGCTACCAGACGCTGTGGCAGCAGGATTCGATCGCCCGGCAGGACGTGGACACCCAGGCCGCCCTGGTCAAGCAGCTGGGCGCCACCGTGGCCAGCGACCGCGCCAGCGAACAGGCTGCGCAGCTCAACCTGGACCACACTCGCATCGTGGCGCCCATGGCCGGGCGCATCGGCTTGCGCGCCGTGGACCCGGGCAACCTGGTGTCTTCCGGCGGCAGCACCGGCATTGCCACCATCGCGCAGATGGATCCGATCACCGTGTCTTTCGCCGTGCCGCAAGAGCGTGTGCCCGCCGTGGTGGACGCCCAGCGCGCCGGGCCCTTGACCGTCACCGCGATGGACCGCGCCCGCAGTCAGCAGGTGGGCCAGGGCGTTTTCATGACGCTGGACAACGCCATCGACACCAGCACCGGCACCGTGCGCGCGAAGGCCCGCTTTGCCAACGCCGACGGCCGGCTGTTTCCCAACCAGTTCGTGAACGTGCGCCTGCAGCTGGGCAACGCGGCGGGCGTGCTGGTGCCCGTGACAGCCGTGCGCACCGGGCCGCAGGGCGACTACGCCTATGTGATTGATGCGGACGGCGTGGCGCACACGCGCGCCGTCAAGCGCGGGCTGGCCACGGTGGACCAGACGCTCATCACCCAGGGCCTGCAGGCCGGCGAGCGCGTGGTCACCGAAGGCGGTGACCGCGTGAAGGACGGCGCCCGCGTGCAGCTGCAAGCCCCAGGCGCTGGTGGCGCCGCCGGTGCGCAGCGACCGCAGGGGCGCGCCAGCGGGCCGTGGCGCAGGGCTTCTGGTGCGGCCGCTGCCGCGTCCATGGCTTCTGCCGCCGGCGCGGGTACTTCGGCAACCAATCGCGCTCCAGCCGCCACAGGGCCTGCGCAGTCAGCTACTGAAAACGCAGCAGGTGGGGGTATCGGCGCGGGCGCCGGTACCGGCCCGGCGGGCGGCGCAGGCGCGGCCCCAGCCGCGGGGTCTGGCACGCCTGCGCCCGGTGCGGGCAGCCAGGGCGACGCGGGCGGCAACGGCGGCCACGGCAATGGCCGCGCCGCCTGGCTGAACAGCCTGCCGCCGGCCGAGCGCGACAAGATCATGGCGATGCCGCCCGAGGAGCGGCGCGCCTACGTGCGGCAGCTGCGCGAGCAGCGCCAGGGCAGCGGGGCCGCGCCCGCCAACTGAGCGTGCGCCTGGTATGAACGTCTCGCGCATCTTCATCCAGCGGCCGGTTGCCACCGGGCTGCTGATGTTGGCCATCGTGCTGGCGGGCCTGGTGGGCCTGCGCTTTCTGCCGCTGGCGGCCCTGCCGCAGGTGGATTACCCGACCATCCAGGTGCAAACGCTGTACCCCGGCGCCAGCCCGGACGTGATGAGCCGCACCGTCACCGCGCCGCTCGAGCGCCAGTTCGGCCAGATGTCCGGGCTGGAGCGCATGAGCAGCACCAGCGCCGCCGGCGTGTCACTGGTCACGCTGCAGTTCGCGCTGGCCGAATCCATGGACGCGGCTGAGCAGCAGGTGCAGGCCGCGATGAACGGCGCCTCCACGCTGCTGCCCGCCGATCTGCCCGCGCCGCCGGTGTACGCCAAGGTGAACCCGGCCGACGCGCCCATCCTGACGCTGGCCATCAGCTCCACCAGCCTGCCGCTGACCGAAGTGCAGAACATGGTCAACACCCGCCTGGCGCTGAAGATCAGCCAGATCAGCGGCGTGGGCCTGGTCACCCTGGCGGGCGGGCAGCGCCCGGCCGTGCGCGTGCAGGGCAACGTCGAGGCGCTGGCCGCGCTGGGCTTGGGGCTGGATTCGATCAGCAGCGCCATCAGCGCCGGCAACGCCAGCGGCGCCAAGGGCAGTTTTGACGGCCCACAGCGCGCCTACACCATCAACAGCAACGACCAGCTGATGGCGGCCAGCCAGTACCGTGAGCTGATCATCGCCTACAAGAACGGCGCACCCGTGCGCCTGAAAGACGTGGCGCAGGTGGTCGACAGCTCTGAAAACGACCGCCTGGGCGCCTGGGCCGTCATCAAAAATGAGAGCGGCCAGCCTACGCCAGCCGGGCGCCAGCGGGAAATTTCTTCTGATAAGCCGGTAGCAGGCGAAGCCGCGCAGGGCGGACTTCATGCCCTTTCGCCGTCCATCATCCTCAACGTGCAGCGCCAGCCGGGTGCCAACGTCATCGCCACCGTCGATGCCATCAAGAAGCAGCTGCCCGAGCTGCGCCAAAGCCTGCCCAGCACCGTGACGGTGGACGTGCTGACCGACCGCACGCTGGGCATCCGCGCCTCGGTCGAACATGTGCAGATGGAGCTGGTGCTGGCCGTCGTGATGGTCGTGCTGGTGATCTTCCTGTTCCTGCACAGCCTGCGGGCCACGGTGATTGCGTCCATCGCGGTGCCTATCTCGCTGATTGGCTCGGTCGCGCTGATGTACCTGCTGGGCTATTCGCTCAACAACCTGACGCTGATGGCGCTGACCATCGCCACCGGCTTCGTGGTGGACGACGCGATCGTGATGATCGAGAACATCTCCCGCCACCGCGAGATGGGCAAGCCGCCCTTCAGGGCCGCTTTGGACGGGGCGGGCGAGATCGGCTTCACCATCATCTCGCTGACGGTGTCGCTGATCGCGGTGCTGATTCCGCTGCTGTTCATGCAGGAGGTAATTGGCCGCCTGTTCCGCGAATTCGCTGTCACGCTGGCCATCACCATCCTGCTGTCGGCCGTGGTGTCGCTGACGCTGGTGCCCATGATGTCGGCGCGCTGGCTGGAAAAAGCGCCGCCCAAGCGGGCGCCCGGCGATCCGGATGCAGACGCAGGTGCAGGTGCAGATGCCGCGCCGGGCGAAGCGCACGGCCATGCGCCTGCGGGTGCCATGGGCGGCATCAGCCGCATTGGCCAGTGGTTTCAGGCGCGGCTGGACTGGGTGGTGGCGCATTACGACCGCGGTCTGCACTGGGTGCTGGCGCGCCAGGCGCTGACGCTGACGGTGGCCGTGGCCACGCTGGCGGTCACGGCCCTGCTGTACTGGGGCATGCCCAAGTCGCTGTTCCCCACGCAAAGCACGGGGCAGCTGCAGGGGCGGGTGCAAGCCGATTCAGGCGTGTCGTTCGACCGCATGGCCGCGCTGCAGGACGCGGTGGCCAAGCTGGTGGCGCAAGACCCGGCGGTGCAGTCGCTCAGCTCCGTAGTGGGGGTGGATGCGGCCAACAACACCATGCTGAACACCGGGCGGCTGACGATCAACCTCGCGCCGCGCGGGCTGTTTGGCCCTTCAGAGGCGGCCATCATGCAGCGCCTGGCCAGCGAAGTGGCGCGCGACGTGCCCGGCGCCACGCTGTACCTGCAGCCCACGCAGGATTTGACGGTGGATTCGGCCAGCGGCCCCACCGAATTCCGCTTTGACCTGGAAGGCGTGAACACCGCGCAGGTCAACGAATGGGCGCAGCGCCTGGTGCAGCGCCTGCAAAGCGTGCCCGAGGTGCGCAACGCCACCACCGACGCGGGGGCGGCCGGCCTGTCTGCCATGGTGCAGGTCGACCGCGACACCGCATCGCGCCTGGGCGTGACGGCCAGCGCGCTGGACAACACGCTCTACAACGCCTACGGCCAGCGCATCGTCTCGACCATCTTCACCGAAACCAACCAGTACCGCGTGATTCTGGAAGCGGTGCGCAGCGATGCCGCCAGCCTGGCGGCGCTGCGCAACCTGCCGGTCAAAACCTCGTCGGGCGGCACCACGCCGCTGGCGTCTTTCGCCACGGTGGTGGAAGAACCCGCGCCGCTGCAGGTCACCCGCGTGGGCCAGTACCCGGCGGCCACCGTGGGGTTTGACCTGGCATCCGGCGTTTCACTGGGCACGGCCGTGGGCGCGGTGCAGGCCGCCGCCCGCGCCGAAGGCCTGCCCGAGTCGATCACGCTGCGCATGACGGGCGCGGCCGGCGCCTACCAAAGCTCGCTGTCCAACCAGCTGTGGCTGATTCTGGCGGCCGTGGTGTGCGTGTACATCGTGCTGGGCGTGCTGTATGAAAGCTACGTGCACCCGCTGACGATCTTGTCCACCCTGCCATCGGCGGGTGTGGGCGCGCTGCTGGCGCTGTGGATCACCGGGCATCCGCTGGATGTGGTGGGCATCATCGGCCTGGTGCTGCTGATCGGCATCGTGAAGAAGAACGCCATCATGATGATCGACTTCGCCATCGAGGCAGAACGCCACCAGGGCAAGTCGCCGCAAGAGGCCATCCACCAGGCGGCGCTGCTGCGCTTCCGGCCCATCCTGATGACCACGCTGGCGGCGCTGGCCGCCGCGCTGCCGATGATGCTGTCGGTGGGCGACGGGGCCGAGCTGCGCCGCCCGCTGGGTCTGGCCATCTTCGGCGGGCTGGTGGTGTCTCAGCTGCTGACGCTGTTCACCACGCCCGTCGTGTACCTGTACTTTGACCGGCTGGGCCAGCGCTTCAAGCGGCCAGACGCTATGGAAAGTGAAGCTGCCAGCGCAGGTGGGCCGGGCGCTGAAGGCCAAATTGGCACTGAAGTGGCTGGCCTGAACCACGGCGCGCCGGGCGCCAACGGGGGCGCGGCGTGAACCTGTCGCGCCCGTTCATCGAACGGCCCATCGCCACCGTGCTGCTCACGCTGGGCATTGCGTTGGCGGGCATCGTCGCGTTCTTCATGCTGCCCGTTGCGCGGCTGCCGGCGGTGGACTTTCCCGTCATCAGCGTCAGCGCCAACATGCCCGGCGCCAGCCCGTCCGACATGGCCCGCACGGTGGCTACGCCGCTGGAGCGCACGCTGGGCACCATCTCGGGCGTCAACGAGATGACCTCGATGAGCAGCACCGGGCAGACGCGCGTCACGCTGCAATTCGACCTGAAGCGCAAGATCGACAGCGCCGCGCGCGACGTGCAGGCTGCCATCAACGCCGCGCGGGCCGATTTGCCCGCCAACCTGCGCAGCATGCCCAGCTACCGCAAGGCCAACCCGGCGGCGCAGCCCTTCATGATCCTGGCGCTGACCTCGCCCACGCGCACGCCGGGGCAGATCTACGACGCGGTCAGCAACATCGTCAGCCAGCGGCTGCTGCAGGTGCCGGGCGTGGGCGATGTCACGCTGGGCGGCGGCTCGCTGCCTGCGGTGCGGGTCGAGCTGAACCCCTTCGCCATGAACGACCTGGGCCTGACGGGCGAGGACGTGCGCGCCGCCATCCAGGCCAACAACGCCAACCGGCCCAAGGGCGTGATCGAGGTGGGCACCGCCGGCGACGGGCGCGCGCTGCAGGTGCTCACGCCCGTGCCCGGCCTGCGCGCGGCCGACTACCGCGGGCTGATCGTGGCGGTGCGCGGCGGTGCCGAGGTGCGCCTGCAGGACGTGGCTGAAGTGATCGACAGCGTGCAGGACACGCGCACGCGCGGCACCTTCAACGGCAAGCCGGCCATCGTCGTCAGCATCACCCAGCAGCCCGACGCCAACCTGATCGAGACGGCCGACGCCATCGACGCGCTGATGCCCCAACTGCGCGCCCAGCTGCCGCAGGACGTGAACCTGGACGTGGCCATCGACCGCACCGGCTCGGTGCGCGCGTCGGTGCACGAGGTGGAGCTGACGCTGATCATCGCCGTGATGCTGGTCGTGCTGGTGGTGGGCCTTTTCCTGCGCAACCTGCGCGCCGCGCTGATCCCGGCCGTGGCCACGGTGGTGTCGCTGCTGGGCACCTTCGCGGCGATGTACACGTTGGGCTATTCGCTCAACAACCTCACGCTGATGGCGCTGACGGTGGCCACCGGCTTCGTCGTGGACGACGCCATCGTGGTGCTGGAGAACATCGCCCGCCACATCGAAGACGGCATGCCGCGCCGGCAGGCGGCGCTGCTCGGGGCGCGCGAAGTCGGCTTCACGGTGCTGACCATCAGCCTGTCGCTGGTGGCGGTGTTCATCCCCTTGCTGCTGCAAGGCGGCACGATGGGCCAGATGTTCCGCGAATTCGCGATGACGCTGTGCATCGCGGTGATGATTTCGCTGCTGATCTCGCTGACCACCACGCCGATGATGTGCGCCGCGCTGCTGCCGCGCCACATGGGCCGCAGCGAAGCGGCGCCGCGCCGCAGCGTGATGGGCCGCCTGCGCGCCCGGCTGGGCGGGGCGGCGGGGCGCGCCGGCCGCGCGGTGGAAGGCGGCTACGCCCGCGCGCTGGACTGGACCCTGGCCATGCCCTGGGTGGTGGTGGCCGTGCTGGTGGCCGTGGTCGGGCTGAACGGTTACCTGTTCAGCTCGATCACCAAGGGCTACTTTCCTGAGCAGGACAACGGCCAGCTGGTGGGCGGGCTGCGCGCCGACCAGAGCATTTCTTCCACCGCGCTGGCCGACAAGCTGCAGCAGGCGATGGACATCGTGGCGGCCGACCCTTCCATGGCCACCGTGGTGGGCTTTTCCGGCGGCACGGGTGGCGGCTTCATGTCGGCCGCGCTCAAGCCCGCCAGCCAGCGCCCGCCCAAGGAAACCACGCGCGACGTGATCAACCGCCTGCGCCCGCAACTCAGCCCGATCACCGGGCTGCAGGTGTTCCTGAACCCGGCGCAAGAGCTGCGCATGGGCGGGCGCAGCAGCAACAGCACCTACCAGTACACGCTGAAGGCCGACAACGAGGCCGACCTGAAAACCTGGGTGGCCAAGCTGGCCGACCAGATGCGCACCGACGCGCGCCTGACCGACGTGGACAGCAACCAGACCGAGAACGGGGTCGAGACCTACGTGCAGGTCGACAAGAACCAGGCGGCCGAGCTGGGCGTGAGCAGCAGCGCCATCAATTCGGCGCTGTACGACGCCTTCGGCCAGCGGCAGGTGGCCACCATGTACAGCGACCTGAACCAGTACGCCGTGGTGATGGAATGGGCGCCGCGCTATGCCCAGTCGCCCATCGTGCTCAACAACGTGTACGTGGCCGGCTCAGGCAAGGCGGCCGCCACGCTGGCCAATGCTACCAATACCGTAGCTGCCGGCGCTGGTGCAGCGGGCGCTGGGGCCCAATCTGGCACTGCAGGCAGCGCCGGCGGCGCCACCGCCGGGGGCGCGTCGGCTTCGTCGGCCACGGGTACGGGCGGTTCTTCGGCCAACCCCGGTCTGCGCAACGCATCCACGGGGCAGGCCATTTCGACGGCCGAAACGCCCATGGTGCCGCTGTCGGCCTTCGCGCGGTTCTCTGAACGGTCGGTGGCCACCGGCGTGTGGCACGACGGCGGTGAGCTGTCCAGCACCATCTCGTTCAACCTGGGCGACGGCGCCTCGCTGGAGCAGGGCCGCCAGGCCGTCCTGGACGCCGAGGACGCCATTGGCATGCCCAACAACGTGCGCGGCGCCTTCAGCGGCGCGGCGGCCGAGGCGCAGGCGCAGCAGTCGCAGCAGGGCTGGCTGATTCTGACGGCGGTGGTGGTGATCTACATCGTGCTGGGCATCCTGTACGAAAGCCTGATTCACCCGCTGACGGTGCTGACCACCTTGCCCAGCGCGGGCTTTGGCGCCGTGGTGGCGCTGCTGGCGCTGCGCATGGAGTTTTCCATCATGGCGCTGATCGGGGTGTTTCTGCTGATCGGCATCGTCAAGAAGAACGCCATCATGATCATCGACTTCGCGCTGGACGCCGAGCGCGCCCGCGGCCTCACCGCCGTGCAGGCTGTGCGCGAGGCCTGCCTGAAGCGCTTTCGCCCCATCATGATGACCACGCTGGCCGCCGGCCTGGGCGCGCTGCCGCTGGCCATCGGCTTCGGGCAGGGCGCCGAGCTGCGCCAGCCCCTGGGCGTGACGATCATCGGCGGGCTGATCGCCAGCCAGATGCTCACCTTGCTGACCACCCCGGCGGTCTATGTGCTGCTGGACCGCCTGCGCCGCCACCCCGCTGATGAGCGCCACCTTGCCCGCGCCGCCACCGCATGAAGACCGCCTTGACCCCCTTATCCCGCGCACGTTTCGCCCCTCGCGCGCGCGCATCGCTAACCTCGCGCAGCGTGCTGGCCGCCAGCGTGCTGCTGGCCCTGGCCGGCTGCAGCCTGGCCCCGCTGGACGCCACGCCGCCCATCACCGTGCCCGCCGCCTGGAAAAGCGCCGCGCCGCAGGCCGGCTGGATCAGCGCCGACACCGCGCGCGACTGGCAGGCCGGCCGCTGGTGGACGCCGTTCAACGACCCGCAGCTGGACGCGCTGATGGCGCGCGTCGACATCGGCAACCAGAACCTGGCGCTGGCCGTGGCCAACGTGCGGCAGGCCCAGGCGCTGCTGCGCCAGCAACAGGCGCAGCTGTGGCCCACGGTAGGCGCCAGCGGCAGCGAGCAGCGCAGCGGCGGCGAAGACCGCGCCAGCACCAGCACCGCCAGCCTGGGGCTGAACGTCAGCTGGGCGCCCGATCTGTGGGGGCGCCTGGGCGATGCCGCGCGCGCCCAGGGCGCCGGCGTGCAGGCCAGCCAGGCCGACCTGGCCGGCGCCCGCCTGTCGGCCCAGGGCAGCCTGGCGCAGGCGTACTTCACCCTGCGCGAGCTGGACGCCGAGGCCGCGCTGCTGCAGGACATCATCGCCGGCTACGAACGCAGCGCGCGCATCACGCAAAACCGCTACGACGCGGGCATCGCCGCGCGCACCGACACGCTGCAGGCGCAAAGCACGCTGGATGGCGCGCGCGCCAGCCTCACGGCGCTGCAGCTGAACCGTGCACTCAGCGAGCACGCCATTGCCCTGTTGGTCGGCGAGGCGCCGGCCGGCTTCACGCTGGCGCCCGCCACCTGTGTCGACCAGGTGCCCGTGGCGCCGGCGGGCGTGCCGTCTGAGCTGCTGCTGCGCCGCCCCGACATCGCCAGCGCCGAGCGCAGCGTGAGCGCCGCCAACGCCCGCATCGGCGTGGCGCGGGCGGCGTACTTCCCGCAGATCACGCTGACGGGCAGTTTGGGCGCCTCGGGCAGCCATCTTGGCGACTTGATCTCGGCGCCCAGCCTGCTGTGGTCGCTGGGCCTGTCGCTGGCGCAGTACGTGTTTGACGGCGGCGCGCGCACCGCGGCGGTGGATCAGGCGATTGCGGCGCACGAAGGCGCCACCGCCACGTACCGCCAGACCGCGCTGTCGGCCATGAAAGATGTGGAAGACCAGCTGGCCCGCCTGACCGCGCTGGCCGCGCAGCAGGAACGCACCCGCGCGGCGGCCCAGGCAGCGCAGCGCATCGAGCAGCAGATGCTGAACCGCTACCAGTCGGGCCTGTCGGCCTACACCGACGTGGTGACGGCGCAGGCCAGCTCTTTGGGCGCGCGGCGTTCGGTGATGCAGCTGCAACTGCAGCGCCAGCAGGCGGCCGTGTCGCTGATGCAGGCGCTGGGCGGCGGCTGGCAGGCGCCGTGGGGTGCTGTGGACGCCGCAACGTCGCCTCGTTGACGGCCTGGCGCCGCTGTCTTACCCCTTGCGCTGAACCGCCAGGTTCCGCCGCGCGTCCTCCGGATAGGCGAAGGTGATTGCGCCGTTGCGGACCACGCCCAGGTACAGCATGTTCATGGTGATGGCGTTGTGGTCCGTCGTGCTGAAGGCGTTCTTGTAGGTGGTCACCACGCCGTAGTAGGGGCGGTCGTTGGTTTCCAGCGCGTGCTTGATCGCCGGGCCGTCGATGGTCTTGTTCTTGATCGTGAACAGCGCATAGGCCAGCAGATAGCCCGCGTCGTAGCCTTGGGCGGCAGCCACCGGCACGGTGATGCGCTCCACCTTGTAGGCACGGCGGAAGTTGGCCAGGAAGGTTGAGCGACGTTCGTTGCTCGGCTCGGCAATGAAGGTCTGCGCCATCAGCGAACCTTCTGCCGCGCTCTTGGCGTTGTCGATGTAGAACGGAAAGGACAGCGGCCAGGCGCCGATCTGAGTCACCTTCCAGCCCAGCGCCTCGCGGGCGCGGCCAATCAGCGCGTTTTCGGGGCCCACGGTGATCGTGAACACCGTCTGCGCGCCGGCGTCACGCGCCTCTTTCACAGCGTCGGACAAGTCCTTGACGCCCACATCAAAGCGCTTGACGTACGCCGGCTTGAGCTTGTGCGCCTCCAGCGCGGCCATGAAGTCCTTGAATCCCGCCTCGCCGTAGCCGCTGGTGTCGGCAAAAATGGCGATCTTCGTCCAGCCGCGCTTGACGGCATCGTTGACGACAAAGGGCACCTGCAGGTCGTCGGTGGCGGACGACTGGAAGATGTAGCTTTCGGCGGTGGGGTATTTCTTGGTGATCGGCGATCCGGTCGCGCAGGGCACCAGCAGCGGCACCTTGTTCTTCTGGAACTCGTCCAGCGCCTTCATCGCGTTGCCGGTGTTGCAAAAGCCGATGGTGGCGACCACGCCTTCCTTGATCAGTTCCTGCGCGGCAGCAAGCGCACCGTCGGGCGTGCTCTTGTCGTCCTTGACGACGACCTCGAACTTGCGGCCCACGTAACCGCCGAGGTCGTTGATCTCCTTGATGGCCAGTTCCGCGCCACGCTTCATCGAGGTGCCGAAATCGGCAGAGCCGCCACTGAAAGGCCCGACAAGGCCGATCTTGATCGCGGGCTGTTGCGCGCTGGCGGACGCTGCCATCAGCGCAAGCGACGCGCCGACCAAACTCAGCACGCCCGATCTGTTGGTTCTCGTGAACACGGCATGAGTCTCCTGAAAAAGTCTGGCTGGATTAGAACCGCGATTGGCGTGCCCATCGGCATAGTGGAAACCCGGAACGCCCACGCACGCTCACTGGCAATGCCAACTATTTGGCGAATCGCTTCGTGTTGCGCCGGCGCTGCGCACCAGGCGCTTCGTGCCGGGCAAAGTGCGCGCACAGCAGCTCGACCAGCGCCTGCGCATACGCCGGCAGGGCATCGTTCTCGCGCGGGAGCACGCGCCGCTCGCGCCATTTCCACTCATCGGTCAGCTCGATCTGCACCAGCCTCATCGCCGCCAGATTGCGCCGCGCCGCGCTCTCGGGCACCACGCCGATGCCGACGCCGCCGCCGATCATGCGGCACATGGCGTCGAAGCTGGTCAGCTGGATGCGCAGCTTGCGCTTGCGTCCCATCTGCTCGGTGATGCGGCTCAGGTAGGCCTGCAGCGTGCTGCCGCTGTGCATGCCGATGTGGTCGTGCTCCAGCGTGTCGGCAAATGTCACCGACTTGCGGCGCGCCAGCGGGTGACCGCGCGCCACCACCAGCACCAGCCGGTCGGTCGAGAAGTGGACCGCGCGCAGCCCGGTCAGGTCGACATCGCCGGCGACAATCCCCAAGTCGGCGCGGCCGTCGCGCACGCCGCGCGCGATGTCACCGTTCGGTTTTTCCTGAAGGTCGATGTTGATCGTCGGGTGCGCCCCCATGAAGGCGGGCAGCAGCTCGGGCAGGAAATCCATCACCGCCGTGGTGTTGGCGTACACGCGCAAGTGCCCGCGCAGGCCGCCGCCGTATTCCTGCAGTTCGGCGCGCAACTGCTCGGCCTGGCGCAGCACGCCGCGCGCGTGGTGCAAAAAGGCATCGCCCGCCGGCGTGAGGCGCACGCCACGCGCTTCGCGGTGGAACAGTGCCACGCCGGCCTGTTCTTCCAGCGCCTTGATGCGCGCGCTGGCGGCGGCCAGCGACAGGGGCGGCGCAAGGCGGCGCGGGTGAGGGCGCCTTCGTCGGCGGCGCGCACGAACAGGCGCAGGTCGGTCAGATCGAATTGCATAGAGAGTGGCGCAGTGGCAAGCCTTCGGATTATCCGAAACCTTGTTCTCGAAATCACCGATGGTGCTATGGCCCGGCGCGGGCCAACATCGGGCCATGGAGACAAGCAACGACCGCGCGCTGGACGCCGCCGCCATCGCCCACCTGCAGCAATGGGTGGGGCGCAGCGAAACACTGACCGACGACATTGCCGCCGCGCCGCTGCGCGGCCTGTCGGCCACGCTGGACAGGGGCGACGCGCCGCCCGAGCATGGCGACGCCGTGCCGCCGCTCGGCCACTGGCTGTACTTTCTGCCGCAGGCGCCGCAAAGCCAGATCGGGCCGGACGGCCACCCCAAGCGCGGCGGCTTTCTGCCGCCCGTGCCCTTGCCGCACCGCATGTGGGCCGGCGGGCGCCTTCGCTGGGAGGCCGCCAACCCGCTGCGCCTGGGCGATGCAGCGCAGCGCACCTCACGCATCGCATCGGTGACGCGCAAGGACGGGCGCACGGGCGAGATGGTGTTCGTGGGGGTGAAGCACGAAGTCCGCAACGCCGCCGGCCTGTGTCTGAGCGAGGAACACGACATCGTCTACCGCGGCATGCCGCCTGCGCACGAAACCCCGCCCGCGCCCGTGGCCGCCGAAACCCGCGCGCCGTGGCGCCGCCCCATCGTGCCCGATGCGGTGCTGCTGTTCCGCTACAGCGCGCTTACCGTCAACGGGCACCGTATCCATTACGACCGCAGCTATGTCACGCAGCAAGAGGGCTACCCCGGCCTGGTCGTGCACGGCCCGTTGATTGCCACGCTGCTGGTCGATCTGGTGCGGCGCCACGCGCCGGGGCGCTTCATCCGCCGCTTTGACTTTCGCGCCGTGCGGCCCACGTTCGACGGGCATGCGTCTCACGTCAACGGCGCGCCGTCGCCGGACGGGCGGAAGGTGCGGCTTTGGGCGCACGACCACGAAGGCTGGCTGACCATGCAGGCCGAAGCCGAATTGGAGTAAAAAGAGCCGACAGCGCAGGTGCAGATTGCGCTACCAGCTAGCAAAAGCATAGTGTCCATGAACCCCGTGCCCGACGAACACCAGTACATTAGCGATGCCGTGCGCGCCCTGTGCGCGCGGGCCGCAGCAGGGGATGTGCAGGGTGAGTACGTCGCTGCGCGGATGGGTGCGGGCGCATAGACGCTGGCCCACGGCAGCGGTGTTGTGAAGACCGCAACGAGGCGCTGCCCGGCGTGCTGCGGCCTTGGGCGACCCGGTGCGCAGCCGTGGGTGGGCGATGGACTATAAAAAAAGGCCTGCAGCGGCCGTCCAGACTGCGCAGGATGCTATCTTGGTAATAGCAAATTTCTGCCAGCGTTTCGCGCGCTCAAGGCAACGGTGTCTTGGGCTTGAAGTCGCAGTCCACCACCACCTGGCATTCCCAGCAGCGCGGCTTGCGCGCCACGCACACGTAGCGGCCCAGCAGGATCAGCCAGTGGTGCGCGTGCACGGCGTACCGGGGCGGCACGCGCTGCAGCAGTTGCAGCTCGACGGCCAGCGGCGTCTTGCCAGGCGCCAGCCCGGTGCGGTTGCTGACGCGGAAGATGTGCGTGTCCACCGCCATCGTCGGCTCGCCAAAGGCCACGTTCAGCACCACGTTGGCGGTCTTGCGGCCCACGCCGGGCAGCGCCTCCAGCTCGGCGCGGGTGGCGGGCACTTCGCCGCCGTGGCGCTCGATCAGGATGCGGCAGGTTTCCAGCAGATGGCGCGCTTTGCTGCGAAACAGGCCGATGGTCTTGATGTAGCTCTCCAGCCCGTCCTGGCCCAGCGCCAGGATCTTCTGCGGCGTGTTGGCCACGGGGAAAAGCCGCCGCGTGGCCTTGTTCACCCCCGCGTCCGTCGCCTGTGCCGAAAGCAGCACGGCGGCCAGCAGCTCGAACACGCTGCTGTATTCCAGCTCGCTTTGCGGATGGGGGTTGGCCGCCTGCAAGGTGGCGAAGAAATGGTCGATCTGCTTGGGGGTCATCGGGGGTGGGGCGGCGCGCCGACGCGGGTGGGCGGCTTGGCGGCCATCTTGCCACGCCGTGGGTTGCACTTGCCGCCGCGATTTTCGCCTTGCGTGGGCGGAAGGCAGGGCGCCCGGACGCGCGACAATGGCGTGTGCCGCCACGGCCTGGCCGGGCGCTGTAGCTTCTCTTTCATTCATCCTGTCGCAAGCCATGCCTCTGACCTTCGCCCAACGCCTAGACAACGTCGAAACCTCCGCCATCCGCGAGCTGTTCAAGCTGCTGGGCAAGCCCGGCATCATCAGCTTTGCGGGCGGTTTCCCAGACAGCGCGATGTTCGACGTCCAGGGCATTTCGGCGGCCGTCAACACCGCATTGCAGACCGAGCCCGGCGCCGCGCTGCAGTACGGCGCCACCGAGGGCTTTCAGCCCCTGCGCGAGCAGCTTTCGGCCTTCATGGCGCAAAAAGGCGCCAAGGATGTGGCGCCCGACCAGCTGATCGTCACCACCGGCAGCCAGCAGGCGCTGGACTTGCTGGGCAAGACGCTGGTTGACCCCGGCAGCAAGGCCATCGTGGAAGGCCCCACCTTTCTGGCCACCATCCAGTGCTTTCGCCTGTACGGCGCCGACCTGGTCAGCGCCCCGGTCGATGGCGACGGCGTGCAGGTGGACAAGCTGGAGCAGCTGATCGTTGAGCACCGCCCCCGCTTCATCTACCTGATTCCCACCTTTGGCAACCCCAGCGGCGCCATGCTCAGCCTGGAGCGGCGCAAGCGCGTGCTGGAGCTGGCGGTGAAGTACCAGACGCTGATCATCGAAGACGACCCCTATGGCGACCTGTACTTTGACGCGCCGCCGCCGCCCAGCCTGCTGGCGCTCACGGCCGAGGTGCCCGGCAGCCGCGACTGGCTGGTGCACTGCGGCAGCCTGAGCAAGGTGCTCAGCCCCGGCCTGCGCGTGGGCTGGATGGTGGCGCCTGCGGCGCTGCTGGCCAAGGCGACCATGTGCAAGCAGTTCAGCGACGCGCACACCAGCACCTTCGCCCAGGCCACCGCCGCGCAGTACCTGGCCGACGGCCACATGCCCGCCACCCTGGCGCGCGTGCGGCAGGTCTACGGCCAGCGCGCCCGCACCATGACCGACGCGCTGCGCAGCGAGCTGGGCGACGCCATCGACTTCGTGGCGCCGCAGGGCGGCCTGTTCGTGTGGGCGCGCCTGACGGGCGCGGGCGGCAAGCTGAAAGACGGCGCCGAGCTGGCCAAGCGCGCCATCGAGCAGGGCGTGGCCTTCGTGCCCGGCGCGCCGTTCTATTGCGCCAACCCGGACCTCAGCACACTGCGCCTGTCCTTCGCCACCGTGGGCGACGACAAGATCCGCGAAGGCATCGGCCGCCTGGCGCGCGCGCTGGGCTGATCGGGCAGGGCCGTGGGCGAGCCTTCTACCCCCGCAGCGCCGGCCACTGGCGCTGCCAAGCCAGGCCGCGCCAGCGATGACCCGCCCGCCGCGCTGGAGCGGCTGGTCACCCTGGCCATGCCCTTTGGCAAGTACAAGGGCACACTGCTGGCCGACCTGCCCAGCGCCTACCTGGACTGGTTTGCGCGGCAGGGCTTTCCCAAGGGCGAGCTGGGCCGCCTGCTGGCGCTGATGCACGAGGTGGACCAGGCCGGCGGTCGCCCACTGCTGGCGCCGCTGCGCCATGGCGCACCCAAGTCGCCAGCCAAATAGATTGCAAGCCAAATAGGGCCCTGACGCTGGTGCAGCCTGCGCCGGCAGCTATCATAAATAGAGTGATTGGTCTGCGCTAAGGCGCACGCAGGCACGGCCGCACCGCCCTTGAAAAAGCCTCTGCCGTCCTCAACTGCGACGGCATGAAAACACTCCAATCCCCCTCTAAGACCGCCGGGTTTCTGGCGCAATTGCTGGAGCGGCTGGATGCAAGCCGCGTCCCGGTCGACGCGCACCAGTACCGCACCGTGGTCGACAGCCTGACGCGCATGCTGTCCGACGACAGCGTGGACTGGCAGCCGCTGCTGGCCGAAAGCCCTGCCGCCGCCGCCGTGTATGAGAACCTGCACTACGCCGAGGCGGGCCTGTGCCGCTCGCCGCTCGAGCAGGCCATGACCGCCGAAATGCACGCCCGCGCAGCCATCGAAGCCGCCGCCCGACAGGCGCCTGCCGCCGACAGCGCCTTCCCCGACCAAGCCCCCACCGCCTGAAGGAGCCCTTTGTGAGCGAGCCACTGCACATCGTCTGCCCCCACTGCCAGACCACCAACCGCGTGCGCGCCGACCAACTGGCCAGCGACCCCACCTGCGGCCAATGCAAGCAGCCGCTGTTCACCGGCCACCCGGTGGCGCTGGACGATGTGACGGCGTTCGACAAGCACATTGCGCGCAACCAGATTCCCGTGCTGGTCGACTTCTGGGCGCCCTGGTGCGGGCCCTGCCGCATGATGGCGCCCGCCTACGAAAAAGCCGCCGCCGAGCTGGAGCCGCGCGTGCGCGTGGCCAAGGTCAACACCGAAGCCGCCCCCGCGCTGGGCACGCGCTTCAATATCCGCAGCATCCCCACGCTGGCGCTGTTTGTGGGCGGCAAGGAAGTGGCGCGCCAGCCCGGCGCCATGACGAACCCTGCGCAGATCGTGCAGTGGGTCGCGGCGCACGTGCCGCGCTGAGTCACTCGCTCATCGGCGGATGCTTTCGAGCGTTGCGCGCCGCTCCGCCGATTTGCCGCGTGTGCGTCACGGCCAGCTTCGCCCTGGCTGCCAGCGCCGCGCGCTTGCTGCGGTGCGGTTTACTTTCGCGCTTTCAGCGCACCAGCGCCTCGTAGGCGCGCCGCGTGGACGGCGACACCGCTGCCAGCACCTGTTCATAACTGCTGTGGTGGCGCGCCAGCAGCCTGGCTGACGCCACCGGGCGCGAGCGGCAAAACCAGTGGCAGCTGTGCTGCATCAGGTACAGCTCGGCCGTCATGGTGAAGGCTTTGTCTTTCGGCGCCAGACCGTCTGCGTTGACCGCCAGCGTCTGGATGGCGCGGGCGTGCAGCTCAAAAAGGCGGCGCGCGTCGATCAGCCGGTCGCGCGGCAGCAGTTGCTGCGCCCAGGGAATGGCGAAGGGCAGTTTGCCGAACTGCGCCAGCGGCGCCGGCACCTTGGCAAAGTCGGCGGCAAAGCGGCCAAACTGCGACGCCAGCGCCTGCTCGGTGTCTTGCAGCGTGCCCCAGATCTGCGTGCGGCGGTCGGGGTCGGCCTCGCCCACCCAGCGCAGGTAGCCTTCCGTCAGGTTTTCCATCAGCTGCTCGATCCGGTACTGGCCCAGCACGCTGCCCAGCAAGGCGATGCGGCGTGCCTGCTCGCGCGCCCTGAAGACGGCGAAGACGATGAAGACGAGGACGAGCAGGGGTAACAGTTCCATGGCGGCGACAAGGTCAGGGGTGGCGGGCGGGCGCTGCGCCCATGCGTGGGCCGCGCGGCGCCAAGCGGCCCGAGTGTGGCAGGGCGGCCAGCGGCCGCGCGCACGGCAGGGTCATGGCCGTGTCGGCGCGACCAGCGGCGCCACGAAGTTCGGCACCGCGCCGTCGCCCTTCCACAATTCGATGAGCATGGTGCTGGGCACTGGCGCGCGGCCGATGCGGGCGGGGCGCATGGGGGTGTCCAGAATGGGCGCGATAAGGGCCTGCACGGCGCGGTCTGTGCCGGCGTCGCCCTGGATTTCATAGCGCTCGATCACCCCTTGCGATGAAATCCACAGCTGCACGGTGATGCGCGGGTGCGCCTGCGGCCACGGCATCTCGGCCAGGTGCCAATCGTTGTCGATGGGCACGGGCGCCTGGTCGGCTTGCGTGGCGTCCAGCCAGCCGCCTTGGTTACTGGCGCTGCGGGCGGAATCGGGCAGCGCGGCGGACGCAGGCAGGTCGGGTGGCGCTGGCTCCGGTGGCTGAGCGGGCTGGGGTGGCGGCTGCGGCGTGGGCGCCGGGCGAGGGCGCGGCGCTGGCGGCGGCGTGTCGGCTGGCTCGGGCGCGGTGATTTCAGGCGCCGCTGCGGGCGCCGCGGGTGCGTCCGGCGCGGGTGATTCCGTCGGTAGCGGTGCGGGCGCGGGCGCAAGCTGCGGCGGCGCGGCGGTGCGAAAGTTGACGTGCCACGCCGCAGGTTGAGAGCGCGCAGGCGGCCGCACGACCACGTAACGGCTGAGCGACAGCCACAGCAAGGCGTGCAAGGCGATGGCGGCGGCCAGCGCCCCCACCAGCGCTGGCTTTGGCCCGCGCGTTGGCATTCAGCGCCGCACCTCGTCGACCAGCGCGCGAAACTCGTCGATGTCCTCAAAGCTGCGGTACACGCTGGCAAAGCGCACGTAAGCCACTTTGTCGAGTTTTTTCAGCTCGCGCATGACCAGCTCGCCCAGGCGGGCCGAGGCCACTTCGCGCGCGCCGGTGGCCAGCAGCTTTTCTTCGATGCGCTCGATGGCGCTGTCGATCTGTTCGGTGCTCACTGGGCGCTTGCGCAGCGCCAAGTCCAGCGATCCCTGCAGCTTGGCGCGCTCAAACGCCACGCGCCGGCCGTCCTTCTTGACGATGCTGGGAAAGCTGACGTCGGGCCGCTCATACGTGGTGAAGCGCTTGGCGCAGTGCCCGCACTGGCGCCGCCGACGCACAAAACCCCCGTCGTCGGCCACGCGGGTGTCGACCACTTGGGTTTCGGTGTGGGCGCAGAAAGGGCAATGCATCGGGCTTGGGAATTTATACGGAGAATCGGGCTCTAGCGCTGGTGTGGCCTGCGCCAGAAGCTATCAATATAGCAGCAGAACCACAACGTAAAAACGGCGCCGTCTGTGGCAGAGCGGCGCCGCGGTCGGTCACAACGAAGTGCGCCGTGTCAGCGAATTAGCCGCCGTAGACCGGGAACTGTTTCGTCAGCTCGGCCACCTTGGCGCGCACGGCGGCCAGGTTGGCTTCGTCTTTCGGGTTGTCCAGCACGTCGGCGATCAGGTGGGCGGTGGCGCGCGCCTGGTCTTCCTTGAAGCCGCGCGTGGTCATGGCGGGCGTGCCCACGCGGATGCCGCTGGTCACCATCGGCTTTTCCGGGTCGTTGGGGATGGCGTTCTTGTTGATCGTCATGTGGGCGCTGCCCAGCACGGCTTCGGCTTCCTTGCCGGTGATGCCCTTGGGGCGCAGGTCGACCAGCATCACGTGGCTTTGCGTGCCGCCGCTGACGATGCGCAGGCCGCGCTCGGTCAGGGTGTCGGCCACCACCTTGGCGTTGGCCTTGACCTGCTTGGCGTACTGCTTGAACTCTGGTGCCAGCGCTTCCTTGAAGGCGACGGCCTTGGCGGCGATGACGTGCATCAGCGGGCCACCTTGCAGGCCGGGGAACACGGCGCTGTTGATGGCCTTTTCGTGCTCGGCCTTCATCAGGATGAAGCCGGCGCGCGGGCCGCGCAGGCTCTTGTGCGTGGTGCTGGTGACCACGTCGGCGTATGGCACGGGGTTGGGGTACTCACCGCCGGCGATCAGGCCGGCGTAGTGCGCCATGTCCACCATGAAGATGGCGCCCACGTCCTTGGCCACCTTGGCGAAGCGGGCGAAGTCGATTTCAAGGCTGTAGGCGCTGGCGCCGGCAATGATCAGCTTGGGCTTGGTTTCGTGCGCCTTTTTCTCCATCGCTTCGTAGTCGATGGCTTCCTTGGCGTCCAGGCCGTAGCTGACCACGTCGAACCACTTGCCCGACATGTTCAGCGGCATGCCGTGCGTCAGGTGGCCGCCTTCGGCCAGGCTCATGCCCATGATGCGGTCGCCGGGCTTCAGGAAGGCCATGAAGGCGGCGATGTTGGCGCTGGCCCCGCAGTGCGGCTGCACGTTGGCGGCTTCGGCGCCGAAGAGCTGCTTGACGCGGTCGATGGCCAGCTGCTCGACGATGTCCACGTACTCGCAACCACCGTAGTAGCGGCGGCCGGGGTAGCCCTCGGCGTACTTGTTGGTCAGCTGGCTGCCCTGGGCGGCCAATACGGCGGGCGAGGTGTAGTTTTCGCTGGCGATCAGCTCGATGTGGTCTTCCTGGCGCTGGTTTTCCTTCTGGATGGCAGCAAAGACATCGGCGTCGACGGCGGAAAGCGGTTGGGTGGTGCGATTGAACATGGCAGTGGGTTTGGCAAGGTGTTCCCCGTATCCGCCACGCGCATCGGCGCGACGAAAGGGGTTGCCCAGGCGAACGGCTCAAACGCGCTTCGGTGCACCAAGAGGTGTCTGCCGAACGCGGCGCGCTTCCCAGTGGTAATTGGCAGGCAGCTGCCAGGGTCCACGTCAGCACCCGCTACAGCAGGGTGCCTATCGCCAGTTGCGCACGCGGGGAGTGTAGCCCACGCGCGGTGCACTGCGCGTGCGCGGGCCGACGCCGGATGCGGTCATCGCGCCAGCGGGCCATATGCGGCCCAATGAGGACGCGCCCTGGAGCCCCGGGTTCACCGGGGTTGGCTCGTCAGGACAGCGCAGCCACTTTGACGGCGGGCGCCGCGTTGGTGGAAGGCGGCGCAGACGGGCCGGCCGGCGGCGTGGCCTCGGCGCGCAGGGTCGGCGCGGGCAGCGCCTTGCCTTTGGCCACTTGATACAGGCGCGCGTGCTCGGCCAACACCTTTTCGGCATAGCCGCCGTCGCCAGGCAGGTTGGCCGCGCCCACGTACCACTTCAACCCGGCCTGAACCGAGCCGGCGCGGGCGATGCATTCCTGCAGCACCTTCACGCCCACGCGCAGGTTGGATTTG
Source organism: Ottowia oryzae (assembly GCF_003008535.1). Taxonomy (NCBI): domain Bacteria; kingdom Pseudomonadati; phylum Pseudomonadota; class Betaproteobacteria; order Burkholderiales; family Comamonadaceae; genus Ottowia; species Ottowia oryzae. The sequence continues at coordinate 2,317,759 of NZ_CP027666.1, forward strand.
GGATCAAAAGCTGCGTACTGGCCGCCGAAGCTCTGGTACTTGTCCGAATGGATCTCGGTCATCACCTGCATCAAGCCTTGGGCGCCCACCGCGCTTTGCGCGAAGGGGTTGAAGCTGGATTCGATCGCCATCACGGCCAGGATCAGCGTGGGGTCCAGCTTGTTGGCCTGGCCCACTTCATAAGCCTCGGCCACCAGGGCGGCCACCGGCTCGGGCGCCACGCGGTACTTCTTGGCGATCCACATCGCCACCGTGGCCTGCTCTTGCGGCAGGGTGCTGGGGTTGGCGGCCGTGGCGCGCTCAATGGCGCCCAGTTCGGGCTGGATGCCCATGGCCGCCACCTTGCGGGCCGTCAGCCAGCTGGTCAGTCGCTCTTCGCCTTGCTGGCGCAGGTCGGGCCGCATGGTCAGCATGGCAACAGCCAGGACCACGGCGACGCCGACGAGGGCCAGGCTGTTGTGGGTGATTTCGAAAAAACCTTCCGCCACGTCGGTGGTGAAGGTTCGCACACCGCGTCCCACTGCGGCGAACTTTGCTTTGGCTGTCATAGCACTCCTAGTCATGACACTCCCGCGCCGTCGCTCTCAAGCCAATCTAGGGCCTGCGAACAAGGGGTACTGCGGGGGCATCCTGCACATCAGTCCATGGCCGTGGGCGGTGTCGCTCGGCGCCCTTTGCAAATACCAGGGGCTGCCTGCGGCACTGACGCATCACACTGGGCTTTCGCCGCACGGCTTGCCGAGGATCGGCAACAAGTCAGGATTTCCTACCAGAATGGTCGGAATCGCGGGATTCTAGAGCGCTCCATATGACAGGTCAACAAGGTAAATTTGAGTTGAAATTCTAAAAACCATATAAAAGACGGCCGAAGAGGGCACGCAGAGCGCCCGCAAGCCCCGCCGCGCGCGCAAGAAGCGCGATTCTTCAAGCCTCGCCCGCAAGTGCTTGCCAACCGATTGAGCAGGCCAATCCGGACGCAGGGCGATATTGATTTTTTTCTCTTGGCGCGTTGCTCGCCCATCGGTACATTGGAAAGCGTCCGAGCCACTCGGGCGTTGGGCTGACAGGAGCCGGTCAGCTGCAGCCGATGCAGCAGAATGGGCCCACCTCCAGCCGTTTCATGAAGGCAATCTTTGCCTTCCCGCAGTTGGAAACAACAAGCTTTCCAGTGTGCGGAAAACCAGGCAGATCACGGCGCTTTTGCCACGCTGCCTAGAAAGCCCGGCGGGCAGGCTTCAGGCCCTAACGCCGGGCTTTCTTCGTTTTCGGCCTCCCGAATTCCGCATTTCTGAATCGGCCTGTCGCGGCGCTGCACACGCCAGTGACATTGCGCACAAAAGCGTCGGGCGGTTTCATTGGGTTGCGAAGTACTGGGCGGCGCGGGCGTGCTGGCGCCGCATGCAGGCGACAATTCGCGCTATGAAATTAGGCGCCAGCGAACCACGCGATTCCACCCACCCGGCCGATGCTGCCGCCCCGTCGAGCCAGGGTTTGCGCCAAAAACTGGCCGCGCGTATGCCCGCCAACCGCTGGGCGCGCCGCGCTGTCTGGACGGCCGCTGGCGTGCTGGGGCTTTGGGCCGTCACCTGGGCGGCCGTGCCGCCGCTGCTGAAGTGGCAGGCGCAAAAGATCGCCAGCGCGCAGCTGGGCCGCGCCGTGACCATCGGGCAGGTGGATTTCAGGCCCTGGTCGCTGGAGCTGACGCTGCGCGACGTCGCCGTGGCGGGCGCCAACGGCGCGGCCCCGCAGCTGCAGGTGCAGCGCGCGTATGTCGATGTGGCGCTTCAGTCGCTGTTCCGGCTGGCGCCGGTGATCGACGCGATCCAGGTGGATGCGCCCATCGTGCGCCTCAAGCACCTGGGCAACGGGCACTACGACGTGGACGACATCCTGGCGAAGTTCGCCGCTCGCCCGCCAGCTGCCGATGCCGGCGAGCCCGCGCGCTTTGCGCTGTACAACATCCAGGTGCAGGGCGGGCAGGTTGATTTCGACGACCAGACCGTGGGCCGCCAGCACCACGTGCGCGATTTGCAGCTGAGCGTGCCTTTCATCAGCAACCTGCCGTCGCAGCGCCAGGTGCAGGTGCAGCCCAAGCTGGCCTTCGTGGCCAACGGCACGCCCTTTGATTCCAGCGCCCATGCGCTGCCTTTTAGCGATTCACGGCAGACCGATGCGGCGTTCCGCTTCACCAAGCTGGATCTGGCGCCCTACCTGGGCTACCTGCCCGCCGGGCTGCCCATCCGCCTGGAAGCCGCCACGCTGGACGCCGACCTGCGCGTGGGCTTTGAGCAAACGCCCAAGCCCAGCCTGCGCGTGCAGGGCGGGCTGGAGGTCAGCGGCCTGAAGGCCAAGGACGGGCAGGGCGCCGACGCGCTGGCTTTTGACGGCCTGAAAGTGCAACTGGCCGACGTGCGCCCGCTGGAAGGCAAGCTGCACCTGAGCAGTGTCGAGCTCACCAACCCCCACGTCGCTGTGCGGCGCGACAAGCAGGGGCGCATCAACCTGCTGGTGGCAGAGTCGGCGCAGGGTGCTTCTAAAAACATAGCTGCTGGCGCTGGTGGGGAGGGCGCTGGAGGCACAAATGGCACCTCGTCGACAGCGGTGGCAGCGGCTGCATCCGCCGCCAGCGCACCGGCCGCGGTCGTGCCACCGGCGTCTGCTTCGGCGGCGCGGGCTTCGGGTGCATCGGGCGCCACCAGTGCGGCCCCGCGCTCATCCGGCAAGAGCGCCACGCCCGTGTGGCAGGTGCAGGTCGATTCGGTCACGGTGCGCGGCGGCTCGGTCGATGTGACGGACGAGACCACGCTGACCGAGCTGGCGCCCGCTGCCACCGTGCGTCTGAATGAAGTGGCACTCAACGCGCAGCGCGTGGCCTGGCCGATGGCGCAGCCGGTGGCCTTCAACGGCTCGGCCGCGTTCGTCGGCACGGAGGGCTTGACCCAGGCGCTGCCTCAGGCCGCTGCGGCGGGCAAGACGGCCGGTGAGAAGGCGACTGTTGCCAAGGCGACGGGTGCGAAGGCGGCCGGCAAGTCTGGCGGCCAGGCCGATTCGGCGGCGGGCACCAAGTCTGGCGCGCAGGCCAGCCCCGCATCTGCCAGCGCTTCAAGCGCATCAAGTGCCGCCGCAACGACGAAAGCGGCCACGGCACCGTCCGGCGCACCCGTGCACGTCTCGGCTTTGGGTGCCGTGCCGTCGCTGGAATTTCAGGGGACGGCCAGCCTGCAGGGCGCTGAAGTGAACGCGCGGGTGGCGGCGCTGCCGCTGGCGCTGGCCGCGCCGTACCTGGCGCCGCACCTGGTGCCGCGCCTGTCCGGCAACCTGGACGCGCACGTTGGCCTGCAATGGGCGCCGCCCAAGGCGCAGGATTTGCCGGCCGAGATCAAGGTGGCGGCGGATCGGCTGGTGCTCAGCCACCTGCTGCTGGCCGACGACGCGGCCGCCGCTGCCAAGAACACCGCCGCCGCACCGGCCCGCGCGGGCCGCGCTGCCCGCCCACGCGCCCCTGGTCAGCTGGCCAGCGTGGGCGAGCTGGCGCTGGACCAGGTGCTGGTGGATTTGCGCAGCCGTGCCGTCACCGTGGGCAAGGTCGCGCTGCAAGCGCCGCAGATCGACGTGGCACGCGACGCCGACCAGCATCTGATGTTCGAGCGCTGGCTGCGCCAGCCATCCGGGCCCGCCACCGCCAGCGCCACGGCGCCCAAGCCAGCGCCCAGCAAGGCCCCGCACAGCGACTTTCCCTGGAAAGTGCAGGTGGCCGAGCTGACGGTGGACGACGGCAACATCGGCTGGCTGGATCAGGCCACCATTTCGCCCGTGCGCGCCGAGCTGAGCCAGTTGCACCTGAGCGCCAAGCAGATCGACCTGAACGCCGCCAAGCCGATGCAGGTGGCGCTGGTCACGCGCGTGGGCGCGGGCCGCACGGAGCCGGGGCGCCTGTCCTGGCGCGGGCAGATTGGCCTGCAGCCCGCCGTCAGCGCCCAGGGCGAGGTGGACGCCGTGCGCCTGCCGCTGCACGCGCTCGACCCGTACTTTGGCGACGCGTTGAACATCGACATCCTGCGTGCCGACACCAGCTTCAAGGGCAACGTCAGCTTCACGCAGACGGCGCAAGGCCCGCGCGCCCGCGTGTCGGGCGATGCGCTGGTCGAAGAGCTGCGCACCTACAGCGTGCCCGGCACCGCCGCCAGCGGCGACACCGAGCCCACGGCCGCAGCGGGCACGCCGCCATCCACCACCCACCGCAACCTGGGCGGCAGCACCACCACGACGGCCACGGCGCCTGCGCGGCCGTCGCCTGCTACGCCAGCCACGACTGCCACGACAGCGGCTAGCGCCGCGTCTACCGCCAAGGCCAAGGCCCGCAACGGCGCCACCACCAACGCAACCAGCGCGGCCAGCAGCGCGAAGACCAACGCAGGCAACGCGAATCACCCCAGCGCGTCGCACGCACCGCTGGCGCCCATGTCGGCCAGCGCCACCGGCCGCGCGGGCGGCCTGGGCGAGGAATTCGCCAGCTGGAAGCAGCTGCGCCTGGGGGGCGTCGATGTGCAGCTGGAGCCCGGCAAGCCCACGCAGGTGGATGTCAAAGACACGCAGCTGACCGACTTCTACGCCCGGCTGATCCTGCACCCCAACGGCCGCCTGAACCTGCAGGACGTGGTGAAGTCTAAAGACGGCGCCGCCGCCAGCGCACCGGCCGGTGCGGCGTCGGCTGCCTCTGCTGCTGCGTCTGCGCCGGCTGCGGCCAGCGGAGCAGGGCAACCCGCCGCGGGTGAAGGCAGTGGAAGCGCTATCACAAAGGTAGCTGCCAGCGCTGGTGCCGCAAGCGCCGCAGCCCCATCGGCGCAGGCAGCAGACCCGAACGCCGCGGTCATCCGCTTTGGCCCCGTCAAGCTGGCCAACGGCAAGGTCTTCTTCTCGGACCGGTTCATCCGCCCCAACTATTCGGCCGACTTGACCGAGCTGAACGGCTCGCTCAGCGCCTTCAGCTCGGTGCCGCCAGGCGGCGCCCCGCAGATGGCCGACCTGGAGCTGACAGGCCGCGCCGAAGGCACCGCCGGGCTGGACATCCGCGGCAAGCTGAACCCGCTGGCCAAGCCGCTGGCCCTGGACATCAAGGCCAAGGTGACCGACCTGGAACTGCCGCCGCTGTCGCCGTATTCCGTCAAGTACGCAGGCCACGGCATCGAGCGCGGCAAGCTCAGCATGGACGTGGCCTACGTCGTGCAGCCCGACGGGCGCCTGACGGCCACCAACAAGCTGGTGCTGAACCAGCTGGAGTTCGGCGAGGCCGTGGCCGGTGCGCCCGCCAGCCTGCCGGTTCAGCTGGCCACCACGCTGCTGGCCGACAGCAAGGGCGTGATCGACCTGGATCTGCCCATCAGCGGCTCGCTGAACGACCCGCAGTTCTCCATCGGCCCCATCATCGTCAAGGCCATCGTCAACATCATCGGCAAGGCGATCACTGCGCCGTTCACGCTGCTGGCGCGCGCGCTGGGCGGCGGCCCGGGCGACGACATGTCGTACGTGGCCTTCGCCCCCGGCAGCAGCGAGCTGAATGCCAAATCGCGCGAGCAGCTCGACAAGATCGCCAAGGCCCTCACCGACCGCCCCGCACTGAAGCTGACGGTGGTGGGCACGTCCAGCCTGGCGGCCGAGCGCGAGGGATACCAGCGCGAACGCCTCAAGGCGCTGGTGGCCGCAGAAAAACGGGCCAATCAAGGCGCAGCGCCCGCTGCGCCAGCGCAAGGCGCTTCGGAATCTGTAGCGGCTAAGCCGTCTTTGCCCGCCAGTGCTGCGACTGCGGCCAGTGCGCCAACGTCGGCGGCATCGGCGGCGTCCGCGCCCGCCAGTCCCAACGCGGTGAGCGATGCCGAATACCCGCAGCTGCTGCGCCGGCTGTACCGCCGCGCCGATCTGCCGGGCAAGCCGCGCAACGCCATCGGCCTGCAAAAAGACATTCCGGTGGCCGAGATGGAAGCGCGGCTCATGGCCCAGATCGACGTGACCGAAGACGCCATGCGCCAGCTGGCCACGCAGCGCGGCGTGGCGGTCAAGGACTACTTGGCCGCGCGCAAGCTGCCCGCCGACCGCCTCTTTTTAGGCGCGGCGCGCAGCGGTGCGCAACCGGCGCGCGGTGCGGCCAGTGCCGCCAGCGCGCCCGAAGCGGCGGCCAGCAGCGCGCCGGGTGCCGACGGCGAAGGCGCGGGGCCGTGGTCGCCACGGGCTGAGCTGAATCTGAGCGCGCGTTAGCCAACGCACCAGCGCTGGGCGGGCTGGCGCAATTGAGCGCACCGGCCAGCCCTGCGTGGTCCGCTTCACCCGGCACAGCGCGCGGCGCCGGTCGGGCGAAGAGACCAGTTTTCGCGGCCTTGATTGCCCCGGGCGTGCTGCCCGCGGCGGGCCATCTGGCGGCTTGGCACCACCCGCTGATGGCGTCGCGGCGCGGCCGGATCGGCCCGCGACACACCTTGCATGCGCAGGGTGGGCATTTCCGGGTGAAAATACCCAGTTCCGGGTGCGCCATGTCTGCGCGCCCATCGCTTTTTTTCGATTGCCATGTTCCCCTTCTCTCGCGAACCCAAAGACCCTCAGCCCGAGGCCGCCGCACCCGCGCCCAAGCAGGCAGAGGCGCACCCTCTCGACGGCCTGACCGGGGGCGTGTTCTCGGCCGCCACCTCGGGCGAGCGCGCCCAGCGCGTGCGCGACTGGCTGGCCAGCGACCCCACGCCTGAGCAGATGCAAGAGGTCTACAAAGAGCTTTCGACCAAGGACAAAGGCGCCGCCAAGGCCCTGCGTGAAAAGCTGGAAGAGCTGCGCCGCGCCAAAGGCCAGGAAGCCGTTGCCGCCGAATGGGAAGCCAAGGGCCAGGCCCTGCTGCAAGCCGCGCGCCTGAACATCGCCGATTCGCTGGCCTGGCAGCGCGACGCCGCCAAGGCCGGCGCGCCCCTGTCGCGCGAGCCGCTGGCTGGCCTGCGCGCGCAGCTGGTCGACCGCATCAAGAAGGTGGAAGACCTGCAGCAGCGCGTGATGGTGCAGCGCGAGGCGGCCGTCATGCTGTCGCAGCGCATCGAGCTGCTGTCCACCAAGCCGCTGGCCGACGCCCAGGCGCAGCAAACCGGCTTGGCCAGCGACGTGGAGCAGTGGCGCAGCCACGCCCGCCTGCTGCTGGCCGACCCGCAGTGGCTCAGCGTGGACGTGCGCTACCCGCCCCAGCTGGACGCGGCCCAAACCCAATTGCTGGCCGTGCGCGATGCCTTCGTCGCCGCGCTCGACCAGGCCGCCGCCGCCGCGCAGGACAAATCCGCGCCGCTGCCTTCCGTGCCCGTGTGGGCCGACGAGCTGCGTGCCGCACGCGGTGAGCCGCCAGCGGCTGCTGCCGTGGCAGAAGAAGCCGGCGCCAAAGCCGCGCCCAAGCCGCGCGTCGATCCTGAGCAACGCAACGCAGCGCAAAAGGCCGTCGAGGCGGGCGTCAAGCTGCTGGAGCAGGCCGTGGCCGCCGGTCACACCAAGAACATGCACAGCGCCACGGCAGCGCTGCGCCAATCGCTGAAAGCGCACGGCCGCCTGATTGACGACGCGCTGGAAGCGCGCGTGCACGCCACGCTGGTCTCGGCCGGCGAGCTGGAAGGCTGGCAGCGCTGGAGCGCCGACAAGGTGCGCGAACAACTCGTCGCCCAGGCCGAGGCGCTGCTGAGCAAGCGCAAGATCCGGGGCGCCGACGGCGCCAGCGTCGCCGCCAACGCCCAGGCCAACGAAGCCACGACCGCCACCGCAGAAGCCGGTGCGATGCAAGCCGCTGCAGTGCAGGACGTGCAGGCACCCGAAGCGCCCGCCGACAAAGTCGCTGATGCAGCCGAAGCTGCGGCGGCCCCCGTGGCGGCCGAGGCTGCTCTGGCCGAGCCGTCGCCCAACGCGCAGGCCAACGAAGCGACCACCGCGACCGAAGAAGCCGGTGCGCTCGAAGCCGCTGCCGCCCAAAGCGCTGCTACAGAAAACGCAGCTGCCGCCGCAGACGCCGCCAGCGCTGCAGCCGAGTCTGGTGCTGAATCGGCCGCAGCCGAAAGCGCCACGAGCGCCAATGCGCAAGCCAACGAAGCAACCACCGCGACCGAGCAGGCCGGCGCCGCCGAAGACGCCGCCGCGGCCGACCGCAGCCAGCGCCCCGCGCGTCCCAGCCCGGCCGACACGCTGGAGCCGGGCTACGAGCTGGTGCCCGCCATGGGCGGCCGCAAGCTGCAAGACACCATCCGCAAGCTGCGCGACGAATGGAAAGCCGCCGACCAGGGCGGCGCGCCCAACCACGCCCTGTGGAAGCGCTTTGACCGCGCCATCAACGCCGCGCACAAGCACGTCGATGAATGGCTGGGCAAGGTGCGCGCCGAAGCGGCCGAGCACAAGGCGCAGCGCCAGGCGCTGATCGACGAAGTCAAGGCCTTTGGTGCAGCCCACGCCGGCGCTGGCGAAGGCGCCGACTGGAAGGCCTTCAACCGCCAGATCCATCAGTTCTCTGACCGCTGGCGCAACGCCGGCCACCTGAGCGAAAAAGCCTTTGCCGAGCTGCAAGGCAAGTGGAAGGAAGCCATCCACGCCGCGGCCGCGCCGCTGGAAACCGCGCAAAAGCACAGCACCGCGCGCCGCCAGGGCCTGATCGCCGAAGCTGAGGCGCTGGGCGCCGCAGCGCAGTTGCGCATCGACGCCGTGCGTGCGCTGCAGCAGCGCTGGCAGGCCGAAGCGCAGGCCGTGCCGCTCGAGCGCAAGCACGAGCAGCGCCTGTGGGACGCGTTCCGCAAGCCGCTCGACGATGCCTTCAACCGCAAGGGGGCCGAGCGCGAGAAGCAGCAGGCCGCCATGAGCGAGCACGACCGCGCCGTGCTGAACGCCGCCAAGGCGCTGGAAGAAGCCAACGCCAGCGGCGACGCCAACCGCATCCGCACGGCCATGGCCGCGTTGGAAGCGGCCACGCGCGCTCAACCCGCGCCCGCCGCTGCCGAAGCGCCGAAGTCTGAAGAAAAAACGGCTCCAGCGCCCGCTGATGGGGCGCCGGCTGCTACTGAAAATGCAGCGCCGGCTGATGTGCCCGCGTCGGCAGAACCGCCGGCGGATGCGTCTGCCGAAGCGTCTGCCACGGGTGGCGAAGCTGCCGATGGCGCCGCAGCGCCCGCACCGGCTGCGCCCTCTGCGCCTGCCAAGCCAGCCAAACCCGTCGTCGCCATGCGCGGCGACGACCGCCCCGGCGCCAAGCGGCCTGAAGCCGCGCCCGCTGGCCGCGGCGGCAAGTTCGGTGATCGCCGCGACGGGCGTCCTGGCCCCGGCGGCCGTGATGCGCGCGGTGGCCCCGGCGCAGGTGGCCGTGGCGGCGACCGCTTTGGCGACCGCCGCGATGGTGGCCGTGACGGTGGCCGTTTTGGCGACCGTGGCCCGCGTGAAGACCGTGGCCCGCGCCTGGGTGACGCCGCTTTCCGCGCCCAGCGCGACGCGGTGGAACACGCCCAGGCCCAGCTGCGCAAGCTGGCCGCACAGGCGCACGGCGAAACCGTCACGCAACTCATCGGCGCCTGGGCTGCCCGCCAGCCCGAGCAACTGCCCAGCGCGCAAGAGCTGGGCAAGGGCGTCAGCGGCAGCACCCGCACCGCTTGGGCGCAAGCCGTGCAGGCCGCGCCGCAAGGCAGCGCCTCCGAAGCGCTGCTGCGCCTGGAGATGGCGGCCGATGTGCCCACGCCGGCCGACCAGCTGGATGCGCGCCGCGCGCTGCAGCTGAAGCTGCTCACCCGCCGCAACGACCCGTCGCCCGCCGAAACCTGGGCCAACGACGCCGGGGCCGTGCTGGGCACCGCACACGACGAGACCACCGCGCGCCGTCTGCAGAACGCGCTGAAGGTGCTGATGCGCCGCTGAGCGCGCAGGCCCGGCGCGTCGGGGCGCGGGCCCCGCGCGCTGGGGCCCAAGCGCCTCAGCCGGCCGCGTGAGCGACCGTTCGGCCGCCTGGCGGCCTGCTGCCGAGGCTCAGATCTGGGCCCACTTGCGCAACAGGTTGTGGTAGTGGCCCGTCAGCGCCAGGGATTCCTCGGTCTCGCCATCGCGCGCACGCAGTTTCTGGATGGTCTGGTCCAGCTCGTACAGCATCGCGCGCTCACCGTCGTCGCGCACCATGCTCTGCGTCCAGAAGAAGGAAGCCACGCGCTCGCCGCGCGTCACCGGCTCGACGCGGTGCAGGCTGGTCGACGGGTACACGATCATGTCGCCGGCCCGCAGCTTGACCTCGTGCACGCCGTAGGTGTCCACCACCACCAGATCGCCGCCGTCGTAGTCGTCGGGCTCGCTGAGAAACAGCGTGCAGGACACGTCCGTGCGCACGCGCTGCGCCGTGCCCACGATGGTGCGTACGGAGCCGTCCACGTGCAGGCCGTACGTCTCGCCAAGGCTGTAGCGGTTGAACATCGGCGGCAATGTGCGCAAGGGCAGTGCGGCAGAAAAGAACCTGGCATTGGCCGCGAGCGCCTGCAGGATCACGTGGCCTTGCGCCAGCGCAACGGGGCAGTTCTCGGGCAACTGGCGGTTGTTCTTGATGCGCTGGCCCTGCTGGCTGGCGGTCACGCGGCCGTCCACCCAGTGGGCGGCGTCGATGGCGGCGCGCATGGCGCGAACCTGCTCAGGGCTGAGAACCTGGGGAATGTGCATCAACATGGCGGGGCTTGATGGTTGTGCGCGCTGCGGATGAAAAAAGCCCGGTGCGGCGACCGGGCTGGTGGGTTGGTGCGATCAGAGCTACCTGACCTTGCGCGTCAGAACTTCAGGTTGGCGGTCAGCGTGACCGAGCGCGGCGCGCCCAGGGTGAAGCGGTTGCCGGCGTTGTTCATGCGGGCCACGTAGAACTTGTTGGCCAGGTTGTACACGTTGAGCTGCAGCGAGAAAGCCCGGTTGACCTGGTAGCCGACCATGGCGTCCACCACGGTGTACGCGGGGATCTTGGGCACGAAGCTGGTGGACGTGATGGCTGCGTTGCTGGTCGAGCGCGCCTGCGTATCCACGTAGCGCACGCCGCCGCCCAATGTCAGGCCCATGGGCAGGCGGTAGGTGGTCCAGAGGGTGGCTGTGACCTTGGGCGAATAGCGGATAGCCGCGTTGGAGGACGTACTGGAGCCTTCGAGCACCTTCGCGTCGGTGTACGCCAGGCCGCCGATCAGCCCCCAGGCGGATGTGATCTGGCCCACAGCGGACAGCTCCACCCCTTGCACGCGCGTCTTGCCGAACTGAACGGCTTCGCCAGTCACAGGGTCGGCGCTGGCAAATTCGTTCTTGTTGTTGGTGCGGAACACGGCGGCGGACAGCAGCAGGCGGCGGTCGAGCACCTCCCACTTGGTGCCGACCTCCACCGTGGTGGCTTTCTGCGGATCCATGTTGGGGCTGTTGACGTTGGCGGCCGTGGCCGACAGCGCGAAATCGCTGCCCGGCGGCTTGGACGAATTGGCCACCGCGGCGTACACGCTGCCGTTGTCCGCCGGTTTGAAGACCACGCCCAGCTTGCCGGTGAACAGGTTGCCGGATCGGTTGAGCCGGGTATCCGGCGCGGGGGTGGCAGACGGGGCTGCCACGCTCAGGTAATCGGTCTTGTAGTGCTCGTAGCGCAGGCCGGCGTTGATGGCCCACTGCTTGTTCAGCTCGATGTTGTCGAAGGCGTACAACGCTGCGGTGTTCAGCCGCGTGGCCGTGCGTGCGCCGCTGGCCGTGACAGGGATGAAGGCGCGATCAGGATCCGGGTCGTACAGGTTGGCGTAGGCCTGGTAGCTGGTGCCGGACAGCACGCCGTTGCTGGCGTTGATGGTCGCCGCGCGGGCGTTGTTGTCCTGCTCTTCGCGTGTCAGCTCCAGCCCCGCGCTGACGGTGTGCTTGACGCTGCCGGTGTGCAGATCTGCCGTCAGGTTGGTGTGGTTGGTCAGCACCTTGTTGGTCTGCAGCTTGCCCTGCGGCAGCACGCGCGTTGACCAGGTCGATGGGTTGCCGATGTTGGGGATCAGCAGGCCGTTGCTGAAGGGTGCGGTCAGCATCAGATCCTGCCGCGCACGGCCCCAGCGCGTGGTGTTGGTAAGTTTGACGTCCGGAGAGAAGTCGTGCTCCAGCCGGGCGGTCAGCATGTCGGCGTTGACCTTGTCGTGGTCGCTGCGCTGGCCGTAGTACCGGTCGGTGTCCACCCGTGGGCCCGTGCCGCCGCGAGCGTCCAGGGCCGCCAGGTAGTAGCCGTTCAGCCCGATTGTGGGCAAGCCGCCGTCCGGCCGATTGTTCTGCTGGACGTGCAGGAAGGACAAGGTGGCGCGCGTTGGCGTGCCCAGGCCAAAACTCACCGATGGCGCGATGCCCCAGCGGTCGTTGGTCACCATGTCGCGGCCCGGCACGCCGCTGTCCTGGCCCATCACGTTCAGGCGCACGGCGCCGTTGGCACCGATACGGCGATTGATGTCGCCGGTAACCCGCTTCTGGCTGGCAGAGCCCAAACTCAGCGTGGCATTGCCAAAGTTGTCCGCCTGCGGCTGCTTGCTGGACAAATTGATGTAGCCGGTGGGCGAGCCTCGGCCGATGTCGGCGCCGGCGGGCCCTTTGACCACGTCGATCTGCTCGATATTGAACACGTCGCGCGTGATCGTGCCGACGTCTCGCACACCGTCCACGAAGATGCTTCCGGAAGTGTCGTACCCGCGCATGTAGACGGCGTCGCCCGTGGCGGTGTTGCCGTTTTCGCCCATCTGGAAGGTGATGCCGGGCGTGTTGCGCAAGGCCTCGGTCAGGCTGCTGACGCCTTGGTCCTGCAGCACTTCCTTGCGGATCACCGTGATGGTTTGCGGTGTGTCCACCAGCGGCGCCGTCATCTTGGGCGATGCTGCCTGCTCGGGTTTGTAGCCGGCGTCTGGTGTGGCCTGTACCTTGACCTCGGGCAGGGTGGCGGCGGGGCTGGTCTGCGCTTGCACGGGCGAGACCAGGGCCGCGAGCGCTGCGGCGGTGAACATGGTGGAAGCCGGTGCGCGGCCTAGGGGGGAAGTTGCCGGGTGTTTGCGGCTGCGGATGAACTGGGACGCTGGCGCCATGCGGATTCTCGATAAGACAACGTTGAACAGTTGGCTGACCGGAAACACCGCACGTCACAAGAACGTCGGCTCTGGCTGGCTGGTTTTAGTAGGCCGGTAACGACCTCCCTCATTGAGTTACGAATGATAATCGTTATCGTTAAGACCGTTCAACCTATTGCTGACGCTGCGCACGCCGATGCATCGCGTATGTCGCGGCTGCCCAACACGGCGCACCCGCTGGCGGTTGGGGCTTCTCGCCGGCAAGGCCGCTCTGCGCGCCGGCCGGGGGGCGAGTCGCTCAGGGTTTCAGATGCCGCCGCAGCTCAGCGCCGCACAGGGCGAGGGCGGTGTTGGCTTCATCGAGCAGGCCGCCCATGGTGATGAAGCCGTGAATCTGCTGGTCGAAGCAGACTTCGTTGGCCTGCACGCCATCGGCATTCAGCGCGCGGGCGTAGTCGCGGCCTTCGTCGCGCAGCGGGTCGAAGCCGGCCGTGATGACCAGCGCCGGCGGCAGCCCGGCGTGGGTGGCCGCCAGCAGGGGCGAGGCGCGCCAGTCGGTCAGCGCGGCCACGTTGCCTTCGCCCAGGTAATGGTCGCAGTAGTAGCGCATGGCCTCCTTGGTCAGGATGTAGCCTTGCCCGTTGCTTTCATACGAGGGGTGGGCGCGCCGCATGTCCACGGCGGGGTAGATCAGCAATTGGTAGGCGATGGGCAGCTGCCCGCGCCCGTCGGCCTGGTCGCGCGCGGCCAGCGCCACGGCGGCGGCCAGGTTGCCGCCCGCGCTGTCGCCACCCACGGCCAGGCGGGACGCATCCACGCGCAGCGCTGCGGCGTGCTCGGCCACCCAGCGGGTGGCGGACAGCGCGTCCTCGAACGCGGCTGGAAAGCGGTGCTCGGGCGCCAGGCGGTAGTCCACCGCCACCACGGCGCAGCCTGATCCGTTGGCCAGCTCGCGGCAGACGACGTCGTGCGTGTCCAGGTCGCCAATCGTCCAGCCGCCCCCGTGGAAATACACCAGCACCGGCAGCACGGCTTGCGCCGCACTGCCCAGCGGCCGGTAGGCCCGCAAGGGCACCTCACTGGCCTGCAGATCGCGCACCTCGGCCACATCCGGCGGTGCCGGCTGGGCGTATCCGCGCCGGTCGCGGTAGGCCGCCCGCGCCTCGGCAGGCGCCATGGCCTCCGCAGGCAGCACGCCGCGCGCCACCATCAAGTCGATCAAGTCAAGGGCCTGGGGATGCAGCATGGCGTGGGGGCGTTGTGTGGTGGGTGGCGTTGGGGACATGGTGGCGCCAGCCGGTCTTTTCAGGCCGTGGGGTAGGTACCGGGGCGGAAGATGTCCTTGTCCACCTGGCCGATCTGCGTGTGGCCGCAGAAGGCCATGGTGGTGTCCAGCTCTTTGTGGATGATTTCGAGCGCGCGCGTCACGCCCGCTTCGCCCGCGGCGCCCAGGCCGTACAGGAAGGCGCGGCCGATGTAGGTGCCGCGCGCGCCCAGCGCCCAGGCCTTGAGCACGTCCTGGCCGCTGCGGATGCCGCTGTCCATGTGCACTTCGATCTGCTTGCCCACGGCGTCCACGATCGCGGGGAGGGCGTGGATGGCCGAGGGCGCGCCGTCCAGCTGGCGGCCGCCGTGGTTGCTGACGATCAGCGCGTCGGCGCCGCTTTCCACGGCCAGGCGCGCGTCTTCGGCTTCCATGATGCCCTTGATGATGATCTTGCCGCCCCAGCGCTTCTTGATCCATTCCACGTCGCCCCAGTTCAGGCGCGGGTCAAACTGGCCAGCCGTCCAGGCGCCCAGGTTGCTCATGTCCGTCACGCCCTTGACGTGGCCATGGATGTTGCCGAACTTGCGCCGCGACGTGCCCAGCATGCCCATGCACCAGGCGGGTTTGGTGGCGAGGTTGATCAGGTTGGCCAGCGTGGGCTTGGGCGGGGTGGACAAGCCGTTCTTGATGTCCTTGTGCCGTTGGCCGAGGATCTGCAGGTCCAGCGTGATCACCAGCGCGCCGCAGCCGGCGGCCTTGGCGCGGTCGATCAGGCGCTCGATGAAGTCGCGGTCGCGCATGACGTAGAGCTGAAACCAGAAGCCGGGGCCAGCGTGCTGGGCCACGTCTTCGATGGAGCAAATGCTCATCGTCGACAGCGTGAAGGGAATGCCGAATTTTTTGGCCGCGCGCGCCGCCAGAATCTCGCCGTCGGCATGCTGCATGCCTGTCAGGCCCGTGGGCGCCAGCGCCACCGGCATGCTGACGGGCTGGCCGATCATGGTGGTGGCCGTGGATCGGCCTTCCATGTTCACCGCCACGCGCTGGCGCAGCAGGATCGGCTGGAAATCCGCCTCGTTGGCGCGGTAAGTGCCTTCGGTAAACGATCCGGAATCGGCGTAGTCGTAGAACATGCGCGGCACGCGGCGCTTGGCCACCACGCGCAGGTCCTCAATACAGGTCATTTTTGTCAGGTCCGTCATGCACAAAGCCTCCTAGAGGGCGCCATCCTAGCGCCTGCCGGGCGCCCGGCGGCCGGCGGCGCATACTTTCGTGCTGCCAAAACGCACCGCAAGCCCATGTCCGATCCCTCAGAATCCCTTCCACCCGCCGCGGCGCCGCCGCAACCCATCGCCGAGCATCTGGCCGACAGCGTGCAGGTGCTGGCCTTCGACATCTTCGGCACCGTGGTCGATTGGCACGGCAGCATCGTGCGGGAGATGCGCGCGCTGTACCCCGACGTGGATGGCGCCGCCTTCGCGCGTGCCTGGCGCGCCGGCTATGCGCCCGCCATGGCGCGCGTCATGCGCGGCGAGCAGCCCTGGACGCTGATCGACGCCCTGCACCGCCAGATCCTGGACGAGGTGCTGCCCGCCTTCGGCCTGGCCCACCTGGACGAGCCCGCCCGCGCGCACCTGAACCGTGCGTGGCACCGGCTGGCGCCCTGGCCCGACAGCGTGGCGGGGCTGCAGCAGCTCAAGCGCCGCTTCATCATCGTCACCCTGTCCAACGGCAACGTGAACCTGCTCACCCGCATGGCCAAGCGCGCCGGCCTGCCGTGGGACGCGGTGCTCAGCGCCGAAGTCTTTCGCGCCTACAAGCCCGACCCGGCCGCCTACCTGGGCGTGGCCCGCACCTTCGACGTGCCGCCCGAGGCGGTGATGCTGGTGGCCGCCCACCACGACGACCTGGCCGGCGCGCGCGCCTGCGGGCTGCGCACCGCCTACGTCGAGCGCCCGCACGAATTCGGCGCCGACCAGCCCAAGGACGTGTCGCCCCAGCCGGGCAACGACCTGCACGCCGCCAGCCTGACCGCGCTGGCGCAGCGACTGGGCGCCCCCGATGCCGCCCCCAATGCCGAGAATCGCGCCGCATGGAACACCTGAACCATCTGATCAGCCACTACGGCTACTGGGCCGTGGCCGTGGGCTGCCTGCTGGAAGGCGAAACCCTGCTCATCCTGGCGGGCATCGCCGCGCGCCGCGGGCTGCTGGCGCTGCCCTGGGTGATGGCCGTGGGCGCGTGCGCCGGGGCGCTGAGCGACGTCACTTTTTTCGCCATCGGGCGCTGGCGCGGGCGCGCGGTGCTGGCGCGCTGGCCCAAGCTGGAAAGCTACCGCAATCGGCTGGACGCGGGCCTGTCGCGCTGGGGGCCGGGGATGATCGTGGGCGTGCGCTTCATGTACGGCATGCGCATTGCCGGGCCGATCCTGCTGGGCACCACGCAGCTGCCGTGGCACCGTTTCATCGGCTACAACGCGCTGGGCGCCGTGTTATGGGCGGGGCTGGTGGCGGGCGCGGGCTGGCTGTTTGGCCATGCGGCCGAGCGCATGCTGCAAGGCGTGGAACATGCCGAACATTGGGCGGGTCTGGTCGTGGTGGTGGCTGCGGTCGCGTTCGGGCTGTGGCGTTGGTGGCGTCGTCGCCAGACGCCCAAGACCGGGGCGGGCGCGGCCCACGCAAGCCGATGAGGGCCTGGGGCAAGATTTCTTAGGAAAATAGGGCGCCAGCGCTTGTCCCACCAGCGCTGGCAGCTATCAATTCAAGAGTAGCCTGAAAGGCGGGATGCGGCCCGCGTGGCCCCGCCCAGGCCCGGTGGTGGTCTGGCGCCTCGGGGCGCTCAGGTGCGCGACACCTCACGCAGCGTGACGAATTCTTCCGCCGTGGTGGGGTGAATGCCGATGGTGCGGTCGAACTGCGCCTTGGTTGCGCCGCACTGCAGCGCCACGGCAAAACCCTGCACGATCTCGCCGGCGTCGGCGCCGACCATGTGCAGGCCCACCACGCGGTCGGTGGCGGAGTCCACCACCAGCTTGACCAGCGTGCGCTCGGCGCTGCCGCTCAGCGTGTGGCGCAGCGGCCGGAAGTCGCTGCGGAACACGCGAACGGCGCCGTGCCTTTCACGCGCGGCCTCTTCGCTCAGGCCCACGGTGCCGATGGGCGGGTGGGTGAACACGGCCGTGGGCACCAGCTCGTAGTCGATCGGGCCATGCGCGGGCTTGCCCAGCGCGGGGCCGAACAGGTGATCGACCAGCGCCATCGCCTCGGCCAGCGCCACCGGCGTCAGGTCCTTGCGGCCCACGGCGTCGCCCAGCGCGTAGATGCCGGGCACGCTGGTGGCAAAGTGCTCGTCCACCTCGATGTGGCCGTTCTTCGTTTGCCGCACGCCCACACCTTGCAGGTTCAGCCCTTCGACGTTCGGGTGGCGGCCGGTGGCGTACAGGACCACGTCGGCGTCCAGCGTGCTGCCGTCGCTGAGCAGCAGGCGCCGCGCGCCGCCCGGCAGCGCTTCAATGCTTTGCACGTCGGTGCCGGTGCGGATGTCGACGCCGGCCTTGCGCATCTCGGCGGCGGTGAAGCCGCGCACCTCTTCGTCAAAGCCGCGCAGCACCTGCTCGCCGCGGTAGATCAGCGTCACGGTGGCGCCCAGCCCATGGAAGATGCTGGCCATCTCACAGCCGATATAGCCGCCGCCCACCACCACCAGGCGCTGGGGGAAGGTGGGCAGGTCGAACATCTCGTCCGACACCACCACCAGATCGCTGCCCGGAAACTGCGGCACGAAGGGGCGCCCGCCGGTGGCGATCAGGATGTGGCGGGCCGTCACCGTGCGCTCGGGCCCGGCCTCGGCCTGCACGCGCACCGTGTGCGCATCGACCAGGCTGGCGTGGCCCTGCAGCCGGTCGGCGCCCGCGCCGGCGATGATGCCTTCGTAAATGCCGTTCAGGCGCGTGATCTCGGTGGCGCGGTTCGCTTTCAGCGTCGCCCAGTCCAGCGTGGGCTGGCCAGGCAACTGCCAGCCAAAGCCGCGCGATTCGGCAAACGATTCGGCGTAGTGCGCAGCAAAGCTGTACAGCTTCTTGGGGATGCAGCCCACGTTCACGCAGGTGCCGCCCATGCGACCGCTTTCGGCCAGGCCCACGCGCGCGCCGCGCTGCGACGCAAACCGCGCCGCCCGCACGCCGCCGGAGCCGCCGCCGATGATGAAAAGGTCGTAGTCAAAGTCGGGCATCGTGGGTTCTGTGTGGGTGCAGGTGGTATGACCGCCGAGTTTAGGCTCGCCCCGCACCCGGCAGCTGCGGCCCGGCGGCAAGCCCGCACCCGCGCGCGGTGAAAGCGCGGCAACACGGCCAGTGCGCACACAGCCCCAGCGCTGATTGCTGCAAAAAACAGAGCGGCCAGCGCTGGTTCCACAAGCGCTGGCCGCTGATTGGGCCAGTAAAGAAGCGCAGCGACGCCAGAGCGCACCCCGGCGCCCGCATGCCCACGCAGGCCGCCCGCGTCAGTCGCGATGCATCAGTCGCGATGCATCAGAACTGCACGCGCGCCACGCTCTCCGGGCTGCCTTTCGGGTCTTTCTCGCCGTTCTTGATGCTGACGTACAGCACGTTGCGCTGCGCGTCCACAGCCAGGCTGTTGGGGTGGGTGGGCAAATCCAGGGTTTGCAGCAGGGCGTAGCTGCGCGCGTCGTACACGCTCAGCTTGCCGGCGGCGCGGTTGGTCACGTACAGGCGCTGGCGCGGCGCGTCCAGCAGGATGCCCATGGGGCCGGCGTCGGTGGCGATGCTGCGCAGCGGTTGGCCGGTGTTGGCGTCCAGCACCAGCACGCGGTTGCCGGGGTTCTTCGACGCAAAGCCGGGAATGCTCTTGGCCTGGTACGCGCGGATGTTTTCCAGCCCCTGGTCGGTGACGAACAGGCGCTGCGTGCCGGGGTCGTAGGCGATGTTCAGCGGCTGCTCGGCGTCGGTCCTCGCCCAGCAAATTGGTGACAAACAGGCGCTGGCCGGCCGCGTCGAAGGCAAAGCCCGGCGCCTTGGCGTTGCCCAGGCCGGGCAGCACATTGTCGACTTTCAGGGTTTCGATGTTGACCACGTACAGCACGCTGCCGTTCTCACCGCCGTGGCCGGCCAGGAACAGGCGCTGGTTGGCCGGGTCGACCGCCAGCTCGCGCAGGTCGCGCGGGTAGCGCTCGATGTCCTTGCCGTCCTTGTCCTTGGCTTTGACCTTGCCTTCCAGCTGCACGATGCCCAGCACGCGGTTGGCCAGCGTGTCGACCACGGTGACAGACAAATCCACTGTGTTGCCGAGGTACAGGCGGCCGCTGGCATCGTCGTACGTCACGCCGAAGGCCTTGCGCTCCAGCGGTATCTCGCCCTCGACGGCCAGGGTCTGCGGGTTCAGGCGCAGCACCTTGGCCGGGCTGGCGTCGGGGCCAAAGCCGCCGGACGAGGCCACGAACAGCGCGTTCTGGCGCGGGCTGTAGGCCAGCTCATACAAGCCCTTGGCCAGCGCCTGGCGCTGCACCTGGGCGGCGGTCTTGGCCGTCACCGCTGGTGCGGCTGCGGCCGCGCCCGTGGTGGCGGTGGGCTGCTGCGCGCAGCCGGCCATTGCGGCGGCCAGAGCCAGCGGCAGCAGGGCAGAAGTCGTTTTGAGGTGGTTCATGTCGATCCTGATGAATAAGGGGTGGATGAAGAGGTGCGACTTGGGCGCGGGCAACGCAGCCCGCAGGGGGAAGCTGGTAGGCGCTGAGGTGGCGCCCGCCGACCGTCAATCTGCTATGACAAAGGTAGCTGCCAGCGCACTGTGAAACTGCGCTGGCGCCCGATTCTTTGCTGAACCGAGCAGCCCGGCGGTCACAACTCAGAAGGGGATGCGCGCCACGCTTTCGGGCGCGCCTTTCGGGTCCTTCTCGCCGTTTTTCACGCTGACGTAGAGCACGTTGCGCTGCGCATCCAGCGCCAGGCTGTTGGGGTGCGTGGGCAGCGCGATGGTGCGCAGCAGCGTCTGGCTGCGGCTGTCAAACACCTGCACGTTGCCCGCGCCGCGGTTGGTCACGTAGATGCGCTGGTGCTGCGGGTCCAGGCGCAGGGCGACGGGGCCTTCGGCGGTGGCCACGCTGCGCACCGCCGCGCCGGTGTCGGCGTTGAGCACCAGCAGCCGGTTGCCAGGGCGCGGCTGGTAGCCGGGCTGCAGCTTCTTGCGGCCCTCGGTCAGCTTGGCCAGGCCCTGGTCGACCACCAGCAGCTGGTTGCTGGCGCTGTCGTATTCCAGGTTCAGCGGCTGGTCGCCGCCGCTGTCGTAGCGCTTGACGATCTGCAGGCTGCGCGTGTCCACGGTGAGGATTTCGCCCAGCAGGTTGGACACGAACAGGCGCGAGCGGGCGGCGTCCAGCGCGGCGCCGGTGGCCAGCGGGCCAAAGCCGGGCACCACCTTGTCCACCGCGGAGGTGCGCGTGTTCAGCACGTACAGCGCGCTGTCTTCCATGCTCAGGCCGGGCAGGTAGATGCGCTGGTTGGGGGCGTCCAGCACCAGCTGCCGAAAGCCATGCGGATAGACCTCTTTGCCCTCTTTGTTCTTCACCTTGGTGGCCAGCTGCACGGTGCGCACCACCTGGTTGGTGGTGGTGTCGATGACCAGCACGGCCGCGTCGATGGTGCTGCCCACGTACAGGCGGTTGGCGCTGTCGTCCAGCACGGCGCCAAAGCCTTTGGCGGGCAGCGCGATCTCGGCCTGCACGGCCAGGGTGGCCGGGTCCAGGCGCAGCACCTTGGATGGATCGGCACCGTCGCCAAACCCACCGGACGACACGGCAAACACCGCGTTCTGGCGCGCGCTGTAGGTCAGCTCGTAAAGGCCTTGGGCCAGCGACTTGCGCTGCACCTCGCCGGACTGGGCCTTGGCGGCGGCGGTGGCATTGTTGGCAGCGTTGCCTGGTGCGGCGGACGGCTGCGCGCAGCCTGCCAGCGCGGCGGCCAGAGCGAGGGTCAACAAGGTGGGGGAGAAGTGAGGCTTCAAGTGGATTCCTTGGTTGGGCTGCGCGGCCCGAGGTGCCGCCAAGCGCCATGAAGTGCCGCGCAGTGTGAAGAGGGCCTGCCGCGAAGGCAAACGCCATCAGGTATCAAAACGATAGCTGCCAGCGCTGGTGTGAACAGCGCCGGCGGCCTAAATGGTTCAAAACCAGGGCGCGTGCGCGCTGGTCAGAACTGGATGCGGGCCACGCTTTCGTTGCTGCCCTTCGGATCGCTCTGGCCGTTCTTCACCGTCACGTAGAGCGCGTTGCGGCGCGCATCCAGCGCCAGGCTGTTGGGGTAGGTGGGCAGCGCGATGGTTTGCAGCAAGGCGTCGGTGCGGGTGTCAAACACGGACACGGTGCCCGCGTTGCGGCTGGTGACGTACAGGCGCTGGCGCGGCTCATCGACCAGCATGGCCAGCGGCCCGGCGCCGGTGGGCAGGCTGGCCACCAGCTTGCTGTCGGCCGCGTTCAGCACCAGCACCTGGTTGCCCTTGCCACGCTGCTGGTAGCTGGCCAGCGCGGGCTGCTTGGCGCGCATGCTGTCCAGGTTGGGCAGGCCCTGGTCGGTGGCCAGCAGGCGCTGCGCCGACGGGGCCACCGCCAGGTTGATCAGCTGGTCGCCAGGCGCTTCGGCCTTGGTGGCCGCCAGCGTGCGTGTGTCCACGGTGAAGACCTGGCCTTGCAGGTTGGACACGTACAGCTTGCCGCCCTGGGCGTCCAGCGCGACGCCGGTGGCCATGAAGCCAAAGCCGGGCACGATTTTTTCCAGCTTCAGGGCGCGCGTGTCCACCACGAACAGCGCGCTGTCCTGGGCCCTCAGGCCGGGCATGTACAGGCGGTGGTTGGCCGGGTCGACCGCGATCTCGCGGAAGTTGTAGGGGAAGCGCTCCACCTCCTTGCCGTCCGGGCCCTTGACCTTGGCTTTTTCGGTCAGCTGCACGACGCCGACGACACGGTTGGTGGCCGTGTCGATCGCGGTGACGGACCCATCGTTGGTGTTGCCCACGTACAGGCGATTGCCCGCGTCGTCCAGCGCGATGCCGAAGCCTTTGCGCTCCAGCGGGATCTCGGCCTGCACGGCCAGGGTCTCGGGGTGCAAGCGCAGGATCTTCGACGGTGCCGCGCCTTCGCCGCGACCGCCTGCCGAGGCCACGAACACGGCGTCTTGGCGAGCGCTGTAGGCGATTTCATACAGCCCCTGCGCCAGCGCCTGGCGGCGGATTTCGCCCGCCTGCTTGGCCGCAGGTTGAGATGCCGCCGCGGCGCCGGTGGCGGCCGGTGCGGTGGCTTGCTGCGCGCAGCCGGCGAGGGCGGCCGCCAGTGCCAGAGCGAGGACAGAGGGAGATTGGAGCAATTTCATGTCACTACCTTTTCTTGAGACACAACAAAAAAACGATGCGGGCGCGTCAGCGGCCCATGCGGCGGCCCCACGCGATCAGCGCAAGAAACACCACGCCAGCGGCGGCGCTGGTGTGCCCGCTGTAGGCCACCAGGCCGATGCCCCAGCCCATGGCGGCCACGGTGCGCCACAGCGCCAGCAACAGCAGCACCCAACCTACCGCGCGCAGCGCGCGCGCGCTGGGCGGCGGCAATTCGCGCCCCAGCGTGGTGCGCTGCGCGCGGTCGGTGGCCAGGGCCAGCGCGGCGAAGCCGGCCAGACAAATCACAAAGATGGTTACGTGCGTCATAGCGCTTGCCCCGCTGCTTCGGTTGGCGCCGCTGGGCTGGCTTGCAGCGCGGCGGCCGGCACCGGCTTGCGCGCGGGTTTGGTCTTGGGCTGGTGCCGCGCCGTGCGCACCGCCAGGTAGGCGTGCAAGGCGGCCAATGCCAGCAGCGTCAGCTCAAGCCCGGCGAACACCCAGTCGCCCTGCGCCACGCTGCGCCACAGGGGCCGGTCGGTCGTCAGCGCATTGACCAGCGGCAGCAGCGCCAGCGCGGCGGTGGCCACCCACAGCAGCTCGATCCACGCGCGCTTGGCGGGCCGCGCCATCGCCCACAGCAGGCTCAGGCCCCACACGATGAAGAAGCTGTGCACCTCCCAAGCGCTGCGCTCGGCCATGTCCAGCGGCAGCAGGCGGTTGGCCCACAGCATGCCCGCCATGGCGATCGACAGGCCGGCGATGGCCGCGATGTTCAGGCGCTCGACCAGCCGAAAGCCAAAGTAGGGCTTGGCCGGGTCGGGCAGCTTGGCGCGGCGCTTCACCGTCCACAGCACCAGCCCCGTGCCCACCATGGCGGTGCCCGCCAGGCTGACGAGGAAGTACAACCAGCGCAGCGGCATGTCGGCAAAGCGGCCCAGGTGCAGGGCGTACAGCACGCCCCGCGTCTCGGCGGCCGCGCCTGTTTTGTCCTTGATGCGATCGAGCTTGCCCGTGGCGCCTTCAAACACCATGTACTGCGGGCTGTGCGTTGCGCGTTGGACGTCGCCGCGCACCACCACCACCTGCGCGGCGGCATCGCCCGGGTTGGTGACCACCACGCGGCTGATGTTGTCGTGGCCCCAGCGCTGCTGCGCCTGCTGCACCATGCCGGCCATCGGCGCCAATTCGGCCCGCTGGCCAGTGGGCTTGGCGGGTGGCAAAAAGGCGCTGATCTCGGCGGTCAGCGCCCGGCGCTCCACCGGGGTCTTGAAGGCGAGATCGCTGCCCCACGGCATGTAGAGGAACATCAGCGTGACCAGCCCGCTGTACGTGATCATCAGGTGAAAAGGCAGGCCGAACACCGACAGCGCGTTGTGCGCGTCCAGCCAGCTGCGCTGGCCCTTGCCCCAGCGGAAGGTGAAAAAGTCGATGAAGATCTTCTTGTGGGTGATGACGCCCGAGACGATGGCCACCAGCATGAACATCGCGCAAAGCCCGGCCAGCAGACGGCCCCAGATCACCGGGATGTAGTGGAAGTTGAAGTGAAAGCGGTAGAAGAACTCGCCACCCAGGGTGTCGCGCGCGGCCACCTTGGCGCCGGTGGCGGGGTCGAACGTGGCGTCTTCAAAGCCGCGGCCGCTGGTCGCCTTCGGGTTGCGCCAGAACGCGGTGGACACGTTGTTGCGGTCGTCCGGCAGGCTGAAGCTCCACTGCGGGCTGTCGGGCGCCATCCGGCTGAGTGTGTCCACCAGGCGCTGCGCAACCAGGGCCGAATCGGGCACCTGCGTTTGCTGCGGCAACTCGGGGCGCATCCACTGCGAAGTCTCGTCGCGGAAATACGCCACCGTGCCAGTCAGGAACATGGCGTACAGCAGCCAGCCCACCAGCAGCCCGGCCCAGATGTGCAGGTCGGACATGGTCTGGCGGATGCCGGGCGCCTTTTTCTCTGGTGCCTTTTTCTCCGGTGCCTTTTTGGCGGGCGTTGCCTTGTCGAGCGCGCTCATACTGAAGCCCCTTTCGTGGCCCACCAGGCCGCCAGGGCCAGCGGCACGGCCACCACGATCAAGCCCACCCAGGCGCGCGTGGCCGAACGCACGGCAAACACCCACACCACCGCGCCCGCGTACACCGCAAAGCTGGCCAGCATGCCGGTGAAGACCGCCTCGGTCACCGGCATCGGCAGCGCCAGCGCCGCGATCGACGTCAGCGCTGCTAAGCCGTAGCCGCCCAGAATGGCGGCGACGATGCGCGACACCAGCGGCCCCGTGGCCCATACCTTGGCCAGCGTGGCGCGCACCGCAGCGCGGCGGGGCACCCCGCGCCGCGGCAGCAAGCCGCCCAGACGTTGGTCGGCGCTCATGGCGTGGGCGCCGGGCACGCGGCGGTGCGGTGGTTGGGGACAGATAGGCGGTTCATATCAAAAAAGATAGCTGTTGACGCTGGTGAGGCGGGCACTGGGGCCGTGTTTCATCAAAAATCTACGGAGGCGGAAAGCTGGAAGGTGCGCGGTGCGCCGGTGCCGCTGGCAAGCGAGCCGGCCCAGTACGCCTTGTTCGCCACGTTCAGCACGGCGGCGCGCAACGTCACCGGGCGGTCTGCCACGCGCAGGGCGTAGCGCGCGCCCAGGTCGAACACGGTGCGGCCGGGCACGGACAGTGAGTTGTCGGCGTTGATGTACTGCTTGGACATCGACAAGGCGTTGCCCGTCAGCGTTAGCCCGGGCAGGGCGGGCACATCCCATTCCACGCCCAGCTTGGCCTGCCACTTGGGCAGCGCCGTCGCGTAGCGCCCCTGGTTGACGCCGCCGGCGGTCTTGGTCATCTTGGCCTCGGTGTAGGCAATGCCGCCCAGGAGGCGCAGGCCTCGCGTGGCTTCCCCGAAGAAGCCCAGCTCCAGGCCACGGTTGCGCTGCTCGCCGCCGAACGAATAGAGGTTGCTGACCGGGTCGGTGTAGGCGCCGGGGCGGGTGATCTCGAACAGACTGAGGGTGGAAGCGAAGCCGCCCATGTCCACCTTGACGCCCACTTCCTTTTGCTTGGATTTGAAGGGCGGGAACACTTCCCCGGCGTTGGCGGCCGTGCCGGGCGCGGTGCCGCCCTGGCTGAGCCCTTCGATGTAGTTGCCGTAGACCGACACCCGGTTGCTCACCTTGACCAGCACGGCTGCGGCTGGCGAGGTGGCGCCGGCGTCGTAGCGGGCGGTGCGCGCGCCCGTGCTGCCATCGAAGGTATCGCTGACCACGTTCTGGCGGCGCGCGCCCAAGGTGAGCTGCACGGCGTCCTGCGCGAACGACAGCGTGTCGGCAATCCCAAAACTGCTGGTGCGCAGCGCTCCGGTGCGTGGAATCGCGGCTTGGCTGTAGGCGGTGCTGACGCTGGGGCCCCAAACCGGCTGGTAGATGTTGGTGAGGTAGTCCTGCGCGAGCATGTTGCGCAGAAACCCGAACTGGTTGTTGTGCTTGTAGTAGGTGGCGGTCAGCGCCAGCTCATGCCCCACGCCGCCAGTGGCGAACTTGGCGCGCGCGCCGATCTCGGCGGTGTCTTTGTCGAAGATGGAGCGCTGGTGCGCGAAGTTGTTGCGGTAGTCGCCTGCGGCGTTGATGATGGTGTAGGTCGAGCTGGCCAGCGCGTCGAAATCCGTCTTGCCGTGCCCGTAAGCGGCATAGGCAGTGATGTTGCGTGTCACATCCACTTCGCCGCGCAGCAGGATGGCGTGGTCCTTGGTGGTGCCAAAGGTCCAGTCCGGCGCGAGCAGGGTGCTGGGCTTGGGTGGCCTTGGCACGGCCACGCCGGGCGCCAGCGACACGCCGCGGTTCAGGCCGCGCGTATGGTCGTCGTTGCTGTAGACGTCGGCAGACAGGCGCACGCGGTCGGTGCGCCAGTCCAGGCCCAGGGCGGCCAGTTTGGCGGACTTCGACTGGTGGTCTACCGCGGTGTCGCCCTCGCGCCAAAGGCCGTTCACGCGAATGCCCAGTTCCTGGTTGGCGCCAAAGCGCCGGCCCACATCGGCATGCACGCCCAGCTGCGCGTCGGACGTGTAGGTGGTGGTCACGCGCGCCAGCGGCACGTCGCCCGCGTGCTTGGGCACGAGGTTGATGGTGCCCCCCACCGAGCCGCCCGGCGGCATGCCGTTGAGGAGAGCCGAGGGGCCCTTGAGCACCTCGACGCGCTCGGCCAGCTCGGGCGTGACTCGCCAGTACGGAATCAGCCCATACATCCCCCCATAGGCGACATCGCTGGTCGCCACGTTGAAGCCGCGCAGCGTAAAGCTATCGCTCAGCATGCCCGTGGCGCCGTTGTTGAAGACGCTGGGGTCGGTCAAGGCGATCACACGGCTCAGCTGGTCGGCCTGCAGGTTCTGCACGTAGTCGTCCGTGTAGCTGATGCTGTTGAACGGCGTCGTCATGAAGTCCTTGTTGCCCAGCAGGCCCACCCGGCCGCCGCTGGCGACCTGGCCGCCCGCATAGGCTTCAGGTAAATCGCCCGGGCGCGCCGCTGGGGCGCTGACCGTGACGGCGGGCAAGGTGCCGGCATCGGCTTCCGCGCCGCGCGCGACCGATGCGCTGGCCGCCGCGGCCGGCGCAGCGGCTACGCTTCGCAATTGATAGCTGCCATCGCCCTGGCGCACGGCTTGCAGGCCGGTGTTGGCCAGCAGGGCGGCCAGCCCCGTGTCCACGGTGAAGCTACCCCGCAGCCCTGGGCTGGCACGTCCTTTGGTCAGGTCGGCAGGGAACGAGAGCAGGATGCCGGCCGCACTGCCGAAGCGGGTCAGTGCCTCGTCCAGCGAACCAGCCGGGATCTCGTAGCTGCGAGACGCCGCCTGCGCATGAGCTGGCATTGGCGCCGCAGCGAGGCCGCCCACGGCAACACTGACCAGTGCAAGGTGCGCGGCTCCAGCAAGCACCGAGCGCGTGAAGGTGACACGCCTGAAGAGGCGATGGACTGATGGGTAGGTAAACGTCGGCTGGCGCATGGAAGGTCTCATGTAGGAAAGGGGTAAAAGCAATCGCTTCACCCTTCCTGTCGCACGAGCGCCGCCAAAGCGGACATTCACAGGCCAAATAAGCGTTAAACCGCCCGCCACCATCCCGTGCGAGCGCGTGCCGCACGCGCGCAACGGCGCCGCCGGGCACGCGATGAGCTTGGGTAGAACGCTGCGGCGCATGGCGTCAGGCCCTCCCCGCCGAGGTGAGGCGCATCGCCTGGGGCCGCCACAGTCGGTCGACCACCTCAACGCGCAGCGACAGCGCCTGCGCCACGCTGCGCAGGGCGGCGTCGACGTTGCCCGTGGGGTACGAGCCCGAGATGCGCAGCGCGGCGACGGCCGGGTCGCAAGACAAAGGCCTGTCGCTGTAGCGGCCGAGTTCCTCCAGAAAATCGTCCAGCCGCATGGACAGGGCCACCAGGCTGCCGTGCGTCCACGCGGTGTCGGTCAGCGCATCGGCGGGGCTGGCGGTCCGGGCGCCCGCGGCGTTGAAGCGGGTTTGCTGGCCCGCGCGCAGCAGCACGGAGCTGGCGTTGGCGTCGGAGGGGCGGATCTGCACCGCGCCGTCAAAAACGGCCACGCGCGTGGCGTGTTCGTCCTGGCGCACGCTGAACCGGGTGCCCAAGGCCTGGGCTTGCCCGTGGCGGGTTTCAACCACAAAGGCCCGCCCAGACGCCGCGGCGCCATGCGCCGTGGTGATCAGCACCTCACCGGCCACCAGCTGAAGCCGCCGCTCGGCCGCGCCAAAGCGCACGTTGATGGCGCTGGCGGTGTTCAGCACCACCGTGCTGCCGTCGGCCAGCGTGGTGGCGCGGCGCTCGCCCACGCCCGTGCGCAAATCGGCCGCCATCTCGCGCCAGGGCGCGTGGCGTTCGACCAGCCACGCGGCGCCGCCGCCCACCAGCGCGATCGCCAGCGCCTGCGCGGCGCGCCGGCGGCCCATCTTGGGCGGGTCTTGCAGACCGGCGCGCGCCACGGCCGCCGCCAGCGGCGACGAAGCCGCGCGCAATTGCTGATTGACGCTTTCGATGCGCAGCCACGCTTGCTGGTGCGCTGGGTCGGCGGTCAGCCAGCGCTGCCAGTCGGCCAGCACGGCCGGGCTATCGTCCTTGTCGCGCAAATCCAGCAACCACTGCACGGCCTCGCGGGCCGCTTGCGGCGCGACAGGCGCCGAGTTGGGCGCGTCGTGCGGCAGTTCGCTGGCGGAAAGGCGGGCTGAGGCGCTCATGGGCCAACACCGAGCACATCGGCGAAGTAACACTGCTCGGCTGCGCGCGTCAGGTGGCGGCGCACCGTGCGTTCGGTGACGTTCAGCTGCTGCGCGATCTGCCGCTGGGTCAGGCCGTCCAGCTGGCTGAGCAGGAAGGCGCGCTTGACCGGCGCCGGCAGCCCGTCCAGCAACTCGTCCAGCTGCTGAAGCGCTTCCAGCACCAAGGCGCGCTCTTCCGGCGAGGGCACCAGCGCGGGCGGCAGGCAGCGCAGGGCGTCCAGGTACGCGCGCTCAAGCTGCTCGCGCCGCCAGTGGCTGGCCAACACGCGTGCGGCCACGGTGGTGAGGAAGGCGCGCGGCTCATGCAGCGGCCCCAGCCCCTGGCGGGTGAGCAGCCGCACGAACGTGTCGTGCGCCAAGTCGGCCGCGCGGTGCGTATCGCCCAGGCGGCGGCGCAGCCACGCCTGCAGCCACACGTGGTGGTTGAAGTACAGGCTTTCGATGCTCGTCAGGGCCAGGTCGTCGCGCATGAATCGGCTCCGCAATCGCGCGCCGTGCGTGGCGATTGAGGATGAACCTACATAAGAATGATTCGTAATTGTATTCGTGACGCAAGTCCATTCGCCAAGAACCGCACCAACGCGGGGCCTCGTTGCTGCGTGCAAGGCTCGCCAACGCGGGGCTGCCGCCCTCGGCAGACGCACTCGAGCGGGCTGCACAGAGCCTCCAACGCTCCTGAAACAATAGCATCAACCGAAGGTGCCGCTTGCGCTGGCGGCATGTGAGGCCCTAGTGCTGTGCTGCGCGCCGCGTCTGCCGGGCGCGCTCACGCGCTGGACGCCGATGGCGCGGCACTGTTCAGCGCAGACTCAGCGCGGCCGCGCCCCCGGCTTGGCCGTGGCGCCGCGCACTTCCAGCCTGCGCTCGTCCAGCACCTGGCCTTGGGCGTTGCGCAGTTGCACGACGTGGCGGCCCGGCCAAGGCAGCCATTGGGCGCGATCGCCTCGGCCGATTTCGCGCTGGCCGATCCACCAGCGCAGCGTGCTGGCGGGGGCGCTGCCGGGTTCGGCGCTGAGGGTCAGGCGCTGGCGGGCGGGGGGAATGTCGGGGTCCAGCGCGAGGATGGTGCCGTCCTGCGGGGCGGTGATGCGCGCGGGCACGGCGTCGCCCGCGTTGGCGTTGGCTGCGCGTTGGCTTTGTGAGCGTTTTCGGCCTCTGGCGCTGGTGGCGCCTGAGCTGGGTGCTTTTGAATCTGTAGCAAAGAGCGCCTGCTCGGTGCCTTTCAGAAACCACTCGCTGCGCGCCGCTTCGATACCGTCGCCAAAGGCCACGCGCTGTGCGATGACGCCCGGCGGCGGCGTGGGCGCGCGTGAAGGCGTGGCGGCCCCGCCGCCGCGGGCGCCGTGCAGCGCCTGCATCAGCTCGGCCCACACGGGCGCGGCGCCGCTGGTGCCGCTGACGTCCCACATCGCCGCGCCGCTGGCGTTGCCCACCCACACGCCGACGGTGTAACGCTGGCTGTAGCCCACGGCCCAGTTGTCGCGCATGTCCTTGCTGGTGCCGGTTTTGACGGCGCTCCAAAACCGCGTGGCCAGCAGCGAATCCGACCCGAATGTGGGCGCGCGCGCGTTGGTGTCGGACAGGATGTCGCTCACGATGAAGCTGGCGCCAGGGTCCAGCGCGGCGCGGAACACCGGCGCGGTGCCCGGCAGCAGCGCCGTGGGGCTGACGCGCCCGCCGTTGGCCAGCGCGCGGTAGGCATTGGTGATCTGCAGCAGCGGTATTTCGGCGCTGCCCAGCGCGAGGCTGTAGCCGTAGTAGTCGCCGCCTTCGCGCAGGCCGATGCCCAGCGCGCCCAACTGGCGGGCAAAGGCGTCGGGCGTGACCATGACCAGCGTGCGCACGGCGGGCACGTTCAGCGACGATGCCAGCGCCGTGCGCGCCGACACCCAGCCCTTGAAGCGCCGGTCGTAGTTCTGCGGGATGTACAGGCCGCTGCCGGTTTGCAGGTCGGCGGGTGAATCGTCGATGAGCGACGCGGCTGTCAAGCGCCGCTCGGCCATCGCCTGGGCGTACAGGAAGGGCTTGAGCGTGCTGCCCGGCTGGCGCGGCGCCAGCACGCCGTCAACTTCGGCCGCCGCGCTCAAGGCGCCGGTGGAGCCCACCCACGCCAGCACCTGGCCGCTGGCGTTGTCCAGCACCAGCACGGCGCCGTCTTCGACGTGGCGGCCGCGCAGTTCCTTGATCTGCTGCGTCAGACTTTGCAGCGCCACGCGCTGAATGCGCGCATCCAGCGTGCTGGTGACGGTGGCTGGCAGCGCCTCGCCCGGGTGCGCTGCGCGCCACGCGGCCAGCACGCGCCGCGCGGCGTGCGGGGCCACGCCGTCGCTGGTCACGAAGGCGCGGCGCGACAGGGCGACTTCCGTCTGCATGTCCAGCGCCACGCAATCGACCTTGCCCGCAGGGGCCGCGCGCATGGCTTTCAGCACGCCGCAGGCGCGTTCGGCCACCAGCGCGGGGCGGGCGTTGGGCGCGCGCACCAGGGCGGCGGCAATGGCGGCTTCTTGGTCTTGCAGCCCGTGCGGGGCCTTGGCAAACAGGGTGCGCGCCAGCGCGTCGATACCGACCAGCTCGCCGCGAAACGGCACCAGGTTCAGGTACGCCTCGAGGATTTGGTCTTTGCGCCAGCTGCGCTCCAGCTGCGTGGCCATCACCGCCTGGCCGACCTTTTGGCGCAGCGTGCGGCCGCCCGTGCCCAGGCGCAGGTCGTCGTCCAGCAGCCCGGCCAGCTGCATGGTGAGCGTGGACGCGCCGCGCGTGCGCGTGTTCCACAGGTTGGCCCAGGCGGCGGCGCTGACGGCGCGCCAGTCCACCCCGGCGTGCTCGTAAAAGCGCTGGTCTTCCGACAGCACCAGCGCCTGGCGCAGCGCGGGCGAGATGCGCGCCAGCGGCACCCATTCGCCACGGCGCACGCTGGCGTCGGTGCGCAGGCGCTGCAGCACCTCGCCGCGCCGGTCCAGCACCACCGTCTCAGATGGGCGGTATTCGGCGCGAATCGCGTCGAACGTCTGCGCGCCCGCGCCTGCGGGGGCCAGGCAAGCCAGCGCGAGCAGGGTGGTGGCCATTGCCAAGCCAGGGCGACGCCCCCATGCGGCGGGCTGCCGGCGCACCGGCGGTGTGCGCAAGCCAGAAATGGCGCCGCCGGGCAAGCCGCAGCCCGTGGCGCCGGCCCCACGCCAGCGCCAAAAAGCCGTCACTGCGGCCGGCAGAACCTTCTGGCACAAGGGATTTCTATGCTGCGTCACTGGCTCTGTAAAAAAACGTAATAGATAATCTGGTTCGACAGGGTCGGCGCCGCCGATTCCGATCACCCCAAGCAGAACGCCCCATCATGTTCCACTGGCTGACCCGAAAGCTCCGTCGCATCCCGGCAGACGCCAGCGCTTCCGACCTGGCGCGGCTGGACGCGTTCCCGGACACCTTGCAACTGACCCGCCCGCTGCAGGACGCCAGCATGTGGGAACCCACCGTGCCCTTGATCGGCGTGCCCGATACCGCCGACGGCGCGCGCGACGACAACGAGCGCCGCAGCCTCGCGCTGCTGGAGGCGCGGGGCATATCCG
Organism: Ottowia oryzae; assembly: GCF_003008535.1. Lineage (NCBI taxonomy): Bacteria > Pseudomonadati > Pseudomonadota > Betaproteobacteria > Burkholderiales > Comamonadaceae > Ottowia > Ottowia oryzae. Next base: position 2,350,275 of record NZ_CP027666.1, read on the forward strand.
CCCTGCAGTACGTCGCCGAAACGGCCGCCCGCATCTGCGAGACGCCGATGGCGGCGGTGTCGATGATGGACGGCGAGTCGGTGTGGTTCCCGGCGGCAACGGGCATCGAGCTGCAACGCTTGCCGCGGGCCGGCTCCTTCTGCGCCCAGGCGATGGAAGGCTTGCCCGATCTGCTCATCGTGCCCGACGCGATGCTGGACGCGCAGTTCAGCCAGCAGCCGATGGTGGTGGACGCGCCGCACATCCGCTTCTACGCGGGCGCGCCCTTTGTCACGGCCAACGCCGTCACCTGCGGCACCGTGAGCGTGGCCGATGTCGTGCCGCGCGAATTGACGCCGGTGCAGCGGCGCACGCTGGAACTGCTGGCACGCCAGACGGTGATGCTGCTGGACGCGCGGCTGCGCAACGAGGGCGAGCCGCTGGCGTAATGCCCGGTCAGCATCGGGGCCGGTGGTCAGCCCGTTTATCAGGCCTTTTACTATCATTTGAATAGCTGCTGGCGCACACTGCTGCTGCGCCAGGGCCCGATTTGATATCCATTGCAGATGGGCGGGTTGCATCCCGCGTGCGCCGCTGAGTTGCGCCGGCGCGCCAGCGACCTGGCGCACGGCGCGCGGACAAAGTGACGGCGCACGCCGGTGCCAGCACGCTCGGCAGGCATGGGGCACCCGCGCGCGCTGCTGCCCGTCACACTCGCCATCTATCCACTGCCTGGCGGACGCGGCGGACGCGGCGGACGCGGCGGGCGCGTAGACCGTGGCGTGCGCCTTGCGCCCTGCCTGCGTGCGGGCGCGCGGCACGAACGCAAGGGCGCAAGGACGCCGTCACGGCGCCTGCACAGCCAGCCGCGCGTTGGGCGCCTCGCCATACATCTCGGGCGCGTACAGCGCTTCGACCCGCGTGGGCGGCAGCTGGAAGGTGCCGGCGTTGTTCAGGCGCACGGTGTATTCCAGCTTGGCCGTGCCCTTGGGCAGGTACTGGTAGTAGGCGCGGTAGGCCTCGAAGCTGCGTTCCTCATACACCGGGTGGGTGCCACGGCCGATTTTTTCGCCCAGCGTCGCCAGGGTCGAATCGCGCCCCAGTCCGCTTCCCAGGATGGTGGCGCCGGTCGGCACCGGGTCGCTCACGGCCACCCAGCTCATGTCGCTCGCGCCGGTGATGTCCAGCGTCACGCGCAGCACGTCGCCGCGCGAATACTGGCCCTGTGGCAGCTGCTTGTCGGCCTGCTCGACCGGGGTGATGGTCTTCTTGATCTGATAGCCGGCCGAGAAGGGCGCGGTCAGCGGCACGGCGGCGAGCGACTGCAGCGTGAGCCAGGGCTTGCCGGTGCCGCTGTGCGTGACCGACAGGTTGGCATCGCCCGCGCCCGGGCCCGGGGCAGGCCAGGGCAGCAGGGCGGTGTTGTGGGTCAGCGCGCCGGGCGCCGCGGGCGCGCCGAGCGCGCTGGCCGCGTGCGGCTGGCCTTGCGCGTCGGCGGCGCTGCGGCGCACCACCTTGGCCCAGTCGATCTCGGCGCTGGCGCCGCCCAGCGTGGCCTGCGTGGTGCCGCTGACCGGCTCCGATTCGTACTGGCGCGAGAACTGCTGCAGCGCCAGCCCGCCCCACAGGTTGGCCGTGGTGGTGTTCCAGGCGCCACCTTGCTGGCGCGCGATGAAGCCGGTGACCAGCCGCGGCAGGTCGTCCTTCCAGGCGGGCTTGTCCACCACCGTCAGCAGCAGGCGCGCGGCGTTGACGTCGCCGCCCGCCATCAGCCACCACCATTGGTCGTCCTTCTCGGTGCTGAAGACCATGCGCGTGCCTTGCACCGTGAGTCGCGCGCGCAGGATCTGCTCTGCTTGTGATAGCTGCTCGCGCTGGTTGGGTATGCCCTGCAGCCGGTTCAGGATGTTGATCCAGTCGATCAGCGCGCTGGTGGGCCACTGGTTGGGCGCGATGGTCAGGCTGGTCAGCATGGCCGGGCGCGCGGCGCCGTAGCGGGCCAGGGCCTCGATGGCGGCCAGCTTGCGCACGTCCAGGTCTTCGCGGGGCGACCAGTGCTTGCGTTCCACCCGCCCTTCGACGAAGGCGGTCAGCCCGGCGATCATCGGTGCGCGCACCGCATCGGGCAGGGCGTAGGCCTTGTTCAGGCGCGCGGCCTCGTGCGTGGCGGCCAGCAGCCAGGCGGTGAGCGTGTCGCTGCCCTGGTGGGTTTCGCCGCCGCGCGGCGGGAAGTAATAGGCCAGGCCGTCTTCGTCCAGGTAGCCCGGCATTTGCGCCACCGTGCGCTGCCACAGCGCGTCGTCGCCCAGGCCGATGGCCTTGCTGGTGGTTTGCTCCAGGCAGTTGTAGGGGTAGCGGGCAAACCAGTCGCGCACGCCCGGCAGGCCCTCGGCCAGCTTGGGCTGCAGGGCCAGCTGCACGCCGCCGCGCTTGGCGCCGCTGGCGGGCAGGGCATCGGCCGGGGGCGACACGGCCAGCGAGTAGGGTGCGGCCAGCTGCACCAGCGTGGCCTGGCGCACCGTCAGCGGCACGGCGGGCACGATGCGCTGGCTGAGCTTGATGGCGTCGCTGGCACCGCCGGCGCTGCCGCCAGAGACGTCGCGCGCCTGCACTTCCCACAGCAGCGCATCGACGCGGCCGGTGGCGGCCTGTTCGGGCGCGGTCACGTCCCATTGCACTTCGCGCGCCTCACCGGCGGGGATGTCCAGCGTCTGCGCGGGCAGCGTCAGCAGCGTGGCGCGCGGGGTGACTTCCACCTTCATCGGCTTGGCCGTGGTGTTGCGCAGGGTGAGCTGCGCGCGGTATTGGTCGCCTTCGCGCACCAGCGGCGGCAAGCCGCTGATGATCTGCAGGTCTTGCGAGGTTTGCACGCTGGTCTGGCCGGTGCCGAACAGGCCCAGGCCTTCATCCGCCACGGCGACGATCTGGAAGGTGGTCAGCGCGTCGTTCAGCGGCACATCGACCACGGCGCGGCCTTGCGCGTCCAGCTGCACGCGCGGCTGCCACAGCAGCAGGGTGTCGAACAGCTCGCGCGTGGGGCTGCGCCCGCCGCCGTCGCCGCCCGTGGGCACGGCCTTGCGGCCGTAGTGGCGCCGGCCAATGATTTCCATCTGCGCGGTGGCGGTTTCCACGCCCCAGGCGCGGCGCTGCATCATGGCTTCGAGCAGGTTCCAGCTGCGGTTGGGCATCAGCTCCAGCAGGGCCTGGTCGACCGCGGCCAGGGCCACTTCGGCGCCTGCAGCGGGCTGGCCGTCCGGGCGCTGCACGGTGATGGTCACGCGCGCCTTGCCACGCACGGGGTAGCGTTCGTGGTCGGCCTTCACCTCTACCGCCAATTGGTGTGCAGCCATGCCCACGCTGATTTCCGCCATGCCCAGGCGGAAGGCGGGCTTGCTCAGGTCAACCAGCGCGGTGGGCGCCTCGTAGTCCTTGCTGTCGGTCCAGAAAGCCTGCCACCACGCGCGGGGCGACTTGTAGCCCCAGGTGAAAAAGCTGTACCAGGGCACGTCGTACAGGCGCCCGCGCAGCGCCAGCACGCTGACGTACACGTTGGGGCCCCAGGCCGGGTCGATCTTCAGGCTGACGGTGGGGTCGTCGCCGCGCAGTTCCACCACCTCGGTGTGCAGGATGCCTTCGCGCTCGACGGCGACCAGCGCGGTGGCTTGCCGGAAGGGCATGCGCACCTGAAAGCGCGCGGTTTCGCCGGGCTCGTACACCTTTTTCTCTGGCAGCAGATCCATGCGGTCGTTGTTGTCGCCGCCAAACCAGATCTCGCCCTGGCGCGTCACCCAGACGGACGTGGCCGCCTGCGCCGTGTGCGCCTGCGCGTCGCGCGCGGTGACGATCAGCTCCACCTCGCCGGGCTGGCCCAGCTTGGCGTCGCAGTTCAGCAGGCCGTGGGCGTCGCTGGTGCCGGTGCAGACGGTGCCCAGGTCCTTGGTCTCGGTGCGGCTGTCGTAGGTGTAGAAGCCGCCCACCATGCGCTTGCGGCTGGTGGTGGTGATGCGCGCCACGGCCTTCACGTCCAGCGCCACGCCGGCGCGCGGCTGGCCCTGCAAGTCGAGCGCCAGCGCCTGCAGGCGCACCGCCTTGTCGGTGGACACCCAGCTTTCCGCCTTGATGCCAGGCACCACCGCCGCCGGCCACAGGGTGCGGCTGCCGCGCAGGGTCTGGATTTCGCCATTGGGGTCGGCAAAGGTGGCTTCAAACAGCAGCTCGCGCGGGCGGGGAGAGGGTTTGATGCTATCAATTGTCAACTGCCCCTGGCCGTTGCGATCCAGCGTCAGGGGCAGCTTGTCGGCAACCACCTGCTGGTCTTCGTGCGCGGTGGCTTCTTCCTCGCCGTCGCCACCGCCCGCCTGGGGGCTGTCCGCCGCGCGCGGTGGGTCGAAATGGAAGTCGTCGTAGTGCTTGAAGGCCAGGGCTTTGTTGCGGGTGAGGGCCGAGACGCGCACCGGCAGCGCGCCGGCCGGCCCGCCCGACACGTAGTTGACCTGCACCTGCGTGGGCACCGACGTGGCGGCGACCAGCGGGTCTTTGGACTGCGGGCCCACGTTGCCCTGCAGCACCGGCAGCCGGAATTCCTCCACGCGGAACTGCCCGGTGGTGATCTCGGTGGTGCCCGCCTCTTCGCCGCCGCTGGCCGGCGCCGTGGTGCGCAGCGCGATCTGGTAGACCCCCAGCTTGGCCACCGAAGGCACGGCAAAAGTGCTTTCGGCGCTGCGCCCGCCACTGGCGGTTTTGCGCCAGGTCAGCGGCTGGGTGTATTCCTGCCCGCTGCCAACGTGTGTGATGACCAGCGTGCCGGGGTTCGTCTTGGGCAGGCCGAAGCCGGCGCCGGTTTCGCTGCGCAGGATGTGCTTCATCGACACGGTTTCACCCGCGCGCAGCAGGGTGCGGTCCAACACCGAATGGGCGCGCACGCTGGGCAGGACATCGCGGCTGGTGGGCACGTTGAAGCGCCAGGGCTCGATGCCGCGCTGCCACGACGACCAGGTGAAGGCCATGTCGGGCGCGCCCTGATTGTCGGCGCGCGCGCTGACGAAATACGCCTGTTGGAAGTCGCCCAAGTAGTCGTCTTCGCCCGCGCAATTCGGCGCCTGCGCGGGAATGCCCTTGAAGCGGGCGATACCCTGCGCATCCGTGGTGGCCTGCGCCACTTCCTTGCCCTGGCAGGTGGACACGCGCACCACGGCGCCGGGCACGGGCTTGCCCGTGTCCAGCGTGGTCACCCAGGCCAGCGCGTTTTCACGCCCCAGCTTGAAATGCACGCCCAGGTTGGTCACCAGGGCCGAACTGCGCACGTACATCGTGCGCTGGCCGCCCAGCTTGGGGTCGAGCAGCGACTGGCCCAGGCGCGGCGACGCCACTTCCAGCACGTGAAACCCGGGGGTAAGGGGAATGCCCACCACCTCGAAGGGCCGCTCGGCCCCCGCCGGCGCGGGCGGCACGTTCAGGCGCTGCACGTCGGCCATGCCTTGCAGCAGCGATATGCCGCGCGCGTCCACGTAGTCCTTGGTGGCGTCGTCAAAGGGCTTGGGCAGCGGCTGGCGCACGTCGCGCGCGGCCAGCTTGCGCGACACCATGGTCTGGTCGAACCGCTGCACGCGGGTGAACCAGGCGATGATGTCCGCATCGGTTTGCGGCTGCACGCGGCCGATGTGCAGCGCTTGCGCGGCCAGGGCTGGTTCGACATAGCGCAGCGTCATCGGCATCAGCGGCGTGCTGTCCTTGCCTTCGGCAAAGCGTTCGACGATGCCGAACGGCGCGGCGGCAAACTTGGCCAGCGGCGGCAGCGGCGCGGTCGCCAGCGTCAGCGGAAAACTGGCGGCGTTGGCCAGCGGGCGGCCGCTGGCGTCTTTCAGGTCGGGCGGCACCGTCAGCTTGAGGGCCGTGCGCTCAGGCAGCGGGGCGGGAAAGCGCACGCTGTCGAGCAGCGCGTCGTCGTCCTGACCGTCTTCGAACACCGGGCGGTATTCGGTCTTGTCGGCGCGCAGGCGCACCTCGGCGGCCAGGCGCCGGGGCACGGGTGCGCTGAATTTCAGCTCGATCGGGCGGATCGGCATGCACGCGGCCTGCGCGTTTTCGCGCTCGCAGCCCATGCTGGCGGTGAAGGGCTCGCGCACCTGGAAGGCAAAGCGCTTTTCCACGTTGTTCACGATGCCGCTGGGCGTGGCCACGCCCTTGCCAAACACCACTTGCACGCGGCTGGCGGAGGTCAGGCGGCGGTTGCACGCGAAGGTGACGTAACGGCCAGGCGCCTTGTCGGCCTCGGCCTGCATGTTCAGCGCCTTCAAAAGCGCGGTGCGCGGCTCGCCCGCGATCAGCCGCACCGGCACGCGCTCGCCCAGGCCGTCTACCTGGCACCACAGATTGGCCTGCACGCTCTCGTTGGTGGCCGCGCCGTTCAGCCGCAGCACGAAGCTCTGGTCTTCTTCAATGTGCTGCCCGGTAGAGGGCGTGATGCGCTGTGCAAAAGGCCCGCCAGTATGAAATTGATAGCTGGTGGCGCTGGTCAGTGCTGCGCCAGAGGCCGATTTGAACCCTGGGACGGCGGTGGCACGGCAGCGCACACCCGGCGGCAGGTCGGCCGCAAAGTCGTACACCCATTCGCGTGCACTGGTCCAGCGCGCCTGGCCGCGCGAGGCCTCGGCGTTGTCACAAGTGACGGTGAAAGGCGCCGCAGCGGCGGGGTCGCCGAAGCGCACCACGTCTTCGTTGAACTTGGCGACGACCTGGCGAACGTTGGTGACTTCCCCCTGGGGCGAGAAGGACGTGGCGGTGAAGGCCGATGCCGAAGTCACGCCCAGCAACCATGCCGCAGCAATGCCAACGGTGCGCCGGCTTGAGATGAAGGTCCGAATCAAGCAAGCACTCCTCAGATGGACGGAAGCCGCCACGCGTTGTCAGCACGCGTTGGCGATGGAAATGGGGGCAGGGTGGGCGGCGCTAGGCGGGCTTAGACGCACAGGCTGTGGAGCGTCTTGGCCCGACGCAGTCCACTTTCATGCCGCATGGGGCTCAATACTATCCGAACAGTGATGTCCCGAAGTACCGCATCAAAAGCTCAACCAAACAATAAACCGAGTAGGGAATGAAGAGCGTCAGCAGCGCCAGCTCAATCGTTTTGTATTGGCGTATTCCCGCTGTGACAGGCCCCAAAGAAAAGGCCGCCAGAATGGCCACGGGAATCAGGTATCGCCCTTGAATGCCGTCAATCAACAGCGTAGGGTAATCGTTGAAGCCGACCGCTAAGGCGAAATACGCGATGAATACGCTGCACACCGCCATCACCAGGCCGCTGGCACGAACAATGTTGAATTTTTTAAGCCATGGAAGGCCGATCCATATCGTCGCTATGGCACCGGCAATCAGGAAGCGATAGATATTCGTCGTCTTGGTGCGAGACAAGGGAGCGTCCGACCAACCCAGCAAGCCGACAAATCCCTGGCGGACAAATTTTACGAGAGGCTCAAAATGCCAGGTTCGCCATAGGGCAGCAAAGAACTCGCCGGGATGGCTCAGGTACAGCAGGATGATTTCTTTGGTCGAATGCTGCCGTTTCAGGAATGTTTGCCCCGAAATACTGGCGGCATACGCCTGCCATCCAAGAACGCAAACCACCAACGCTGCGAGCGCGGCCAACCGACGCCAGTTGAAGCGGTGGTACAGCAGGGACAGCGGAATCATCAAGGTGGTGATAAGGTGAGTCCGCGTCGTGCATAGAACGAACACAATGGCGTAGATAAGCACCTCGTCGCGCAACCGGTGGCCGTCTGGCGAGCGAAACAGCTTGACCCACAGGCCGAGCAAAAGCATAAGCAAGGCCGTAGTCAGGCCGTCCACAGTGGGGGCAAGCCACTGAAAGAGAGACATCGGCGTTAACAGCAGCATCAAGACCAGCGCGTTGGGGCGCCATAAGCTGCAGGCATAAAACGCAAGGGTAATCGCGAGGCTGACAACGAGTGCCCGCGTAAACTGGTAGCTCGCCATCAGATTCAGGTTGAGTTGCCTGGAAACCCAGAGCCCGGCAGCGTGTGGAACGTAGATGACGGGGGTGTAATAGCCCGTCCCGCCGGAGTTGGCTAACTTCAGACCCCCTGACCAATCGTGTTTTTCTGCGAACTCGGCTACGGTTCGGCGCAGCACGAAATTTACGTGCTCCGTTCCATAAAACGGCCGTGACCGCGCGCCGTATTCTGCGAAATCAGCGAAATCCCTGCTGACGAACCCACTGTCGCGAATATGCGGATGGGTCGATGGCTGCAGCATGACCTGGCCGTTGGCCAGCATGGCGGCCCTCAGCAGGTGAACGTTTTCGTCGGGCGATTGAAAGGGTGGAATCAACCGGGTGAACAAGGTCGCGCACAGCATGGCGACAACCCACCACAAGACCAATTGACGCAGGCCGCGCGTGCTCAGCGAAGTAGGCGACGCCTCTGGCAATCCATTCCTCATCCAATAAATGCTCTATTCATTTTCCGCTCGTGAAAATGACCAGCAGACCCGCGATGAGCAGTGCGGTGCCCAGGTAAAAGCCCTTTGGAAACTGCTCGCCAAAAATAAAATGGCTGGCCAGTGGCACCAGCACAAACGCCAGCGCCATTACCGGATAAATCTTACCCAGGTCCGCGTAGCGCAAAATTAGCACCCAACCGATGGAGGTAATGCCATACAGCGCAATGGTGGCGGTGAACCAGGCCAGCGGCGCCAAGCTGAAGATAGTGCCAGCAGTGTTGATGGCGTTGGCCGTCAGCTTGAACATCAGTTGGCCTGCTGCGATACCCAGTACGCAGATCAGCCCCAGCAGGTAGATTGAAAGACTCATCTCAAATGGGTTTTTTGCGAATCGTGAAGGATCGAAAGACCGGTTTCTGGGGCTGGTTGGCAATGTCAGCGCCCAGAAAAGCCAGTAAAAACTGGACGCCCAGAATCAACGGCAAGGCGGAAAGCATCACGGTACCGGCGGTGGCGGCAACCCCAGTTTCCATGACGTGCCACCACCGGTAGGCGCCAAAAATCAGGCCAAAAATACTTAAACACAGGCCCAGCGGCAACTCGAACGACGCCAGTGAAAGGTCGCGCAAGTAATAGTTATAGAAAATCCGCTTGAAGGTGTTGCGAACGTGCTTGGATAGAAACTCCGGAAGAACTTTCGTGATTCTCAAGTTGCTTTCTTCGTCGCCATAGAAAGCATCCATGGGCACATCGACTACGACGGCGCGCAGCGTATTGAGCCGAAACAGCATGTCGGTCTCGAAAAAGTAGCGCTTGCTGATCTGATCCATTGGCAAATGGCTGGCAACGCGCGTCTGGATGGCGGTGTAGCCGTTGGTCGGGTCAAACAGGCCCCAATAGCCGGTGGAAACCTTGCTCATGAACGAGAGCACCGCATTGCCGAAGAGGCGAATGGCCGGCATCTGGTGGATTTCATCCAGGTGGAAGAACCGGTTGCCCTTGGCATAGTCCGCATCGCCGGACAGCAGTGGCGCGACGAACTGCGGCAACAGCGCCGGGTCCATCTGCCCGTCACCGTCGATCTTGACGACGATGTCCTGGCCGTCCTCGATGGCCGCCAGGTAGCCGGTCATCACGGCGCCGCCGACACCCTGGTTTTCAGCGTGGTACAGCACGCGCACCCTGGGGTCGGTGCATTGGGACGCAACCCATTGGCCGGACTGTTCCGGGCAACAGTCGTCCACTACGTAGATGACAGCGACTTCGGGACCAATGCGGCTCAGGACACCCAGGATGTGCGCGCGGACGCGAAAACTGGGGATGACGACGGAGATCCTGGAATCTTGGAAATGCATTGCTCAATGGCCAAAGGTTGCTGCGCTGTGGACCGGGCAGTTCAGGGCCGGGCCAGGCGAGCGCGTTGCGCCTCGATCTGGCGGGCCACCTGCGTGGGCGCGGTGCCGCCCAAGGTGTTGCGCGCTTCCAGGCTGCCCCGCAGCGAAAGCACCTGGTACACGTCTTGCGCAATGGCGGGATGAAAGCCTTGCAGCACGTCCAGCGGCAGTTCGGAAAGGTCGCACCCCTGCGCCTGCGCGGCCTTCACCGCGTGGGCCACGGTTTCATGCGCATCGCGGAAGGGCAGGCCTTTTTTGACGAGGTAATCGGCCAGGTCGGTCGCCGTGGCGTAGCCCTTTTGGGCGGCAGCCTGCATGGCGGGCGCGTTGACGGTGATGCCACCTTCCTTGGCGCCGGTGGCGGGGTTGGTCTGGCCGCCGATCATCTCGACAAAGATGCGCAGCGTGTCGCGCAGCGTGTCCACGGTGTCGAACAGCGGCTCTTTGTCTTCCTGGTTGTCTTTGTTGTAGGCCAGCGGCTGGCCTTTCATCAGAGTGATCAGGCCCATCAGGTGGCCGACCACGCGGCCGGTCTTGCCGCGCGCGAGTTCGGGCACGTCGGGGTTTTTCTTCTGCGGCATGATCGAGCTGCCGGTGGTGAAGCGATCGGCGATGCGGATGAAGGCGAAGTTCTGGCTCATCCACAGGATGAGTTCTTCGCTCAATCGGCTGATGTGCACCATCACCAGGGCGCTGGCAGCTGCGAATTCAATAGCAAAATCGCGGTCGCTGACGGCGTCCAGGCTGTTCTGGCAGACGCCTTCCATGCCCAGGGTTTTGGCGACGCGCTCGCGGTCCAGCGGGTAGGTGGTGCCGGCCAGCGCGGCGCTGCCCAGGGGCAGCTGGTTCACGCGACGGCGCACGTCCTGCATGCGCTGCTCGTCGCGGCTGAACATTTCCACGTAGGCCAGCAGGTGGTGCGCAAAGCTCACGGGCTGCGCCACCTGTAGGTGGGTGAAGCCGGGCAGGATCACGTCGACGTTTTTCTCGGCCACATCGACCAGCGCCAGCTGCAGCTCACGCAGCAGCCCGATCAGCAAGTCGATCTCGCCGCGCAGCCACAGGCGGATGTCGGTGGCGACCTGGTCGTTGCGGCTGCGGCCGGTGTGCAGGCGCTTGCCGGCGTCGCCCACCAGCTGCGTCAGGCGCGCCTCGATGTTCAGGTGCACGTCTTCGAGGGCCAGCTTCCATTCGAACCGGCCATCGGCGATTTCTTGCCGGATCTGCGCCATGCCGCGCTGGATGTCTGCCAAGTCTGCGGGGCTGATGATGCCCTGCGCGGCCAGCATGTCGGCGTGCGCCAGGCTGCCCGTGATGTCGGCGTCGGCCAGGCGCTTGTCGAAAAACACGCTGGCCGTGTAGCGCTGCACCAGCTCGCTCATGGGTTCGGAGAACAGGGCAGACCAGGCTTCGGTTTTCTTGTCGAATTGATTGGTGGACATGCGTCGGGAAATTGGATTGGGGCGTATGCGCCGGGGGTAGCTACGAGGGGCTCGTCTGGATCGACGGACGGCTCGCGCGGGCTGACCAGCGCACGCCGCAGGCCCCTACACTGGGGCGCCACGGACAGGCCCATGGACGATTCTCAAATTCTATCGACCTTCATCGAGCGCAAGTTACCGCGCCGCGCCCCCGCGCCGCCTGGGCCGGTGCTGGTGTTTGACGCATGTCAGGTCGGCGTGGTGTTGCGGGCCGTGTTGTTCGTCGAAGTGGTGGCGGCGGTGGCCGTGATGTACTTCGCCGAAAGCCTGATCGACTGGGCCACGCGCCTGTCGGTGATGACGGCCGGGGTCTTGCCAGCCACCTTGCTGTGGCTGATCGTGGCCTGCGCTTTGAAGCGGCCGCTGGCCCGGCTGGGCGAGGGCCTGCAGATCACCGCCGGCATTGCCTTGGGCGCGTTGGCCGGGCTGTATGCGTGCGGAATGCTGACATTGCTCAACCTGGCGCCCACGCCGCCGTGGGTGGCCAGTGCCTTCACGGGTGCGCTGCTGGCGGCCGGGCTGGTGGCGGGGCTGGTGTGGCGCGTGCGGGGGCGCACGCCGGCGGCCACCACGGCGCGGCTGGCCGAGCTGCAGTCGCGCATTCGCCCGCACTTCCTGTTCAACACGCTCAATTCGGCCATCGCCCTGGTGCGCGCCGAGCCGGCCAAGGCCGAGCGCGTGCTGGAAGACCTGTCCGATCTGTTTCGCCACGCGCTGGCCGATCAGGAAGACAGCTCCACCATCGGGCAAGAGATCGACCTGGCGCGCGGCTACCTCGAGATCGAACAGGTGCGCTTTGGCCGCCGCCTGCGGGTGGAATGGTCGCTGGACGAGCGCGTGAACGAGGCGCGCCTGCCGCCACTCATCTTGCAGCCGCTGGTCGAAAACGCCGTCAAGCACGGGGTTGAGCCCAGCGCGCGCGGCGCGCAGCTGCGCGTGTCCACCCAGCTGCGCGGGCCGGTGGCGCTCATCAAGGTGACCAACACCGTGCCCGCGGGTCAGGGCCAGCGCGGGCATGGCATTGCGCTGGCCAACGTGCGGTCGCGGTTGCGCTTGTTACATGATCTGCACGGCAGTTTCCGCACTGCATTGGTTGACGGCGTGTACCAGGCCCGTATCGAGGTGCCCATGCCAGAGAAAGCCACACGCGCGTGAAAGCCTTCACACCTTGGCGCACGCCGCCTTCCGCCGTCGGCCACGCCCGCGCCCATGGCCGCCGCGCCGGTGCAGACTTGCCGTTGCGCCCAATTGGGCAAGCCCTTCAACTTTGACCGCAGTGCCGCTGAGATGACCGCCCCCCTGAACGTGCTGATCGTGGACGACGAGCCGCTGGCCCGCTCGCGCCTGCGCACGCTGCTGGGCGATTGCCAACAACCGGCCGCCGTGGCCGCGGGCGAGGCCGGCGACGCCAACGAGGCCATGGCCTTGGCGCGCCGCCAGCCGTTCGACGTGGTGCTGCTGGACATCCACATGCCCGGCACCGACGGCATTGCGCTGGCGCAGGCGCTGGCGCAGCTGCCCCAGCCGCCGGCGGTGGTCTTTGTCACCGCGCACGCCGAGCACGCCGTGAAGGCCTTCGAGCTGGACGCGGCCGACTACCTCACCAAGCCCGTTCGGCGCGAGCGCCTGCAGGCCGCGCTTCAAAAAGCAGAGCGCCTGACGCAAATCAACACAGCGCCAGCGCCTGATTTGGCTGAACAATGGCTGCTGATCAGCGAGCGTGGGCGCACCGTGCGCGTGCCCGTCAGCGAAGTGCTCTACCTGAAGGCCGAGCTGAAATACATCACCGTGCGCACCGCCCAGGCCACGCACGTGCTGGACGACAGCCTGGCGCAACTCGAAGGGCGCCTGCCCCCGCGCTTCGTGCGCATCCACCGCAACGCGCTCGTCGCGCGCGACGCCATCCGCGCCCTGGTGCGCCAGCACGAGCCGGACGAGGGCGACGGCTGGGCCGTGCGCCTGGCGGGCATCGACGAGCTGCTGCCCGTGTCGCGCCGCCAGGTGGCCGCGCTGCGCGAAGCGCTGGCCAGTTGCTCTTGAAAGCGTAGCTGCTGGCGCACTGTGGGCGGGCGCTGGCACCGCATTAAGCAATGAATTGGGTGGTAAGGCGCCACCTCCGATGGCGCCGAACCGGCCACGCGCATTGCCCTGGCGCAACCCCCTTGGCCCCCACGCGGCAGTACCATCGCCTGTTCCGTGTGAACCTGTCGAAAAAGCTAGCCCGCCATGCCCTTGATGCTGACCATCGCCACCCGTGAAAGCCGCCTTGCCCTGTGGCAGGCCGAGCACGTCCAGCAGTTGCTGACGGTGCACGGCCACCGCGTCGATCTGCTGGGCATGACCACGCGCGGCGACCAGATCCTGGACCGCACCCTCAGCAAAGTGGGCGGCAAGGGCCTGTTTGTCAAAGAGCTGGAAACCGCGCTGGCCGAAGGCCGCGCCCAGCTGGCTGTGCATTCGCTCAAAGACGTGCCGATGGAGCTGCCAGAGGGCTTCGCGCTCGCCTGCGTGATGGCGCGCGAAGACCCGCGCGACGCCTGGGTGTCGCCCCAATGCGCCAGCCTGGCCGATCTGTCGGCCGGTGCCGTGGTGGGCACTTCCAGCCTGCGGCGCACGGTGCTGCTGCGCCACACGCTATCAGAAATGAAGCGCGACGATGTGCGCATCGAGCCGCTGCGCGGCAACCTGGACACGCGCCTGCGCAAGCTGGACGAAGGGCAATACGCCGGTATCGTGCTGGCGGCGGCGGGCTTGAAGCGCCTGGGCCTGGGCCAGCGCATTCGCCACATCTTCAGCACCGACGAAATGCTGCCCGCTGCTGGGCAGGGCGCGCTGGGCATCGAGATTCGCGCCGACCGCGCCGATGTGGCCGAAGCCCTGGCGCCCCTGGTCGACCAGGCCAGCTGGCTCGCCGTGGCGGCCGAGCGCGCCGTCAGCCGCGCCATGGGCGGCAGCTGCTCCATGCCCCTGGCCGCACACGCCACGCTGCAGGGCGACCGGCTGCATTTGCGCGGTGCCTGGGGCGACCCGGAAGGCGCGCCGCAACTGGTGCGCGCCGAAGCCGAAGGCCCCGTCGCCACGCTGGCCGATGCCGAAGCGCTGGGCCAGCGCGTGGCCGAAGCGCTGGGCGCAGGCGGGGCGCATTGACCGGCTCTGCGTCCACCAGGCAGGGCGGCGCCTCGCCCTCGCATACGCCTGGGCAAGCGCCCGCCCACGCCCCGGTGCTGGTCACGCGGCCCCAGCCCGAAGCCGACCGCTGGGTGCGCGCGCTGGCCGATCACGGCATCGTCGCGCAGGCCTTGCCTTTGATCGAGATTGCGCCCATCAGCAGTTCGCCCGCCTTGCAGCGCGCCCAGGCGGCGCTGGCCAGCTGGGACGTGGCGATGTTCGTCAGCCCCAACGCCGTGCGCATGTTTTTTGAACTAGATCAGCCGCTAGCGCAGGCTTCACCAGCGCTGGCAGCTATCACAACCAGAGCATGGTCGCCGGGCCCCGGCACCACCACCGCTCTGATCGAAGCGGGCTGGCCGGCCGATCGCATCGACGCGCCCGCGGCCGACGCGCCGCAGTTCGATTCCGAAGCGCTGTGGGCGCAGGTGGGCCCGCAGGTGCGCACCGGGCTGCGCGCGCTGATCGTGCGCGGCGGCGACGGCAATGCCGAGCCTGCCGGGCGCGACTGGCTGGCTGCGCGCCTGTTGGCCGCCGGTTCTGCGCTGGACCAAGTCGCGGCCTACCAGCGCGTTGCGCCCACGCCCGATGCGGCCTGGCGCGCCCGCGCCCAGCAGGCCGCCAGCGACGGCAGCGTGTGGCTTTTCAGCAGTTCGCAGGCCGTGGGCCATCTTCAGCAATGCCTGCCGGGGCAGGGCTGGCAGCGCGCCCACGCCATCGCCACGCACCCGCGCATCGCCGAAGCCGCCCTCGCCGCCGGGTTTGGCGCGGTGCATGGCGCCCGCCCCACGCTGGAGGCGGTGGCCTCCTCGATAAAATCGCTGCATGACGCCTGATTCCGACAAGCCCACGCCGTCCCCGGGGCTGCCAGCGGCGCCAGAAGCGGGCGGCGCCGTTGTCGCCGCACCCCAGGCGCCGACCGAGCCGGCGGGCGCCGCTGACCGAGCCGCCGATCGCACAGCTGATCGGCCCGCTGGCCGCCCCGATATCCCCGCCGCAAGCTCGCCGGCGCACACCGCCCCACCACACCGCCTGGGCATGCAGCCCGCCATGATCGCCGGCTGGTCGGTGGCGCTGGTGGCGCTCACCGTGTCGATCCTGCTGTGGCAGCGCGTCAGCGGCATGCAGGAGACGCTGGCCCGCCAGAACGCCGAATCCGGCAAGCAGGCGGCTGAGGCGCGCGCCGTGGCCCGCCAGGCAGACGATGCCGTGCGCGATGCCGCCGCTCGCCTGGCCGCGCTGGACGCGCGCATGGCCGACATGGCCGGCTATCGCAGCCAGCTGCAAGAGCTGGCGCAAAGCGCCTCGCGCGCCCGCGACGAAAACCTGGCGGTGGATCTGGAAGCCGCCCTGCGCCTGGCGCAAGACCAATCCCAGCTGACGGGCAGCACCGCGCCGCTGCTGGCCGCGCTGCGCACCGCCGACCGCCGCCTGGGTCGCTCGCAAGACCCGCGCCTGGGCGTGGCCGCGCGCGCCGTGGCGCGCGACCTGGAGCGGGTGAAAACCGCCACCGTCACCGACACCGCGGGGCTGCTGGGCCGCATCGACCAGTTGCTGCGGCAGGTGGACGACCTGCCCGTGGCCAACGACGTGGGGCGCGCCAGCGTCGCCAGCCGCCAGCGCGAGGCCGCCGCGGCCGAGCCGGCAAATTGGTGGGGTCGCACCTGGGCCGCCTTTCGCGCCGAGGCCGAGAGCCTGCTGCGCGTCAGCCGCGTCGAGCGGCCCGAGGCGACCATGCTCACCCCCGATCAGGCCTTTTTTGTGCGCGAAAACCTCAAGCTGCGCCTGCAAGGGGCGCGCCTGGGCTTTTTGGCGCGCCAGTACGAGGCCGCGCGCAGCGACCTGTCGGCGGCCAGCACGGCGCTGGGCACCTGGTTCGACCCGGCTTCGCGTCGCACGCAGACGGCCGCCACCCTGCTGCAAGAGGCGATGGCGCAAAGCAAGTCGGCCGACCTGCCGCGCGTCGAAGATTCGCTGGTGGCCTTGGGCAACGCCGCCTCGGGCCCTGGCAGCAGCGTCGGCAACGGACGGAGCAACTGACCGCCATGCGCGTTGCTCTGTGGTTCATGGGTTTGTTTGGCGCAGCCGTGGCGCTGGCGCTGTTTGCGGGCGAAAACGAGGGCACCGTCACCGTCTTCTGGCCGCCGCACCGGGTGGACATGTCGGTCAACCTCGTGCTGCTGTTGCTGCTGGCAGCCTTTGCGCTGCTGTATTTCGGCCTGCGCGCGTTCGCGGCGATGGTCGAATTGCCCCGTCAGGCGCGGCGCTGGCGCTCGCAGCAGCGTGAGCGCGCCGCCCACGCCTCGATGATGGACGCCATGGCGCAGTACAGCGCCGGGCGCTACCTGCGCGCTCGCAAATCGGCTGAAGCCGTGCTGGCGCGCGAGCAGGCCCTGCGTGAGTCGGGCGACACCTTGCCGCACCGCGCCAGCCTGCGCACGCTGGCGCACCTCACGGTGGCCGAAAGCGCCCACGCCCTGCAGGACCAGGCCACGCGCGACACGCACCTGGCGTTGGCACTCGACCGCGCCGCCGCCCCCGGCGCCGCGCCCGAGCTGCGCGAAGGCGTGCTGCTGCGCGCCGCGCGCTGGGCCCTCAACGACCGCGACCCCGGCGCCGCCATGGCCCGCCTGGACGAACTGCCCGCCGGCGCCAACCGCCGCACCGCCGCGCTGCGCGTCAAGCTGAAGGCGGCCCGCCTGTCCGGCCGCGAGCGCGAGGCGTTGGACACGGCCCGCCTGCTGGCCAAGCACGGCGCTTTTTCGCCCGCCGCGGCGGCCACGCTGGTGCGCGGCCTGGCGGGCGACCAGATCGCCCAGGCCCGCGACGCGGCCGAGCTGAGCGCGATCTGGTCATCGCTCGACGCGGGCGACCGCGCCATGCCCGAGCTGGCCTTGCGCGCTGCGCAGCGCATGCTGGCGCTGGGCGGTGACCAGGCGGTGCTGCGCGAATGGCTGCGGCCCGTGTGGGGCGAGATGCTGGCCCACCCCGAGAGCCTGGCGCCCGCCCAGCGGGTGCGCATGGCGCGCGTGCTGGAAGCCGGCATGGCGCCCAACGGCAGCACGGACGACCCCGAATGGCTGGCCCGCGTGGAAGCCGCCCAGCAGGCGCACCCGCGCGACCCGGTCTTGCAGTACCTGGCCGGCATGGCGTGCATGCACCGTGGCCTGTGGGGCAGGGCGCAGCTGCTGCTGACCCAGGCCGCACGCGGCTTGCAAGATGCCGGCCTGCGGGGTGGCGCTTGGCGTGCCCTGGCGCAATTGGCGGAGCAGCGCGGCGACGAAGCCGCAGCGGCACAAGCCTGGCGCGCAGCCGCGCTGGCCTGACTTGCTATTGAAGTCGTAGCTGCTGGCGCCCGCTGCGCCTGCGCCAGGACGCTAAATTCATCTAAATCAGTGGTCGCGGCATGACCGCACTCAACCACCATGCTGGTGGCCCGCGGCCGGGCCTCTGACATACGTGCGCGTGCCGCTTGGGCGCAAAAAAAGCCACCGTACGGGTGGCCTTTTTTTTCGGGTCAAGGGGCTTCTCAGCCGGCGTCGCGCTTCGCTTGGTGGCGTGCGTGCTGCGCACGCTGCGCGGCGTGGATCTTCTTGTTCACCGGCTTGGCCTTGAGCGGGTTGGCGCGCAAAGCCTTGGCGGGTACGTCGGTTGACGCCTTGCCCTGTGCCAGCGCGTTCGCCCCGGAAGCGGCGCGCACGCTGGGCGCGCGCTTGCCCGGTGCGGCGTCGGCAGGGGCCGAAGCCTTGGCCTTGGCGCGGGTGGCACCGCGCACCGCTTTGACCAGGCCTTGCACATCGGCCGTGGCCGCGCCTTTGCTCGACTTGGGCTTGGCCTTGGCCGGTGCCGCAGCTGGGGCAGCAGCGGCTTTCTTGGTGGATGCAGGCGCCTTCTTGGAGGCGGTCTGGCGGCTGGCCACGACGGCGGCGGCTTCATCGGCGGCAGCCTGCTTCTTGCGTGCCAGCTGGCGTGAAGACGTGGCGCCCGCGCGCATGGGCAGATCGGCGCCTTGGCCAGCAGCGCGCGGCTTCTTGGCGGTGGCCGCTTTCTTGGCGGGCGTGGCGGCTTTGGCGGGGGCGGCGCTCAGCTTGGCGTGTTGCGCCTCAAAACGTTCCAGCACTTCGGCCAGGATGTCGGCCTTGACGCTGGTGCGCTCGTTGTCGCCGCCCGTGGCCTTGCGTTGACCGGCGGGGCGCTCACGCGTCTGCACGGTCTGGCGGCGGTACAGGTCGCGGTACTTGTCGCGAAGGGCGCGCGCGCGGGTGACCTTGCCGTCCAGCTGGCGCACGGTGAACCCCTTGATAGCAGGCACGCGACTGAGTTCAAACAGCGCCAGTTCGGGCTGCGTCAGAAGGGGGCGGACTTGTCTCAAGGTATAGCTCATCGAAACTCCTGGGATATCGGTGTGGACGTGAACGCAGGCCTCGCGCCGCGCCGCCAGGGCGCTGTGCAAGGCCTTGCACAAGCGTCATAGGGTAAGCGAAGAAAGCAGCTGCGCTTGTCAGACTAGGCCCCGGCCCGCGCCAGGACAAGCGATCACGCTCTTACTGCGGTAGCGCGCAGCCGCTCGCGCACTTCAAAAAAAAGGCCACGCAAAAGCGTGGCCTTGGCGCAATGTCAGCCGCGGACGATCAGGCAGCCACTGTCTCGGCGGCTGCAGGCGCACTGGCGGCCGGCGCAGGCGTGCGGATCAGGTAGTCGAACGCGCTCAGCGCGGCGGTTGAACCCGAGCCGGCCGCCACCACGATCTGCTTGTACGGCACCGTGGTGCAGTCGCCGGCCGCGAACACACCCGGCACGCTGGTGGTGCCTTTGGCGTCGATCACGATCTCGCCGAACTTGCTGCGCTCCACCGTCGTGCCCAGCCATTCGGTGTTGGGCACCAGGCCGATCTGCACGAATACGCCTTCCAGCGGCACCTGGGTCAGCGTGCCTTTTTCGCGGCATTTGAAGTCCAGCGAGCTGACTTTGCCGTCTGTGCCGTGGATCTCTGTGGTCTGCTTGTTGGTGTGCACCGTCACGTTGGGCAGGCTGTGCAGCTTTTTGACCAGCACCTGGTCGGCCTTCAGCTCGGGCATGAACTCGACCACGTGCACGTGCTTGACCACGCCAGCCAGGTCAATAGCCGCTTCCACGCCGGAGTTGCCGCCGCCGATCACCGCCACGTCCTTGCCCTTGAACAAGGGGCCGTCGCAGTGCGGGCAGTAGGCCACGCCCTTGGTCTTGTATTCCTGCTCGCCCGGCACGTTCACGTTGCGCCAGCGCGCGCCGGTGGCCAGGATCACGGTGCGGCTCTTCAGCGTGCCGCCGTTGTCCAGCTTCACGGTGATCAGGCCGCCCGGCTGCGCCGCGGGCACCAGTTCGGCCACGCGCTGGGTGTTCATGATGTCCACCTCGTAGTTGCGCACGTGCTGCTCCAGCGCGGCGGCGTAGTGGGGGCCGTCGGTTTCGGGCACGCCGGGGTAGTTGGCGATTTCCATCGTGTCGTTCACCTGGCCGCCAAAGCGCTCGGCCACCACGCCGGTGCGAATGCCTTTGCGTGCCGCGTAGATGGCCGCTGCGGCGCCAGCAGGGCCACCGCCGACGATCAGCACTTCATAGGGCGCCTTGGCGCTCAGCTTCTCGGCGTCGCGCTTGGCGGCGCCCGTGTCCACT
Source organism: Ottowia oryzae (assembly GCF_003008535.1). Lineage (NCBI taxonomy): Bacteria > Pseudomonadati > Pseudomonadota > Betaproteobacteria > Burkholderiales > Comamonadaceae > Ottowia > Ottowia oryzae. The sequence goes on from NZ_CP027666.1 coordinate 2,370,409, forward strand.
TTTTGCACGATCTCTTCGACGCTCATGCGCCCGTTGGCGAAGAATTCGCCGTTCAGGTACACGGTGGGCACGCCCATGATCTCGCGCTCTTCGATTTCCTTCTGGAACATGCCGCCGTCGATGACCGTCGTCTTGACGCGCGGGTTATAGATGGCCATCAGCGACAGCGCCTGCACCACGTCTGGGCAGTTGTGGCACGACAGGCTCATGTAGATCTCGAAGTTGAGGTCTGCGTCGAGGTTCTGGATCTGCTCCAGCACGTCGGCCTCCACTTTGGGCGGGTGGCCGCCCGTCCACAGCAGCGCCAGGATCAGCGATGTGAACTCATGCCCCAGCGGAATCGCGGCAAAGCGCAGCTTCATGTCGCTGCCCACGCGGTTCAGGCTGAAGGAGGGCACGCGCGCGTCCTGCCCGTCGGTGCGCAGGGTGATCTTGTCGGGGCGCATGCCGGCAATTTCTTGCAGCAGTTCGCGCATTTCGGTGGACTTGGCGTCCGTGCCCAGCGTGGCCACCATCTCGAACGGTTGCTGCACGCGCTCCAGATAGGCGGCAAGTTGTTGCTTGATGTCGTCGTCCAACATGGTGGATACTCCTTATTTGATAGCTGCCGGCGCTGGTGTGTAGTGCGCTGGGGGCTGATTCACTTCAAAAAACGCAGGCTAAAAAAAGACCGGACAGCAGGGCACGCAAGGCCCTGTCGCCGTCCGGTCGGTGGGCGCCAGCCGAAGCGGGCGCGCCAAGGGGCCTAATGGGCCTTAGAGACCTTAGATCTTGCCAACCAGGTCGATGGAGGGCTTGAGGGTTTTCTCGCCTTCTTTCCACTTGGCGGGGCAAACTTCGCCAGGGTGGGCAGCGGTGTACTGGGCAGCTTTGAGCTTGCGCAGGGTTTCGGTCACGTCGCGGGCGATTTCGTTGGAATGCACTTCCATGGTCTTGATCGTGCCGCTGGGGTCGATCACGAAGGTGCCGCGCAGCGCCAAGCCCTCTTCAGGGATGTGCACGCCGAAGTTGTTGGTCAACTGGTGCGTGGGGTCGCCCACCAGGAAAAACTTGGCCTTGCCGACCGCCTCTGACGTTTCGTGCCACACCTTGTGGCTGAAGTGCGTGTCGGTGGTGACGACGAATACTTCGGCATTGGCCTTCTGGAATTCGGCGTAGTGGTCGGCCGCGTCTTCGATCTCGGTCGGGCAGTTGAAGGTGAAGGCCGCGGGCATGAAGATCACGACGGACCATTTCTTGCCGTCAGAGAGATTCTTCTCGGTCACTTCTTCGAACTTGCCATCGTGGAAAGCCTGGGTTTTGAACGGCAGGACCTTGGTATTGATGAGGGATGACATTGAGGGTTCTCCTTGGTTGATGAAAATCGTTGCGATGGGTGAATATTAGATCAAAACTATTGATCTTGCTAATTCATTTTAACTAATCTATGATTAGGGGTTGGCTATGAAGCCACCCAAACTGCCGGCGCCGCAGCGCCGACAACCGGTCAGCTTACATCGAATTGATGACGCGCCACGGCGCCCGCGTACCGCGCGCGGGTATCCAGCGCCGAGAAGGCAGCCCGCGTAAGGAGCTGGTTCTGCCAACTGTGTGGTTGGGTTACGGCACGCGGAAAGCCACGCCTGTAGAAGCGCGACAAAGCGACGCGAATGCGCGTTGGGCGCCCGTGCGGAGCGTTGCCTCAGCCCTTGGCGGCGCGGCCTGCAGCCGGCTCTGCGGCCGCTGCGGCGCCTGGCGCGGCGAAGGGCACCACGGTGGCGCCGTCGTCCTTCATGCTGACGCTGCCGTGGTAGCGCGCGCCCGGGTCCACCTGCAGGGATTCGGTGGTGATGTTGCCGTGGATGTTGGCCGTGGCCTGCAGGTGCAGGCGCTGGGCGAACACGTTGCCCTCCAGCCGGCCCAGCACCAGCAAGTCGGCGGCGTGCACATCGCCCTTGACCACGCCGGTTTCCCCGATGATGGCGCGTCCTTCGGCGCGCAGCGTGCCCTGGATGTGGCCATCGACCTTGATCGAGTTCTGCGTGGTCAGATCACCTTCCAGCGTGCATTGCTGGGCGATCAGCGTATCGATCTGTTTGGAGGATGCGCCCGCCTGGGCGGCGTGGGCGACGGCGGGGGTGGACTTGTCTTTGCCAGAGCCGAACATGGAAAACTCGCTTTCGTCGGTCAGGGAGCGCTGGGGGCGGGCGCGCCAAGCGCCAGGAAGGATTGCGGGTCCAGCCGCTGGCCGCGCCACTGCACCTCATAGTGCAGGTGCGGGCCAGTGGAGCGCCCAGTGGAGCCCAGCAGGCCCACCGTGTCGCCGGGTTGCAGGGACTGGCCCAACTGCACGTCCACCCGCGACAGGTGCGCGTACACGGTGCTGTAGCCAAAGCCATGGCTCACGGTGACGGAATTGCCGTAGCCGCCCTGGCGCCCGGCCTGCGTGACCTTGCCGCGCGCAGTGGCATGAACGGCCTCGCCCGTGGTGCCTTTGAAATCCAGCCCGCCGTGCGATTCATTGCCGCGCCCGGTGAAGGGGTTGGGTCGGCCGCCGAACTGCGAGCTGAGCGCGCCGTCGTGCGGCAGCCCCAGCGGCACCGATTGCAAGGTTTGCAGCAGGTCGCCCGCATCGCGTGCAAAGCTACCGGTGAAAGGCACGGGCCGCGCGACGGACATCAGCGGGCCGCCGGCAGCGGGGTTGGGCTGGCCGGTGGCGGGTGCTGCCGACACGGGCTTGACGTTGACGCCGCGGGCGCCGAGGTAGGCCTGCAGCTCGCTGATCATCTGCTCGGATTTTTTCAGCGCGCTCAGCTTGGCATTGATCTCGGCCGAGGTGAAGTTGCGCAAATCGTCCACCTGCGCACGCAGGCCGGCGATTTCCTGGCGGCGGGCGTCCAGTTCGCTGCGGCTTTCGGCGCGTGCGACGACGTAATGGGTGCCCACGGTGGCCAGGCCAAGCGTCAGCAACACGGCGGCGCCGGACAGGCCGATCAGCGCGGGCTTGAGCCAACGCAGCGCCCGGGCATCGACTTGCAGCGAGCGGGTTTCGGTGTCGGTGACGATCAGTACCGTGCAGCGGGTCATCGGGATGCGGGGAGGGCGTGGCGCTCAGCCACGGGCTGCATCGGCCCGGCCGGCGCATGTTGCGCCGCCAGCGCACGTGCGCGAAGAAAGGCAAGAAGCGTCAAGCCTAACGGATTTGCCGCTATTTGTGTAGAGGCGTGACATTCTCTGCCTGAGGTAACGCCGGGCGCGTACACGCGGCGCTGCGCGGCTTTTGCGCGTGCCGACGGAGAGTTTCGCGAACCATAAAAAAGCGGGCCCCGTCGCCGGGGCCCGCTGTGGTCACGCAGCGCGCGGATTAATGCGGCGCGGCGTTGCCTTCTTGCTCGAACGCCAGGCGGACGTCGCGCAGATCCTTGCGCGTTTCCACCAGCACCAATGGGCCTTCGTCCAGCACCACCTGGGCGGGGCGCTCACGCGGAACGTGGATCGGGCGCGGTTCGGCGGCGATGGCAGCCCGGACGGCGGCGACTTTGTCGGCGTCCGAGTTCACCCACTGCAGACCGGCCACTTGGGCCACCTCGGCCAACTCAGCCGCGGGCAGGGTGAAGGGCTGAACCTTCGGCATGCCCTGCGGCACAGGCGCCGCAGCAGGCGCAGCCACGGGGGCAGGTGCAGGCGTGGGGCGCGACGGCGCCGCGGCGCGGGGCGCGGCCTCACGTGGGGCCACGGGTGCGCTGTGAGCGGCGGCGCTTTCCACATCCATTGCAGCCAGTGCAGCCGTCACAGGGGCGGCGGCAATGGGCGACGCATGGGCGACGGGCGCCGACGCATCCTGCGCCTCGGCGGCGCGGGCAAAGTACGAGCGCGGCGCGGCTTGCGGCGCGGCCGCGTCCGAGGGCGCGCTGGCTTCTGCCACGTTCGCCGTCGATGCTGCGGGTGCTGCAGATGCTGCGTCAAAGCCTTCGGGCGCGCGTTCGCGGCGCTCACGGCCTCCACGTTCGCCGCGCTCGCGGGGGCGTCGCTCGCGGCGTTCTGCGTTGCCGGTGTCCAGCTCGCCTTGTGGGCGTTCCGCAGCGACATCGCTGCCGGACATGGCGGTCACGTCCTGAGCTGCGTCCTGCGGGCTGCGCTCGCGGCGGCCCTCGCCACGACCACGGCGTCCGTCGCCGCGTTCGCCGCGCTCACCACGGTCCGTGCGCGGGGCGCGGGGCGCGTTGGTGTCGGCCACGCTGTCGATTTCGCTCACGGCTTTGGGGCTGAAGTCTTCGCCTTGCACTGCCGGCTGGCCGTCGCGGCGCGGGCGGTCGGTGCGTTCGCCGCGCTCTGTGCGCTCGCCTTGGCGGCGGCCGCCGTCGCGCCCACCATTGGCATTGCGGCCCTCGGCGGAGGATTCACTGCGGCGGGCGCCGTCGGCGCCTTGGCCTCGGCCCTCACCACCACGGCCTTCGCCGCCTCGGCCACCACGGCCGCCACGGCCACCGCGTCGGTCACCGTTGCGTGCTTCGGTCTTCTCGGGCGATGCAGCTTGCGGTGCAGGTGCGGGCGTGGCCACCACTGGCGCTGGCGCGGTCGCGCCGCCGAAGAAGCTCTTGAGCCAGCCCATCAGCCCGGCGGGTGCTGGCGTTGGGGCGACGATCGGCGCGGGCGCCGGACGGGGTGCCACCTGGGCGGGCGCCACGGCGGCAGGCTCGGGCTTGGCCACGGGTTGCGGGGCGGGGCTGTCGCGCAGCACGCCCTTGATCACCGGCTGCTGGCGGTTGGTCGGCTCCTGGCTGCGGCGGGTGACAGTGGTCGGGTCCTCGAATTCCTCGGCCAGCTTGTAGCTGTTGTCGAGGTCGTCCAGGCGCGGGTCGTCGTGCTTCAGGCGTTCGAGCTTGTAGTGCGGCGTTTCCAGCGTTTTGTTGGGCACCAGTGTGACGTTGACGCGCTGCTTGAGCTCGATCTTGGCGATCTCGGGGCGCTTTTCATTCAGCAGGAAGCTGGCCACTTCCACCGGCACCTGCACGTTGACGGCGGCGGTGTTGTCCTTCATGCATTCTTCTTGAATGATGCGCAGGATCTGCAGCGCCGACGATTCGGTGTCGCGCACGTGGCCGGAGCCACCGCAACGCGGGCAGGGGATCGAGGCGCCTTCCGACAGCGCCGGCTTCAGGCGCTGGCGGCTCATCTCCAGCAGGCCGAACTTGCTGATCGAGCCAAATTGCACGCGCGCACGGTCTTGGCGCAACGCGTCGCGCAGGCGGTTTTCCACCTCGCGGCGGTTCTTCGCCTCTTCCATGTCGATGAAGTCGATCACGATCAGGCCGCCCAAGTCGCGCAGGCGCATCTGGCGGGCCACCTCGTCGGCGGCTTCCAGGTTGGTGCGGGTGGCGGTTTCTTCGATGTCGCCGCCCTTGATGGCGCGGGCCGAGTTCACGTCCACCGCGACCAGCGCTTCGGCGTGGTCGATCACGATGGCGCCGCCCGAAGGCAGCGTCACGGTGCGGCTGTAGGCCGATTCAATCTGGTGCTCGATCTGGAAGCGGCTGAACAGCGGCGCGTTGTCACGGTAGCGCTTCACGCGGTGCGCCTGTTCGGGCATCACGTGGCTCATGAACTGCTGCGCCTGGTCGTACACGTCGTCCGTGTCGATCAGGATGTCGCCGATGTCCGAATTGAAATAGTCGCGGATGGCGCGGATTACCAGGTTGCTTTCCTGGTAGATCAGGAAGGCGCCCTTGGCGCCCTTGGCGGCGCCGTCGATGGCTTCCCACAGCTTGAGCAGGTAGTTCAGATCCCACTGCAGCTCGGGCGCGGTGCGGCCAATGCCTGCCGTGCGGGCGATGATGCTCATCCCTTTCGGGTATTCGAGCTGGTCCATCGCCTCTTTCAACTCGGCGCGGTCCTCGCCCTCGATACGGCGGCTGACGCCACCGCCGCGCGGGTTGTTGGGCATCAGCACGACGTAACGGCCAGCCAGGCTGACGAAGGTGGTCAGCGCCGCGCCCTTGTTGCCGCGTTCTTCCTTTTCGACCTGGACGAGCAGTTCCTGCCCCTCGCGGATCACGTCGTTGATGCGCGCCTGGCTGACCGAAACCCCTTCGGCGAAATACTGGCGCGAAATCTCCTTGAACGGCAGGAAGCCGTGGCGCTCTTCGCCGTAATCCACGAAACAGGCTTCCAGCGACGGCTCGACGCGCGTCACCACCGCCTTGTAGATATTGCCCTTGCGCTGCTCGCGCCCTTCAATCTCGATCTCGTAATCGAGCAGTTTCTGTCCATCGACGATCGCCAGGCGGCGCTCTTCGGCCTGCGTGGCGTTGATCAGCATCCGTTTCATGATGCGTTTCCTTTTTGCAATCTCTTTCACAGCCCCGACGAACGGGGCCCGAGATGCCGGGGACGGCGCGACGATACCGAAGGAAACTGCCGGGGCGCGAGACGGTTGGATTTCAGTGCGCAGGGCAGGGAAATCCGGGCCGCTGAAACTGGGGGCTTCAGCGGCCTGTATCAGGCGGGGGCGCGTGGAAGGCGGCGAGGGTGGCCGGTGGCGGAAGCAGTGAAAACGCTATGAAATGCGTAGCTGCTTGCGCTGGTTGGGCGCGGGCTGCAACCGAAAATGCGTCGAAATACGCGGGCCGCAGCCAGCGTACGAGCATTGTCAGAATGGCCATCAGCACCGGGGTTCTCGCTTCGATCCGATCGACAGGCCTGCCACGCGCTGTGCGGGCTCACCTGCCGATTTTGGGTATTCCGTTAATCAGGGTTTCATCGCGTCGACCCGACTTGCGCTTTTCGTGCGTGGCTGCCCGGGCCCAAAAAAGGGGCGCGGTGGGCAGAGCGCTTTCTTGTGCAAGCCCGGCATCGACCAGTACTGACATCAGGCTTTGTGTGGGCTGGAATTACACTTGCTCTCTTGGGCAAGCAAACTTCCATTTCAAATTCAACCACTTACGGCCGGTTGCCAGTGAATCGCATTATAGGTGCCAATCAGGCCACGTCCGACGCCCGGGCTAAACCCGAGGTCCGTTGGCTGACAGTGGACGACGAATCCGCGGGCCAGCGCCTGGACAACTTCCTGTTGCGCCACCTCAAGGGCGTGCCCAAGACGCACGTCTACCGCATCATCCGCAGCGGCGAGGTGCGGGTGAACAAGGCCCGCGCCAGCGCCGACACGCGCGTGGCGACAGGCGACGAAATCCGTGTGCCGCCCGTGCGCGTGGCCGAGCCCAAACCGCTGGACGGCGCCCAGGCCGCGCCAGCGCGCGAGTTTCCGGTGCTGCTGGAAGACGAAGCCGTCCTGGCCATCGACAAGCCTGCCGGTGTGGCGGTGCACGGCGGCTCGGGCGTCAGCTTTGGCGTGATCGAGCAGCTGCGCCGCGCCAGGCCACTGGCGCGCACGCTGGAGCTGGTGCACCGCCTTGACCGCGAAACCAGCGGCATCCTGCTGGTGGCCAAGAAGCGCAGCGCGCTGAAACACCTGCAAGACCAGTTCCGCGACCGCGAAACCGGCAAGACCTACCTGGCGCTGGTGCTGGGCGACTGGCCGGACAAACTCAAGGTGATCGACGCACCGCTGCACAAATACCTGGTGCCCGGCGGCGCAGGCGAGGGCGAGCGCCGCGTAAAAGTGGTGCCCAAGGACGACCCGGACGGCATGCGCGCCATCACCCTGGTCAAGGTGCGTGAGCGGCTGCCGGGCTTCACCCTGCTGGAAGTCACCATCAAGACCGGGCGCACACATCAGATCCGCGTGCACCTGGCCAGCCAGGGCCACCCGATCGCGGGCGACGAGAAATACGGCGATTTCGAGCGCAACAAGGCCTTGCACAAACAGGGCCTAAAACGCATGTTCCTGCACGCGTGGCGGTTACAGTTCAACCACCCTGTGACCAACCAGCGGGTGGAACTGCTGGCGCCGCTGCCGCCTGACCTGCAAGCCTTCACCGCAGCCCCATGAACCGCCCACGCGAATTCGACCTGATCTGCTTCGACTGGGACGGCACCCTGTTCGACTCCACCGGCATCATCACCCGCTGCATCCAGCAGGCGGTGGTGGACGTCGGCGGCGCGCGGCCCACCGACGAAGCGGCTTCCTACGTGATCGGCATGGCGCTGATGCCCGCACTGGCCCACGCCGCCCCCGACGTGCCCAAGGACAAATACCCGCTGCTGGGCGAGCGCTACCGCCACCATTACCTGGCGCACCAGAACGACATCAGCCTGTTTGACGGCGTGCTGCCCATGCTGGCCGAGCTGAAGGCGCGCCACCACTGGCTGGCCGTGGCCACCGGCAAAAGCCGCGTGGGGCTGGACAACGTGCTGGCCACGCGCGATTTGAAGGGCATCTTTGACGCATCGCGCACCGCGGATGAAACCGCCGGCAAGCCCGATCCGCGCATGCTCAATGAGCTGATGCGCCAGTTCGGCACCGAACCCGAGCGCACCCTGATGGTGGGCGACACCACGCACGACCTGCAAATGGCGCGCAACGCCGGTTGCGCCAGCCTGGGCGTGAGCTACGGCGCGCACCCGCCCAGCGAATTTGAGGCGCTGGGCCCGCGCGCCATCCTGCATTCCGCGCTAGCGCTGCGCCAATGGCTGAACGTGCACGCATGAGCCTGCCGCCCGCGCCGCCCCTTGAAAGCGAAAGCGCGCCCGTTGACGGGCCGCCCGAAGCCTTAGGTAAGCCCGACGCAGGCGCTGAAAGCCTGCCGCTGTGCGCGTCGGCCGACTTGGTTGAAGGCGGCCTGGCCGTCGCCTTCGACGTGGTTTACGCCGGCCAAACCTGCCGCGCCTTCGCCATTCGGTTTGAAGGGCAGCTCCACGCCTACCTGAACCGCTGCACCCACGTGGCGATGGAGATGGACTACCAGGAAGGCCGCTTTTTTGACGACACCGGCCGTTGGCTGCTGTGCGCCTCGCACGGCGCCGCCTACGCGCCAGGCACCGGCGAATGCGCTGGCGGGCCGTGCCGTGGCGGGCTGATCAAGGTGGATCTGAGCGAAGACGAAGGCGTGGTGCACTGGCACACCAGCTACTTGCTCAAACCATTGGTTTTCTGACGCTGCGGCGCACCTGCCGCAGCCCGCCTATTCATGACAATACCGGGCCCTGGCGCCCGTGCCAACTGCGAAAGACGCTATGGAAAATGAAGTAACCCTGGACGCCAAGACCCTGCACTGGGAGCGCGAAGCGATCGAAAAACTGCTGATGGCCGACCTGCGCGAGCGCCGCGCCGCCCGCCGCTGGCGCATCTTTCGCAGCCTGGTGTGGATGCTGCTCTTCGGCGCGCTGATCTGGCTGCTGGTGGCCGACATGCTGCCCACCAGCAAAACCACGGTGCCGCACACGGCCATGGTCACCATCAAGGGCGAAATCGCCGACACGGGCGAGGCCAGCGCCGAATACGTGCTGCCCGCCCTGCGCAGCGCGCTGGAAGACGACGGCGCCCAGGCGCTGGTGCTTTTGATCAACTCGCCCGGCGGCAGCCCGGTGCAGGCGGGCCTGATCAACGACGAAATCCGCCGCCTGCGCGCGCTGCACAAGAAGCCGATCTACGCTGTGGTGGAAGAAACCTGCGCCTCGGCCGCGTACTACATCGCCTCGGCCGCCGACAAGATCTATGTGAACAAGGCCAGCATCGTCGGCAGCATTGGCGTGCTGATGGACGGCTTCGGCTTTACCGGCACCATGGAAAAGCTGGGCGTGGAGCGCCGCCTGCTGACGGCCGGCGCCAACAAGGGCTTTCTGGACCCGTTCAGCCCCCAGTCTGAAACGCAAAAGCAGTACGCCCAGGTCATGCTGGACCAGATTCACCAGCAGTTCATTGCGGTGGTCAAGCAAGGCCGGGGCGACCGCCTGAAGCCCAACCCCGAGATGTTCAGCGGCCTGTTCTGGACCGGCGAGCAAGCCGTGCAGATGGGCCTGGCCGACGGCCTGGGCAGCCTGGATTCGGTGGCCCGAGACGTCGTCAAGGCCGAAAAGCTGGTGGACTACACCAACAAGGAAAACATCGCCGAACGCTTTGCCAAGCGCTTTGGCGCGGCCATCGGCGGTGGTGCGGTGAACGCACTGCGCACGCTGCCGCCGGTGCGCTGAGGCTTTGGGTGCTGGCGCGGTTTGATCCACCGGCAGGGCGCATCGGTGCGCGTGTGCGCTCATCCGCGCGGCGCGCGTTGACGCACAGGTTGCTATTTAAATGCTAGCTGCCAGCGCTGTCGCAGTGGGCGCCAGAGCACGTTTTTTATATGAAGCCCTGAAAGCGTGATGCCTGCGCGGCCCGCATCATGAAGCACCTGCTTATCGTCTACCACTCCATGACTGGCGGCACGCGCCGGATGGCCGAGGCCGCCGCACAGGCCGCGCGTGGGCAGGAGGGCGTGGCCGTGCATCTCAAGACCGCCCAGGATGCCCGGCCAGAAGACCTGCTGGCGGCCGATGGCTACGTCTTCGCCTGTCCCGAAAACCTGGCGGCCATCGCCGGGCTGATGAAGGACTTTTTCGACCGCTGCTACTACCCCGTGCTGGACCGCATCCAGGGCCGCCCGTACGCCGTGATGGTGTGCGCGGGCAGCGACGGCAGCAACGCCGCGCGGCAGATGGAGCGCATCGCCACCGGTTGGCGGCTGAAAGCGGTGGCGCCGGCCTTGACCGTGTGCACGCACGCCCAAACACCAGAGCAGATCCTGGCGCCGAAAACGCTGGGCGCGAAAGACCTGACGCGGTGCTCCGAACTGGGCGAAGGTCTCGCCGCAGGGTTGTCGGCGGGCATTTTCTAGCGCGCCGCCCCCGCGGCGCACGTATTCACGGCTTTTCAGGCAGATGAGCGGATGTGCGCTGTGAAAGGGCTGAGGCTTCTGCGCCGGTGGTGAGATGCTCGATAGCGCCTGTGACTTCGTCGGGCGTCACTGGGGGCTTGGCCGGTGCGAACGCCAGCACCGCGAAGGCCAGTGCTACGGCCACCACGGTCAGCACCGTCAACGGTTTGTGGCGCGTGGCGCCTGGTGGGGTGGGGGCGGGGCGGTTCATGGCGGCGATCCTCCGGGCTGCAAAGACGGGGTGGATGCCACGCATGATGCGGCCGACGTGGCCGCTGGTCTGTCAGACGTTGTCGATGCCCTTGGGCAGAGTGGGCGGAATAGGCGGATGAGGTGCAGTGCGCGCCGCAGGGGCTGGCGCTGCGCTGGCGCGGCCCGCTGAGGTGCGGCCGCTGCGCGGTGGCGCATCGGCGGCCGCGGCCTGGGTGGGCACGGGCAGCCGCACGTCCGACTTCACTTCCTTCAGCACGATGGAAGAGCGCACGTGGGTGACGCCGGGCAGGCGAAACAGCTCGGCGTGCAGGAACTGCTCGTACGCGGCGATGTCGGGCACCAGCACGCTCAGCAGGTAGTCCGCCTGGCCCGTGGTGGACAGACAGCGCACGATGGGCGGCGTGGCCTGCACCGCGCGCTCAAACGCTTGCACGGTGTCGGGGCTGTGCTGGTTCAGGTTGACTTCGGCCACCACCAGCAGGCCCAGGCCCACGCGCGCGCGGTCGACCAGCGCGCTGTAGCCGGTGATCACGCCCGCCGCCTCCATGTCCTTGATGCGCTTCCAGCAGGGGGTGGTGGACAGGCCCACGCGCTCGGCGATCTGCTGCACGGTTTGGCGGGCGTCGCGCTGCAGCTCACGCAGGATGGCCAGGCTGTGGTGATCGAGAATCATGTTCTTGAATATTGGTTAATTTAAGAATGATATTCCGGCTATCTGCATTTAGCACCGCAAACAAGTGGCCTTTTTTCTGCGAATCGGCCTAAAGTGGCCGCACAAGCAGGCCCCGTGCGGGCCGCAGGAGACAAGCCATGAGCCAGCCCACGATGCACGCCGCCGACCGCGAAGCGGCCAACCCTGTCGCCGGTGACGCAGCCGTTGATGTAGCCGTTGATGCAGCCGACGCGGCGCGCGCGGCCGACCACCCCATCCAGCGCCCCGACTACCGCCTGGGCGACAACCTGTGGGCGCGCGAAGGCCAGGTCTTCATGACGGGCACGCAGGCCCTGGTGCGCCTGATGCTGATGCAGCGCTGGCGCGACGAGGCCGCCGGGCTGGCCACGCAGGGTTTCGTCAGCGGCTACCGCGGCTCGCCGCTCGGCATGGTGGACCAGCAGATCTGGAAGGCTGGCAAAACCTGGCGCGACGAGGGCCTGAACTTCGTGCCCGCCATCAACGAAGAACTGGGCGCCACGCAGGTGCTGGGCACCCAGCGCGTGGAAAGCGACCCCGAGAAAACCTGCGACGCGGTGTTTGCCATGTGGTACGGCAAGGGCCCTGGCGTAGACCGCGCGGGCGACGCCATCAAGCACGGCAACGCTTACGGCAGCTCGCCCCACGGCGGCGTGCTGGTGGTGGCGGGGGATGACCACGGCTGCGTCAGCTCGTCGATGCCGCACCAGTCGGACCAGCTGCTGCAGGCGTACCACATGCCCATCGTGGCGCCCGCCACGGTGGGCGAGCATCTGGAATTCGGGCTGTACGGCTGGGCGCTTTCGCGCTACTCAGGCAACTGGGTGGGGCTGACATCGCTGTCGGAAGTGGTGGAAAGCGGCGCCACGGTCGATCTGGATGCCATCAACCAACGCGTGGCGGCCTGGAAAAGCGCCGACGAAGTGCGCGCGCTGACGGGCCACCAGGCGCCCGCCAGCGGTCTGCACTACCGCTGGCCGGATTTCCCATCGCTACAAATTGAAGAGCGGCTGGCGCAGAAGCTGCAAGCGGTGGCGGCCTTTTCGGCTGTGAATTCGATTGACCGCAACGTCATTGAATCGCCGCACGCCACGGTGGGCATCGTGACCTGCGGCAAGTCGCACTACGACCTGATGGAGGTGCTGCGCCGGCTGGAGATCAGCAACGACATGCTGGCCGCTGCGGGTGTGCGGCTGTACAAGGTGGGCTTGAGCTTTCCGCTGGAAAGCACGCGCATGCTGGCCTTTGCGCACGGCCTGCAAGAAATACTGGTCGTCGAGGAAAAGGGCGCGGTGGTGGAAAGCCAGCTGCGCGAGCTGTTCTACAACGCCCCTGGCGGCCTGCGCCCGGCCATCCTGGGCAAGAAAGGCGCGCAGGGCCAGCCGCTGGTGGGCGCCCTGGGCGAACTGCGGCCCTCGCGCCTGATCGAACTGACAGCCGACTGGCTGATTCGCCACTTTCCGGCGCAGTTCAGTGACCGCCGCGCGCATGTGCGCGATTTCACGCTGCCTGAGCTGCTCAGCAACGATTCGGACAGCGTCAAGCGCATGCCGTACTTCTGCGCCGGCTGCCCGCACAACACGTCCACCAAAGTGCCCGAGGGCTCCACGGCCAAGGCGGGCATCGGCTGCCACTTCATGGCCAACTGGATGGACCGCGACACGGCCGGGCTGATCCAGATGGGCGGCGAAGGGGTGGATTGGGTGTCGCACTCGCGCTTCACGCGCATGCCGCACGTGTTCCAGAACCTGGGCGACGGCACGTACTACCACTCGGGCTACCTGGCGATTCGCCAGGCCGTGGCGGCCAAGGCGCGCATCACCTACAAGATTCTGTTCAACGATGCTGTGGCCATGACCGGCGGCCAGCCGGTGGACGGCGTGATCAGCGTGGACGCCATCGCCCGCCAGGTGGAAAGCGAGGGCGTGAAGAAGGTGGTGGTGCTGTCGGACGACATTGCCAAGTACGACACGCAGAAAGGCCGCTTTCCCGCCGGCACCCAGTTTTTCGACCGCGCCGAGCTGGACCGCGTGCAGCGCGAGCTGCGCGAGGTGGATGGCGTCACCGTGCTGATCTATGAGCAGACCTGCGCCGCCGAAAAGCGCCGCCGCCGCAAGAAGGGCGAGCTGGCGGACCCGGACAAGCGCCTGTTCATCAACGAATCCGTGTGCGAAGGCTGCGGCGACTGCAGCGTGCAAAGCAACTGCGTGGCCGTGCTGCCGCATGAGACGCCGCTGGGCCGCAAGCGCAAGATCGACCAGACCGCGTGCAACAAGGACTATTCCTGCGCCAAGGGCTTTTGCCCCAGCTTCGTCGGCGTGAGTGGCGGCAAGCTGCGCAAGCGCGCGGGCGCCCTGGCGGGCGAGGCCGGGCAGGGCGCCTTCGCCCGGCTGGTGGACGGGCTGCCGCAGCCCAAGCCGCACGACTGGACGGGGCCGTACGACCTGCTGGTCACCGGCGTGGGCGGCACGGGCGTGGTCACCGTAGGCGCCGTGATCGCCATGGCCGCGCACCTGGAAGGCAAAAGCGCCAGCGTGCTGGACTTCATGGGCTTCGCGCAAAAAGGTGGCGCCGTGATGTCTTTCGTGCGGCTGGCCGACGTGCCCGAGCGGCTGAACCAGGTGCGCATCGACACCCAGCAGGCCGACGCCCTGCTGGCGTGCGACACCGTGGTGGCCGCCCAGCCCGAGGCGCTGGGCACCGTGCGACACGGCCGCACCCGCGTGCTGGCCAACGTGCATGAAACGCCCGTGGCCGAATCCCTGCGCAACCCCGATGCGGACCTGAAAACCGAGCTGCTGCTGGGCAAGCTGCGCTTTGCCGCGGGCGAAGACCGCGTAGAAACGTTTGACGCGCAGACGCTGGCCAACGACTTTTTGGGGGACACCGTCACCGCCAACATCCTGGCCATGGGGTACGCATGGCAGCGCGGGCTGGTGCCCGTCAGCCTGGCGGCGCTGCTGCGCGCGATCGAGCTGAACGGCGTGGCCGTGGCAGCCAACGTGGCGGCGTTTTCGCTTGGCCGCTTGGCCGCCGCCGACCCCGGCGCGTGCGAAGCGCTGCTCGGCGATCAGGTGCGCCCCGCGCCCGTGGCGGCCGAATCGATCGATGCCGTCATCACCCAAGGCATGAACCACTTGACGGCCTACCAGAACGCCGCCTGGGCCGAACGCTACGCCAAGCTGGTGCGCGAGGTGTACGCGGCCGAGCAAGCCCTACAGCCAGCCGATGCGGCCATGCCACTGACCCGCGCCGTAGCGAATTCGCTGCGCAAGCTGATGAGCTACAAGGATGAATACGAAGTCGCCCGCCTGTACACCGACGGCGACTTTGAAAAAGCGCTGGCCCAGCAATTTGAAGGCGACGTGCGCCTGTCCTTCTACATGGCCCCGCCGGTGCTCAGCCGCAGCCAGCACGGCGAGCCGCCGCGCAAGGTGGAGCTGGGCAGCTGGTTGTGGAAAGCCCTGCGCCTGCTGGCCAAGGCCAAGGGCTTGCGCGGCGGCGCGCTAGACCCGTTCGGGCGCACCGACGAGCGGCGCATGGAGCGAGAGCTGATCGCCCGTTTCGAGGCGCGCGTGCGCGAGCTTCTGCCGCAGTTGACGGCGGGCAATCGGGCGCTGATGGCGCAGATCGCGGCGCTGCCGCTGTCGATGCGCGGGTACGGCCACGTCAAGCTGGCCAACGTGGCGCTGGCGCAGGTGCGCGAAACCGAGCTGCTGCACCGGCTGGACGCCGCGCGCTACCCGGCGCCCCAACGGCCGGCCACGGCCAAGGCGGGGCAGATCAAGGGCATTGCGATTCGCAGCGAGAAGCAGGTGGCCTGAAAGCGGCCGCCACGCAGTGAGGCGGGGGCTTTGGCGGCGGAGCGCCCAGCGTTCCGGCGGATGCCGGGTATTGGTAGGTGCGCAGCTGGCTAGGCCAAATACTCAAAAACCATAGCGACCAGCGCTGGTCGGGCGGGCGCTGGAGCCATCTTTCGCTTGCATAAGCCTGGCCAGTACCAGGCCAGCTGGCTTACTCGACTTCGGCGATCAGCTCGATCTCGACGCAGGCGCCCAGGGGCAGGGTGGGCACGCCAAACGCGCTGCGGGCGTGGGCGCCGCGTTCGCCAAACACCTGGGCCAGCAATTCAGAGCAGCCGTTGGTGACCAGGTGCTGCTCGACGAAGTCGGGCGTGCTGTTCACCAGGCTCATGACCTTGACGATGCGGCGCACACGCTCCAGATCGCCCACGGCGGCCTTCAGGGTGCCCATCAGGTCGATGGCCACCGCGCGTGCGGCTTCGGCGCCTTGCGCGGTCGCCATGTCCTGCCCCAGTCGGCCAACCCAGGGTTTGCCGTCTTTGCGGGCGATGTGGCCCGAGAGAAAAACCAGGTTGCCGGTGCGCACGAAGGGCACGTAGGCGGCGGCGGGCACGGCGACGGGCGGCAGGGCGATGCCGAGTTGGTCCAGTTGGCTTTGAATGCTCATGATCTAACCTTTGAATGGGGTGGAGATGGGGTGAAAAGCGGGGTGCGTCGCGGGCGCTTGACCTTTAGGCACAACCCCAGGCGGGGCGCCGGCCGCCGCCAGCGGGGCTAGGCCGAAACGCCGTCGGGCGGCAGCTGGTCGGCCTGGAACGGCTCGACTGTAACGCCCACGTGCAGGCGGTGTTCGCCCGCGCCGCGGATCACGCCGCGCAGCGGGGAAACGTCGGCGTAGTCGCGGCCCACGGCCAGGCGGATGTAGTCCTCGCCGGGGGTGCTCCAGCCGTCGCGCGCGTTGGTGGGGTCCAGGTCGTACCAGGCGCCCATGCCGCCGCTGCCTTCCTGCCCGGACGGATCGGGCAGGTCGGGCAGAAAGACGGAGATCCAGGCGTGCGACGCATCGCTGCCAATCAGGCGCGGCATGCCGGGCGGCGGCTGCGTCAGCAGATAGCCGCTGACGTAGCGCGCGGCCAGCCCCAGCGAGCGCAGGCAGGCCAGCATGACGTGGGCGAAATCCTGGCAGACGCCCTCGCGCCGCTGCAGCGCCACGGCGGCGGGCGTGTTGATTTCGGTCACATCGGCGCGGTAGGTGAATTCGGTGTGCACGCGGTGCATCAGCGCGCGCCCCGCCTCGATCAGCGGCCGCCCGGGTGTGAAGCAGCTTTGGGCGTACGCCGCAAAAGCGTCGCCCGGATGCACGTAGACGGACGGAAAGACGAATTCGCTGGACGCGCCGTAGGTGTGGCCCGCGTGGTAGGTGAAGGCGTCGCGCGCGGCCTCCCAGGCGATGGTGCTGGGCGCATGGGGCGGGGCGGTGGTGTCCAGAATGCTGCGCGCGCGCACCAGCAGGCCGTCGTGCGGGCGGTCCAGCTCGACCACGCTGCGGCGGTTGCCGTACACGTCCAGCGAATCGCTGCGCGCCGTGGGCGCGGGGTGCACGTCCAGGCGGTGATCCAGCACCGTTTGCCGGGGCGTGTTGGGCGGGCTGAGGTGGATCAGGTGCAGGGCGGTCGCGACTGCCGGTTGGTAGTCGTACCGCGTATCGTGGGTGACGGACAGGCGCATGGGTTCAGTGGGCGTGATGGGGTGCGAGCTGCCCCGCAAGGCCGTGGACCGGCGCGCCGCGCACGCGCAGGGCGCAGCCGTGGCAGCGGACCGCTTCGGCCTGGCTGCGTGCGCGCGGCGTCGAGGGGGCGGGTTGAGGGCTCATGGCCATGCGTTCACACCGCATCAGGCACCCAGGCTGCGCCGAGCATCCTCGGTGTGGCTGAAGTAGCGCAGCGCGATGGCGTCGGAGAGCTCGCCCGCCGTGTCGCTCATCTCGCGCAGCAGATCCTGCAGGTGGACGAAGTCGCCAATGGCGTCGGACTCACACAGCGTGGCCAGCGCACCAACGTCGGGCTGGCGCAGCCGCCTGGACAGGTCTTGCACCCCCACCGGTTCGCGCTCATGCAGGTAAGCCAGGCGGCCGTTGAGCGTTTGCGCCACCCACGCCAGCGAACGAGGGTTCTGGTAGTTCAGCACCACGTGTTCGAGCAAGGCGGGAATCTCGCGGCTGCGCTGGTAGCGCGAGTGGAACGAGATGGCCGAATCGAACACGTCCAGCAACACGCCAAAGCCCGCCGCGTCGTGCACGGCGTTGGTGTAGAAGCCGCGCGATAGCGCGTCGGTCAGAAAGCTCAGCCGCTCGAGCTGGCGCCCGGCCGACATCAGGCGCCAGCCGTCGTCGCGCCACATGCGGTCATGCTGCGCACCGGTGATGGCCGCCAGGTTCTTGCTCAGGCGGTCCAGCGCGGCCAGCGCGTCGGAGGCGGCGGGCGGGTCAAAGCGTGTGAGTGCGTCGCAGTCTTCGCGGAATTGCTCCTGCGCCTGCTTGATGAAGTTCCAGTGCTCGGTGGACAGCCGCTCGCGCAGGGTGGCGCCGGCGCTGCGCAGCCACCACAGGCTGAAGCCCACGCTGGGCACCGTTTGCGTGTCGCCCAAGTGGGTGATCAGCAGGCGCTCGAATTCGGTGCGCCACTGCAGCGGGTCGGGTTCGCCCTTGGCGGTCAGCCCCACGCTTTCAGCCAGTTGGCCCAGCCACATCAGCATGGCGGGGGAGGGTTCTTCCTCGCCGTGCAGCGCATCCAGCGTGATGCGCGCCAGGCGGGCGGCGTTTTCTGCGCGCTCGGTGTAGCGGCCCAGCCAGAACAGGTTTTCGGCCGCGCGGCTGGTCACCAGGCGCTCGCGCGCGGCGGGCAGCGGTGGCGCCGTGGCGGCGGCCACGTAGGGCGCCAGCATGCCGTGGTCGGTTTCGTCGGCGGGCGAAAGGTCGTCCACCACCCAGGCGTCGGCGCTGGAGCCGCCGCTTTGCATGCTGGCGATGCCCGCGTCGCCCCCGACCAGGCGTGCCATGCCGCCGGGCAGCACCTGCCAGCCGCCCGAGCCGTCCGACAGCGCAAACACCCGCAGGATGGCCGATCGCATGGCGATGTGCGAGCCCTGCGGCCCACTGCGCCACACCGGCGTTTGCGAGGTCGGCAGGTAGGCCTGCACCGTGTGTTCGTCGGGCGCGTGGCGGATGCGGTCCACCCACGACGCCAGCTGGCCCGGCCCCATCAAGGGGCCCACGCCCGCCTCGAACGTGCCGCGCGAAAGTGACCACGGGTAGGTGGGCTTGATGACCGACTGCGCCAGCCGCGGCAGCACTTCCAGCATCGCCGCCTCTTCGCCGCACCACCAGGTGTGCAGCGCGGGCAGGCGCAACTCTTCGCCCAGCAGGCGCCGGGCCAGGGCGGGCAGAAAGCCCAGCAGCGCGCTGGATTCCAGAAAACCGGATCCCAGCGCGTTGGCCATCAGCACGTTGCCAGAGCGCACTGCCTGCACCAGCCCGGGCACGCCCAGGCGCGAATCGGGGCGCATCTCCAGCAGGTCGACCCAGGCGTCGTCCACGCGCTTGATGAGCGCATCGACCGGCCGCAGGCCGTGCAGGGTCTTGAGGTAAAGGCGTTCGCCGCGCACCGTCAGGTCGGTGCCTTCCACCAGCGTCACGCCCAGGTAGCGCGCCAGGTAAGACTGCTCGAAGTACGTCTCGTTGTACGGCCCGGCGGTCAGCAGCGCGACGTGCGCGTCCGGCCCGTTGGGCGCCATGGCCTTCAGGCCTTCGATGAAGCTGCGGTAGGTGGCGGCCAGGCGGCGCACGTTCAGCGCCTCGAACGGCTCGGCGAATTGGCTGGACACGGCCAGCCGGTTTTCCAGCAGATAGCCCAGGCCCGAGGGCGCCTGCGTGCGCTGCGACACCACCCACCAATGCCCGTTGGGCCCGCGCGCCAAGTCCATCGCGACGATGTGCAGGTGCTGGCCGCCCACCGGCCGCACACCGTGCAGCGCGCGCAGGTAGTCAGGGTGGCCTTGCACCAGCGCGGGTGGCACCAGCCCTTCGCGCAGCAGGCGGCGCTCGCCGTACACGTCGGCCATCACCGCTTCCAGCACGCGCACGCGCTGCAGCACGCCGTCTTCGATGCGCGCCCAGTCGCCCGGCGTGATCAGCAGGGGGAACATGTCCAGCGCCCACGGGCGCTGCAGCTGCACATCGTCGGTGTAGACGTTGTAGGACACGCCGTTGTCACGCAGCTGCCGCGCCAGGCGGCTGGCGCGCTGGTCCAGCTGCGCCCAGCCCGCCGGGCCCAGCGCCCTGAAGAAGCGCGCCCAGGCCGGCACCAGCGCGGCCTGGGGCGCGTCAATGCCGCTGGCCAAGCGCGCGCGCAGGCCGTGCAGCTCGTCAAAGTGCGCGTCGTCCGCGCGGGGGAAGGTGGCGCCCGTTTCGATGTGGAGTTGGGTGCGCAACTGGCTCAATTCGTCCGATGCAGGCATACCCGGCCTATTGTGTCCGATCAAGGTGAGCCCGGCTGTCGGACACCAGGCAACCCTGACGGCGTCACCGTGCCGGCAATGCGCCCCAGCGCAGGTCCAGCGTGTAGGGGTACTCGCGGCTGCCGGCGCGCTCGGCATCCTGCACGGTCAGCGCGGACGGCTCGGCCGAATGCCCCACGGCCGAGAACCGCGCCAGGCGCCGGCTTTCGGCCTCGTACGCATTGATCGGAAAGGTCTGGTAGTTGCGCCCGCCGGGGTGCGCCACGTGGTATTGACAGCCCCCCACCGAGCGCTGGTTCCAGGTGTCGATCACGTCGAAGGTCAGCGGGCCTTGCGGCTGGATGGACGGGTGCAGCGAAGACCACGGGTTCCACGCCTTGAAGCGCACGCCTGCGGCGAATTCGCCTTCCTTGCCCAGCGGCTGCAGCGGCACGGCGCGACCGTTGCACGCCAGTACGTAGCGCTTGGCGTTGAAGCCACTGACCTGCACCTGCAGCCTTTCCACCGACGAATCGACGTAGCGCGCCGTGGTGGCGCCGTTGCTTTGCTCGCCCATCACGTGCCAGGGCTCCAGCGCGTGGCGCAGCGTCAGGCGCATGCCGGGCAGGGCCAGCTCGCCGATCAGCGGAAAGCGGAACTCGTGGTGCGGGGCAAACCACGCGGCATCCAGCGCATAGCCGGCCTGCTGCAGCTCGTCGATCACGCCCTCGAAGTCGGCCTTGATGAACGCGGGCAGCATGAAGCGGTCGTGCAGCGCATTGCCCCAGCGCACCGGGGTGCCCGTGTACGGCTGGCGCCAAAAGCGCGCCAGCAGCGCACGGATCAGCAGCTGCTGCACCACCGACATGCGCGCGTGCGGCGGCATCTCGAAAGCGCGCATCTCCAGCAGCCCTAGCCGCCCCGTGGGGCCTTCGGGCGCGTAGAGCTTGTCGATGCAGAACTC